>CAYNKW010000157.1:3178-6695 GCA_964397845.1 uncultured Anaerolineae bacterium
GTGCACGCGGCCCATCCGCTGCTCGATGCGGGCCGGGTTCCAGGGAATGTCATAGTTGATCAGCAGCCAGCAGAATTGCAGGTTGATGCCCTCGCCGGCGGCGTCGGTAGCCACCAGGATACGTGCGCCATCGGGTTTGCGGAAAAAGGCGGCCTGGCGGTCGCGCTCTTTGTAGTCCATCCCGCCGTGAATCTGGGCGATCTTGCCGGTGAGTCCCTTGCCTTCCAGCCGGCTCACCAGAAAGCTCAGCGTGTCCCGGAACTCGGTAAAGATGAGCACCTTGGTACCTGTGGTGAGCGGAGCCGAACCATCGGGGTACTCTTCCAACGCCTGCCACAGTTTCTCGAACTTGCTTTCCTGCTTACGGTCGTAGACCTGGCGGGCGAGTCTCACCAGTCGCTCCACCTCAGTCAGCTCGTCCCGTAGTTCCTCCACCGTGCGGGCCTCGGTCGCGGCAGCGGCGGCTTCGTCCTGTCGCTCGGACTCCTCAAATCCTTCCTCGCTCTCTTCCTCGTCGCCGGTCTTGGTATCCCGCACGTCTTTGACAGGCAGAACCGACTGGCGAGCCGCCAACTCTTCCAGGCTGAGCAGGCCGCTTTCCAATGCCTGCAGCGTCTGGCTCAGCTTCTCAGCCCGGCGCTCCAGGGACTTGGACAGGGCCCAGGTGGACGAAGCCAGTCGCCGTTGCAGGATGCTCATGGCCAGGCCGGCCGCCGAACGGTTGCGCAGCCGCGCCAGGTCGTAGTGTGTCTCGCAGTAGACGGTGGTCTGATCGTACAGATCCTGCTCCTGCCCCGGTCCCTGCGTCAGCGGATACTCGATAGTCTTGCTTTCACGGGGTGGGTAAATGGCCGTGCCGTCAAAGCGCACCATATCTTCCTTCATGCGCCGCAGCAGATAGCGCTGTTTCTGGGTCGGGGTCAATCGGCCAAAGGCCTCTCGGCTGGAAAGCAACTCTGGCTCCAGCAACCGCCACAGAAAATAGTAGGGATCGTCCTTGCCCATGTGGGGCGTGGCCGTCATCAGCAACAGGTGGCGGTCCTGCCGGGCGACTTGCTCCGCCATCTCGTAGCGGCGCGTCTTGTCTATCGCCAAGTCCGCGTCAAGTCTGGCACTCAGCTTGTGGGCCTCGTCAAAGACGACCAGGTCGTAAGGCGGCGCTGCCAGGTACGCTTTGCGCATCCGGTCGCGCCACAGCGTGTCCACACTGATGATGGCCAGGTCGCTGCGTGGGTCGGTGAAAGGGTTGCCGTCCTGGGCATCGGCGCCAGAGAGGATGCGAAAGCGCAGGCCGAAGAGATTGCGCAGCTCGCGCTCCCAGTTGCCCACCAGGCCGGCGGGCGGGACGACGAGCACCCGCTTGACGAGCCGGCGCAGCAGCATCTCGCGGACGACCAGGCCGGCCATGATCGTCTTGCCCGCGCCGGCATCGTCGGCCAACAGGAAGCGAAGCCGGGGATGATCCAGCAGGCCGGGCCGTCCGCCAGGCGCTTCGGGCGTGCGTGGCACGCCATAGACGGCAGCCAACTGGTGGGGCAGCAGGTCAATCAGCGAGGTCTCGGTGGCGAACAGGGGATTGAACAGGTAGGCGTGTTCCAGCCGGTGCGCCTCGGCCACCAGGCGAACGATCTCGGGTCGTGCCCGGTAGGCCGCCCTCTGCGCCGAAAGGACCTCAAAGCGGCTTTCCACTTCGTCTAGAGAAAAGGGCTGGCGGTCCACAGCGCCGGTCTGGGGATGCCTGAAACTGAGAAAGACTACCTGTCCCCGTCGCTCGACCTGGTGGATGATGCACTCCCGACCCATGCGGCGGTCGTATACGCGTGTGTCAGACTGCAATTGAGAAAGAATACCCAAGATGCCTCCAGCCCTGGCGGGCACAAGATGCAAAAAGGTAAGCGTTCAGGGGAGCCTTGCGAAGGTTACGAAATGGGCTTGATTTGGGCACTATTAGCCCTTAACAGGGTGACTTTGGGCTTCAAAACGCTCAAAAAACCTTCGCAAGGCTTTCCACAACTGTCAGAACGGCTATGTGGCAGGCATAAGGGATTATAGCATAAAACCCACCGATTGTGAAATCTGGGTCAACCAGGCAAAACAGCGGGTTGCGAGAGGGATCTCGCAACCCGCTGTGTGATGCAGCGCCAAAGTGGGGACAGTTCTGAGACTTGTCCCTACTGGCTGGCCAGCACCTCGTTGGCTTCCTCGACGGCTTTGTCCAGGGTGGCCTGGACGTCAGCGCCGTTGATGATCTCGGTCATGGCGTCGCCGATGATGCCGCGTATCTCCTGGTAGCCGGGGATGGCGGGCTCTGAGCGGCCGTACTGTACCCAACTCCACGCCTGGGCGTACAGCGGTTGGTCGGCAAAAAAGTCGGTCATCTCGGCCGCGGCTGACTTGCGCACCGGGAAGTAGCTAGAGTCTTTAGCCCACTCGGCCGTCTGCTCCCTCTCGGTGAACCACTTGATAAAGAGCCAGACCGCCAACTGCCGCTCCGGCTCGGTCTTGAAAACGCACACACTGGGGCCATAGATGTCTACCACCGGCTCGGCGGTGTCTTGCGGCGGCAGGGAGATGCCCCACTCGGAATCGGGCGCATTGACCTCGAAGGCGCTGACCCAGTATTTGATGCCCGCGGTGGAGCCAAAGGCCAAGGCAGCCAGGTTGCTGGAAACGTCGGTCTGGTCGCCGTACGCTTCGGCTGGCTGATAGGCGCTGCCTTCCGCGAACATGCGCCCGATCGTGGTCATCGCTTCCACGTTCCCGGGGCCGTTAAAGACCGCCTGGCCGTCTACGATCAGGTCGCCGCCCCGTGTCCAACTAAATGTGGCAAAGTTGGACGCGCCACCGCTGTAGGCGTAGCCGCCCAGGATGTCGCCGCCCAACTCGGTCACGGCCTTGCTCATCTCCTCGAACTCGGCCCAGGTGGCCGGCGGGCCTTCGTAGCCGGCCTCCTTGAGCAGGGTCAGGTTGTAGAACATGACCTCCATGCTGCGGTTGGGCGGGAAGCTCATCATCTGGTTGTCGTAGGCCGGGTTGCGGTCGCCGGCCAGGAAAGCAGCAAAGATGTCGTCCAGGTCGGCTTCACTGAGGCCGTACTTGACGCTGGCCACGTAATCGTCCAGCGCCACCACGTCGCCGTTGAGGCCATAGTCGGCCGCCTGGTTCGGGTAAGCCACCGCCAGGTCGGGCGGTTCTTCAGCAGCCAGCGCAGCCATGATCTTCTTATAGATGTCGCCATAGTAACCGCCATACTCGGGGATGATCTTGATGCCCCACTCGTTGGTGGCGTTGAACTCGTCGATCATCTCCAGCAGCACTTCCTCGTGCTTTTTGGTGGAAACGTGCCAAAAGACAACCTCTTGCCCGGTGGGGTCGAGCTGGCTGATGGCATCCAGAGGCTCGGGGGTGGGGGTGACTTCGACTTCCTTGACCACCTCTTTGGTCACTTCTTTCTCGACCTCTTTGACCACCTCTTTGGTCACTTCTTTCTCGACCTCGCGGGTCACCTCGCGGGTCA
>CAYNKW010000157.1:6795-9561 GCA_964397845.1 uncultured Anaerolineae bacterium
TTGACCACCTCTTTGGTCACTTCTTTCTCGACCTCGCGGGTCACCTCGCGGGTCACCTCTATGGTCTGAGGTGCGCAGGCAGCAGCCAGCAGAGCGACGACCATCGCCACAGCCAGAACACCAAACCAAACTTTGTGCTTCATTACAGTTTCTCCTTTTTTCTTCAAGATTCAGGTGAAAACGGACGATCCGCCTATGGAGACAACATTGGGATTTTCCTCAGTCCATCACCTCCCTTCCTGGTAGGGCGAGATGGCATCTCGCCCCACAAAATCATCCCTTCAACCCTGTGGTCGAGATGCCTTGGGTAAATGTCTTCTGGGTGAAAAAGTAGAGGATCAAAGTGGGCAGGACGGCCGACAGAGAGGCGGCCATCATCTGCTGCGTCTGCACCCCCTCGTCCACGACGAAGGATTTGAGCCCCACCTGCACGGGCATCAGTCGCGTCTTGTTGATGACGATCATGGGCCACAGCAGCGCGTTCCAGGATCCCAGAAAGGTCAGCAGCGCCGTAGTCACCAGAGCGGCCCGCGAAAGGGGAAGGACGATCTGCCACAGGAAGCGGAAATGCCCGCAGCCGTCAATGAGCGCCGCGTCGTGCAGCTCGTTGGGCACCTGGGCAAAGAACTGGCGCAGTAGAAAAGTATGGAAGGCGCTGGCAAAAAACGGCAGCGTCAGGGCCAGATAGGTATCGCGCCAGTGGAGGTCGTTGACCATGAGAAAGTTGGGGATCAGGGTCACCTGGCCGGGGATCATCATCGTGGCCTGGAAGAGAATGAAAAGAGTATCCCTACCCGGAAAATTGAGCCGGGCGAAGGCGTAGGCGGCCAGTGTGGAGGTGAACAAGACGCCACCGACGGTCACAAACGAGGTGAACAGGCTGTTGGCAAAGTAGCCGGGCCACCAACGAGCTTCGCGCTCGTTGTACTGGGGCAGGAAGGGCACGTCCTCCAGCACGACCTTGAAATTATACAGCAGCGTGGGAATGGCGCGGCGCCCCCGGAAAAAAGTGCTCTCATCCACCCGTACCGTAGTGTGACCAAGCTCTGACTCGACGTCAATCTCATTCTCGTTCTCCCGCAAGCCGGTGATGCGAAACTCGCGGCCTTTGGGGCGCGGGTTGTCAGACGGAACGTAGGCGATGTGAGTGGCGATCTGGACGCCGTCGGGACCAGGCGATCCCTCGATGTAGACAAAATCGCCCACCTTAAAGTCGTCCAGCGTGGTGGCGCTGGCGCGCCGCGAAAAGTAGCCCCGCGTGAAAGCGAAAGGCCATTCTTTGTGGCCCGCTGTCTCACCGTAGCTTTTGAACGACGTCAGGACCATCCATACGAAGGGATAGATAGCCACCACTGCCCCCAGGACGAGGACAAGGTAGACCAACGCTCTCCCCAAAGTCAATCTGGAACCCATCCCTCTCTCCCTCCCTACGAGTAAAAGACCCACTTTTTGCTATAGTAATTCTGGAACAGGGTGATGGCCAGGATAATGGCGAACAGGATAAAGGCGATGGCCGAGGCATAGCCATTACGCACGTTGGTATAGAACGTGTCGTAGATAAAGAGCCCGGCCGTCATGTTGGTTTTGATCGGGCCGCCGGCCCCTCCGCCGGTGGTGCTGGTCATGACAAAGATGTGCACAAAGGCCTTGAAGGAGCCAATAACCGCTACCAGCGACAGGAAAAACGTCGTAGGCGAGAGAAGGGGCAGCGTAATGTTGCGTAACAATTGCCATCCGTTGGCCCCGTCTATCCTGGCCGCTTCGTAGAGTTCGTGGGGAATGTTGCCCAACCCGGCCAAAAAGATGGTCGTATCGTAGCCGATCCAGAACCAGATGACAAAGATGAGCACCGCCACCTGGGCCAGGCTGGGGCCCACAGCCCAGGAGGGGACGTCGGGACCAAACAACAGGACACCGATGCCCTTTGGTTCCTGCAACCAGCGCAGGGCCGGCAGGCCCAACGCCTCCAACCAGCGGTTGAACCGCCCGCCGTGGGGGTTAAAGAGCTTGGCCCACACCGCCGAGGAGGCCACCAGCGAGGTGACGTAGGGCAAAAAGTAGATCATGCGGAAGGCCGTCTTGCCTTTTACATTCTGAAAGAGCATATAAGCCAGGAGCAGCGAGATGGCCAACTGGATCGGCACCGTGCCAATGACATAGTACAGGGTGACTTTGAGCGAATTCCACAGATCGGAATCGCCCGTCTCGGCCATGACTGGCACACCTATCACCCACAGTGCCAGTCCACCCAGGATCAACAGACCCACCAGGGCGACCCGCGCCAGCCTGTTCCGTTCGGTCCAGACCTCCTGCTTGTTCACCCGCCAGGCAGCGACCAGAACCAGGCAGCCGATCAGGAAGGAGATGATGCCGCCCGGCTCGCCCAGGGCACGCAGGTAATTGCCTGTTCCCAGAAAGAGCTGCTTTTTGATGCGCCACTTGTGCAGGCTGATGTACATGGCATAGCCTACGGGGAAGAAACTAAAAGTGAAGAGAAAGGTCATGGCCGGGACGAGGTAAAGGTAGCCCAGGATCACCTCTCGCCGTTTCTGGGGCGTCGCCCGCCAGACGACGAACAGGCTGCCCAGGGCGACGAGGATGGCCACCAGTGCCGGTGTCCTGTCGCGCTTGAGGAACAACAGATAGAGAAACGCGCCATAGCCGATCAGCGCCAGCACACCCAGGGCAATGAGCAACGCCAGCCTGGGTTTTGTCACTTTCAAGGACATAGATCCTGCCGTTTTCGTGTTCACAGACTCACCTCCA
>CAYNKW010000158.1:0-9540 GCA_964397845.1 uncultured Anaerolineae bacterium
GGCAGCGCGACGAAGGCACATCCCTGCGCCTCGACGACATCCCTCAGCCGTTCGACTTCTTCCACTGGCCCGACGGCCACGACCAGGTTGACGTCGCTCTGGCTCAGGCACCCGAAGAGAGGATGGCCCACGTGAAGGGTCTCTCTCCACGACCCATCCAGAGCCGAGACAAGCACTTTATCGCTGACGAGCCGAATGGCCTCCTCCCACAAAAGATCCACCTCGTCGCCGGCGCCGAGGATAGAGACGATCCGGTTGCCGGCGCCACTCAGGTCTTTGGCCAGTGGTGCGATGGCCCGGATGCCACTGGCCACCCCCAGGCAGAAAACCGTCCCATAGTAACGGATGGGGAGGGTTTCATCAATCGCTGTGGCTGTCTTTTTCTTACCATGCCTGAGCCACTTCGTTCCCGTTATCTTTATCGAAATAGGTTAGGCCAACTGGCGTAATTTCCAGTATTATACTATAATTGGCCAAATTAGGCCAATTGGCCTAACTTCTCAGATCCACGTTTGATTGCGTGGAACATACGTTGGAGTTCTGGCACGAAGCGAGAGTGAGGTGCCGGCTATGCTACTCAGAGAACACGAACGTGCCCTCTTTACCAACCGGGACGAGATTCTGGCGGCACTGCACCGCAACGCCGAGCTGATCCAGCAGGGCGAGGGCGTGAACCTGGCTCTGATCGGGCAGCGGCGTATCGGCAAGACAATGCTTGCCCAGCGCTTCGCCGATGATCTTTACGAACGCCGTTTGCCCCTGGTGCCCGTGTATTTCAACGTGGCCCGAAACCTGTCTGTGCCCTCTGTCTTTGCCGTCCGCCTGCTGGCCTCCATCAGCCGTTCATTCGTCGAGGCCGATGGCCGGCAGGTGGAGGGATCGGGCGGGGTGCTCGACGCGGCCAGTTTGCTGGCAGTCGTTGACCAGACGCGGGAAGAGAGCATCGTCGCCACCGCCCGGCAGGTGACACGAGAAATGGAGAAAGATCGGCCCGACGAACGGCTGCTGCTAGAGACCACTCTGTCCTGCCTGGAACAGACGGCCCAGCACACGGGCAGGAAACCGCTCGTCATCCTGGACGAGTTCCATAACGTCACCCAGCTTGATAGCTTTCCGCGCATCAAAGACGCGCTAAGCGTCGTGGGCCAGGCCCTCAGCCAGCAGACCAGGGTGCGCTATATCGCAGCCAGTTCGAACATCCGTATGGTGGAGTGGATCGTGCAATCCGCGACGTCCCCTCTTTTCGGCCAGTTCCGGGTCGTGCCTGTGCCCCCTTTTGACCGGGCAGCCACGGCCGAGTTCTGCCGCAAGAGCCTACCGGAGCGCCTGCTGACGCAAGAGATCATCGCTCGTCTGTTCGAATTCACCTTTGGCCATCCCTTTTACCTGAACTGTCTGACGACCGCCATGTGCTGGTTGGATCGGGACGAAACCGGGAGAGATGTCCTGGATCGAGCAATCTATGAGGAGATCCTGACGCGGGGAGGGCGAATCTACCAGTACTGCGAGCACCGGGTAGAGATGGCGCTGGCCGAGGCGCGGGGCACGACCACGTTGCGCTCGGTGTTGCTGGTGTTGACCGAGGAGGGTAGACCGAACCTCTCCGAGATCGGCGTTCCGCTCAAGCGAACGCCGGGAGAGGTGCGCTCTTATCTGAAGCGCCTGGCCGACTTTGACCTCATCGGTCGTGAGGGCCGTCGCTATTACATCACCGACCCAATCATCGCTCTGTGGATCAAGTTCACCGTCCTGGAGAGAGCGCCAGAGTACAGCGGATACAAGGACGCCATCCGGCGATACCAGGACCGCCTGGCCGAACAGACGGCCTAGAGAAAAAGACAGAGAAACGAGCAAGACAGCGTTTCACACGGTCTCAAAATGAAACCTTTGCTGGAAGCGCCGCAGCAGCTTGACGACCGGTGCAGCAAAGAACAGCAGCAGCAGCGCATTGCCCCCCGCTCGCGCCAGGTCCCACCATAGGGAGGTGAGGGCGTAAAAGGCAGCGTATCGCTTCAATACCTCGATTAGGCCGATGCCTGGTTGCCAGTACATTCCCTCATCGCCGGGGGTGAACACGTAGGGCCAGAACCAGAGGTTCATGACGGCGCCAAAGAAAAAGCCCCAGACCAGGCCCCAGGTGGCCAGCAAGATGACTTCGGCCCGCCGCCAGCGGCGCAAGTCTGGCAGCCAACTGGAGGTCAGCCCCACCCAACCGGAGGCGAACATCTGGTAAGGCATCCACGGCCCGATCCCGCCACCAATGAAGGCCGACACCAGCAGCGACAGCGCGCCCAGCAGAAAGCCGAACGTCGGGCCGTAGACGTAGCCGGCCAGCACCGGCAGGAAAAAGATGGCGGAAAAGCCGGCGGGACCGGGCACTGCCCGCAGCACGGCGTTGACGGCGGTGAGCACCCCCAACGCGGCTACCATCTTGGAGTTGAGGAGGCGCGATTCCAGGTTGCCCAGCACCGCGCCCAGGCAGAACAGGATGAGCAGCCCAAAGACGAACGGCGCGTCGCTGCCGTGCGACATCGCGCCGCCCGTGCTTTGCGCTGAGGGCTGGTAGAAGGGATATAGGAACGAGGCCACGCCGATGAGGCTGGCCACGCCGAGGATGAGAGCGTTTAGCAATCGCTTCATGCCAATTTACCAGAGTTCCTCTTACGTCGCTTTCCCCAGCACGTCCTCCACGGTCAGAAAACGTGTGTCTCGAAACAACCTGTTCACCTGCGAGGCAAAGACCGGCGAGCCGGTCATCACCTCGCGAGTGGGACCGTCTACCATTACCTGGCCGTCGCGCAGCAGGATCACCCGGTCGGCGCAGGCGGCGGCGAGTTCCACGTCGTGGGTGGCCATGATCACCGTCCGCCCTCGCATCTTCTCCCCTTGCAGGAAGGCGGCGAGGGCTTCTTTCTGCCAATAATCGAGCCCCCGCGTCGGCTCGTCCAGCAGGATGATCTCTGGGTCGGCAACCAGGACGGCGGCCAGGGCGGCCCGCTGCCGCTCACCGGTGCTCAGGTCTCGGGGGTAGCGGTCGGCATAGTCGGTCAGGCCCAGCATCTCCAGCAGCGGTTCGTAGTCGCCCAGCGGCTTGCCCCGGCTGCGCCGGGTAAAGTCGAGTTCCTGGCGCACCGTGTCGGCAAAGAGAAGCGCGTTCGGGTTCTGCGGCACGTATCCGACGTGGGCGATGATGGCTTGCTGGTCGGCCCGGCGCGTGTCCAGTCCCATTACTTTGACCTGTCCTTGCTTTGGCTTTAGCAGGCCGACGATCTGTTTGAGCAACGTCGTCTTGCCCGCGCCGTTGCGTCCCATGAGGGTCACGAACTCGCCCGCTGCCATCTCCAGGTTCACGCCTTTGAGGGCCTCATGGCCGTTGTAGGCGTACCACACGTCGCGCACCTGGATGGAGGGTTGGGTGGTTGGATGGTAGGGTGGTAGGGTGGTCGGGTGGTTGGGCGGTTGGAGTTTTCGAGCGTGAGGGTGGGCTTCTTTAAGGGTGAGGGGTAGAGGATGCCAGCCCAGGGCTTTGCCCAGCCTCACCAGCGGCGGGGTAAGGTCCACCTGGGCGAGCACCTGGCGGGGTTCACCCAGGATCGGCGGCTGGCCATCGCCTGGCAGATACAGGATGCGGTCGGCGTATTGGGCCACGCGCTCCAGCCGGTGCTCGGAGAGGACGACGGTCAGGCCCATGTCGTGGTTCAGCCGCACCAGTGCGTCGAGCACTTCTTTGGCAGCCTGGGGGTCGAGCTGTGAAGTTGGCTCGTCCAGCACCAGCACCTGGGGTTGGAGCGTCAGCACAGCAGCGATGGCCACCCGTTGCTTTTCGCCGCCGGAAAGGGTGCTGACCCGGCGCTGCCGCAGGTGGACGATGTCGAGTTGATGCAACACTTCTTCCACCCGCTTGCGCATGGTGGCTTGCGGGACGGCGTGGTTCTCCATGGCAAAGACCAACTCGTCCTCCACAGCATCCACCACGAATTGCGCCTCGGGGTCCTGGAACACAAAGCCGACGTAGCGGCTCATGCGGCGTGGCTCGACGGCTACCGGGTCCTGGCCGTAGACGCGCACTTCTCCGGCGAACTGCCCGCCGTAAAAGTGGGGCACCAGCCCGTTGAGGCAGCGCAGCAGCGTGGACTTGCCGCTGCCCGACGGACCAATGACCAAAAGGAACTCGCCTTCCTCGACGTTCAGCGAGAGGTTTTGCAGCACGGGGTGCAAGGTTTCTGGATAGCGATAGGTGACGTTTCGCAGTTCAATCATGGCTGTTTCCGAACAACAACGCCGGCGCGGCGACCAGCAAGATCAGCAGTCCCAGGCCCACGCTAAAGCCGGGCCAGAGGGGATGAGGCGGGTAGGGCGAATAGTGCAGCAGGGCCGGGCGCGCCAGCCAGACAGCGAGCAACCCGCCGGCCAGCGTCAGACTGGCCAGTGCCAGGACCATGTCGCGTCGCCGCCAGACGCCCCGGCGGTAGCGAGTGCGCGCTACGCGACGGCCCAGCCGCCAAAAGATGCAAACCAGGAGGGCGGCGCCCAGTCCCATCAGTGCCAGGCCGATTGCCCGTGTCGGCGCAAAGTAGCCATACCAAAAGACGCCGGCCAGGGCCAGCAGCAGCGCAGTCAGCGTGCCGAGTTTGGTCAGCAGCTCCTCGGGGGCGGAGACGGCCCGCACGTTGCCACCGAATCCACGCGCCTCCATGCTCTCCGCCAGGCCGACGGCCCGCTCCAGGCCGCCGGTGAGCAGCGGCACGAAGAGCGGCAGCAGGTCGCGCAGGCCGCGAAAGCGGTGCCCCCGGATCGCCTGCGCCTCGCGGATCTCTCGTCCGGCGGCCATCATCTGCGGCACAAAGGTCACGGCGATGGAGATGATGACGCCTATGTGGTGCAAAAAAGCCGGCGTGAGGCGCAGCAGCCGGTAGTGATCCACGCCGGCATTAAAGGTGGCAAAAATCAGCAGCAGCGTGACCAGTTTCAGCCCGCTGATCAAGCCCTGGACGATGGCTTCCAGGGTGACGATGCCGCCGATGATCGGCCAGTGCGCGGGCAGGCCAAAGAGCACAATCCGCCCAAAATGCACGCTCAAGGCGTTAAACGGCACGGTAAAGGCCCAGACGAGCAGCGCCAGCTTGATCAGCGATCCCCACAGCGCCGCCTCGGGTGAAACCTGTCGCACGGTCTGGAAGACCAACCAGGCCGCCCCCAGCGTAAGAAGCAGGTAGAGCGGGTGCTGCGCCAGCAGGGGGACCATCGCCGAGCCCACCAGCCACAGCACCCAGGCGGCCGGATGGAGCATGGTCACACTCCTTTTCGCCGCCGCCAGACGGTCAGCGCGATGAGGCCCAAGGCAGCCAATACTCCGGCAAAGCCGACGTAGCGATCTGGCGATGGCGGCAGGTCAGTCTCGGAGGTTTTCGAGGCTGGCGCCTCTCCCGACGTAGCGGGGATGAACACCTTGGCCGGGAGCGTGGCTGTGGGAGAGGCCGGAGGCTGCGTGACGGCCGCCGGTAGTGAGAGGGGCGAAGCTGGGCTGGTAGCCGTGGGAAGCGGAGCCTGGGTGGCAGTGGGTTGGGCCGTCGGTTGCGGTGTTTGTATGGCGGTGGGCCGGGCCGTCGGC
The DNA here is from genome assembly GCA_964397845.1 of uncultured Anaerolineae bacterium. Taxonomy (GTDB): domain Bacteria; phylum Chloroflexota; class Anaerolineae; order CAYNKW01; family CAYNKW01; genus CAYNKW01. Next base: position 5,612 of record CAYNKW010000158.1, read on the forward strand.
GGTGAAAGAGGCGACGCCGGGCTGGTAGCCGTGGGGAGCAGAGCCTGGGTGGCGGTGGGTTGGGCCGTCGGCTGCGGTGTTTGTATGGCGGTGGGCCGGGCCGTCGGTGTTTCCAGCGGCGACGTGAAGGCAAGATCCGTGGCTTCCATCGCTTTGATCTCAGCCTGACAGATCTCGTCCAGCGAGAGGAGTGGCGGCGGCTGTCCGCCGTCACCCCAGACCCATCCATCTACAGCGCCGTCGCCCAGGCGCCGGCTACCTGCCCCCAGCGGCGAGTAGGCCCATTGGCCGTCTTTCAGCAGCCAGTAGTTCCAGTAGGCACAGGGTAAGCCCTGGCATCGGCAGAAGCAATCCTCGCCAGGGTAGTTGCAGCCGGTCTCGCCGATTTTGCAGATCTTGGCCCCCAGCCCGCTGCTGTAATCCAGGAGCACCAGCAGCCCGGAACGGTTCAGCAAGTCCACACCGGTGATCTCGCCTTCGGAGAACTTGACGCAGGCGGTTTCAACCCGCCCGTCAGGGAATTGGACGATTAACCCGGCCTGGTGCAGGCTCTGGGCCTGAGCTGGGATAGGGACGAGGAGCACCGTGACCAGGGTTATCAACAAAAAGTTTTTTCGCATAGTCACTCCCAGAGGTAGTCAGGACAAAGATGGAGAATTTACGCCACTGTGCACGAGAGGCGACGGCGCAACATCAGGCCGCTGCCTGCCAAGGCCAACCCGGCCGTGACTAGCCATCTGGCGTTGGAGGACAAGCCGGCGCCGGTGACGGGCAGGGTCTCCGGCGCAGCGGCAGCCTCACTGACGGTCGTGGTGGCAATGGGGTAGACCTTGCCGGCCAGAGCGGGTACCGCTTGTACGGTGGCCAAAAAGTTTGGACCGGGGAAGGCCAGTTGCCAGACGAAGGAGCCATCGTCGTTCTGGAAACTGGCCAGCGCGGTGAAGGGCGTGTTGGCTTTGCCCTTGGCCCAGGTTTTGGGATCTTTTTCGGCGGCGATGAGCGCCTGGAGCACCACGGCAGTCGAGTTGGCGTCCGAGTCGGTGCCGTAGGGCGAGGGGTTGATGTAGGGGAAGCCGCCGTCATCGTTCTGCTGGCCCCGGAAGTGGGCGATGGTCTTTTGGATAGCCTCACCGTCGGCTGGCTCGCCGGCGGCGATCAGGGCCATCACCGCCAGGGCGGCCGAGTTATTGTCGCCTTCGCCGGCGGCCGTGGAAAAACTCCAGGCCCAGGTACCGTCATCGATCTGGGTGTTTTTCAGGCAATCCACGGCTGCCGCCGGGATAGGACGGCTCACACTCTTGAGGGCCAGAATGGCCAGGCAGTGGCTGCCCTGAAAGTCGGTCTCGCCACCGAACCTGCCGTCGTCGCCGAGCATTCTTTCCAGGGCGACTATCAGGTCTACGCTGCCAAAGTCGCGGGGATTCTCGCCAGCAGCCACGGCAGCCAGGATTACTTTGGCCGTCTCGCCGGCCGTCGTCAGGTTCGCGGCGTTGGCAGCCAGAAAAGTGAGTGGGCTGTTGCCCCCTTTGTTCCACGTTTCAAGATCTTTACCAGCAGCGACGATAGCCTGCACAGCATCGGCGGTGTTGCCTACGGTGCTCTCGGCCTCGCCAAAGCCGCCGTCGTCGTTTTGCTGGGTACGCAGCCAGTCCATCGCCTCGGGCACGCCAGCCAGCGCGGGCAGGGCAGTAAGCAGCAAGCTAAACAGGACCAAAAGGCTTGTCACGAAACAGGTCCTTTTAAACACGACTCTCTCCTTTTTGTGGTGCGAACAAAAAATCCCGACCTCGTTGGCAAGTGCGGTCGGGGGACGCCGGCTCTGCAAAAACCCCCTTGTCTGTGGTGACAAGGGGGTCATGGTCCTTTGGCCATTGCTCTACCCCCCTTCCTCGAAGGCGCTCAGAGCCACGACCAGGGTGGGTGTCCTGGCTTCCCCAAAACCGGGGTTACAGTTGCGGGACAGCGCCGGACTCTCACCGGACTTCCCCATTGTGCCCTCGCATCCGGGCGGCAGGGCACCCTGGTCGCAGACTATTCAGTTGAGGGCAAGTATAGCACAGGTGGGGAGAAATGTCAACATTTGACTAAACGGCGATTTCAGTATATCATCCAGGTCACTGGGGGCGGTTGAGTCCCGGTGGGCTCCGCGGTCTTCAAAACCGTCTGAGGGGTTGCGCAGAGCAGGCCCTGGTGGGTTCGACTCCCATCCGCTCCCGTTTGGCGCGATTATCGCAAATTCCCCCCTTTTGCTCCTACCCTTCGATACGCTCCGCTACTCAGAGCGCTGCTCGACCGACGCTTTCGCCCAACACTCGACTGGGAAAAAGCTCTATTCTTCAACGCTGCCCGTTTGACCAAACCACACAACTGTGGTAAAATGTCTGTGTCATTTGTGGGCATCTGTAAGGGCCTCAACATTTCCAAGCCGTTCGCCGGAGGTTTTTGGCTCGTTATTGGCTCGTCACTTGTTACCCCTATGCCTCTGATTTCATCTCTTCCGACCACTTTACACTTCCGGTCACCAAGGCATCACGAGGCGAATTTGCTTTCGCCCGGCATAAGCTAACGGAGCGCTTCACTCTCTGAAAGGCCACAATGTTCCCAACTGGTGGGCGCAGCGGTGCAAATATTCACACATGGTGAATTGTGTTACAGGTTCCATGTGGGCATTTCGGTCTTCAGAGCTACAGGGTTTTCCACATTCCCCCTGAACATTGTGGAGCACCCGAGGAAGGAGGTGATGAACTACGCAAATCCAGAAACAATATCTTTACCCATGAGCTAAATATGCAGAAACTAGACCAAGGAGGAGGAAACCGTGAATCGAAAACCATTGTTTATCTTGTTGAGTCTGTTGATTATGGGCACCCTGGTAATCACCTCTTGCGCAAAAGCCACCGAGTGTCCCCCTTGCCCCGAAGCCGGCGAGTGTCCCCCATGTCCTGAAGTTGAATGTCCCGAGGTGGGCGGTGAGCGTTTCCAGCTCATCAAGGACCGGGGATACATCATCTGCGGCGTCAACCAAGAGCTGCCGGGCTTTGGCTACATCAACCCTGAGGGTGAGTTCGCGGGGTTCGACGTTGATTTCTGCAAGGCCATCGCTGCTGCGGTCTTTGGCGACGCCACCGCGGTGGAGTACCGCCCGCTGGTCGCGGCCGAGCGGCTGCCGGCCCTTCAGACCGGTGAGATTGACGTCTTGCTCCGCAACACGACCTGGACCCTGACCCGCGATACGGCGAACGAGCTGGACTGGGCTGCGATCAACTTCTACGACGGCCAGGGCATGATGGTCCGGGTGGACTCTGGTTTCGAGACGCTGGAGGACATGGAAGGAGCCACAGTCTGCTGCACCACCGGCACCACCACCGAGATGAACCTGTCCGATGCCTTCCGCATGAGGGGCGTCGAGTACGCCCCTCTGCTCTTCGAGAGCACCCAGGATACGAATACAGCCTACGAAGAGGGGCGTTGCGACGGAGAGACGTCCGACAAGTCGCAGTTGGCCGTGCTCCGTTCGGCCATGGCCAATCCCGAAGAACACATCATCCTCAACGTCACGATGTCGAAGGAGCCTCTGGGGCCGCTGACCGCCCACGGCGACAATAAGTGGAACGACGTGGTGCGCTGGGTGGTCTGGGGGATGCAGGAGGCTGAGGAATCGGGCGTCAGCTCCCAGAACGTGGATGCGATGCTCGCCAGCGACAACCCGACCATCAAGCGCCTCCTGGGCGTCGAGGGCGAAGTGGGTGACTCGCTGGGCCTCCCCAATGACTTTATGGTCAAAGTTCTCAAGCAAGTAGGTAACTACGAGGAAGTGTACAACCGACACCTGGGACCGGAGGGCATATACATTCCGCGCGGACCCAACGAATTGTGGATCAACGGCGGATTGATATACCCCATGGCCTGGCGCTAGAACAGATAGCCCC
>CAYNKW010000159.1:0-5171 GCA_964397845.1 uncultured Anaerolineae bacterium
CTAGGCGATCTCAATACCATGGGATTGACATACCCATACGACAAAGACATTGATGCGGAAACGGAACTTTGCAAGTGGGATGAGCGGGCCAGTCGATACTACGGAATGCATAGACTGAGAAAAACTCACAATCAAACTTGTAACGGCGGCAGTACATCTTCTTTTGAACCTGCTAATCTTGATCATGTTTACGCAGCGAAGCATTTGGCGTTCAAGCTATTCAAAAATGCTAATAACGAGGACGTTGAAGTAGACCTGGGTGGGTGGGTCAATGAACCTTCAGTCGTAGCTCAAGATATTTGGATCGCCAAATACTCAGATCATTCACTCCTATATTTTGAGGTGGAGCGAGTGTCAGAGTAAGTGACACAAAAGACCATCTATTGGGTAATCGGGTAGAGGAGAGAAAGATGAAACGCACTACACAACTTGCTCAAGTACGGGAATCCACATGGCAAATCACGGCCGCCAGTCGACGCCCTGGCCGAGAGAGGGTCATTCATCGCATCCAAGGCTTTGTAGCGGGGGCCACGCTGATCTTTGGCCTTCAAACCATTCAATATTTGATATTCAAAGACCCGGACCAGATAAAGGCAACGGCGTGGGCAACTGCCTTTCTCGCGGCACTGGTGTACGCAGCGATTGTTGTATCCATTGATCGAAATGAGAAAGAACCCTGGCAGATGCTACTCGCAAGCTTTCTTTGGGGAGTCGTAATCAGCTCTTCAATAGCTGGGTTACTCAACACCATTTGGAAGAACCTTATTGGACCTAACCTTGTGAAGGGTGGTCTCATTGACGGGTTGTTCTCTGTAGCTCCCTACACGGAGGAGGTTGCCAAAGGTGCCATTCTGTTCTTGATCTTCTGGTATGCATCCAAAGAGTTCGACAATGCGTTGGACGGCATCATCTACGGTGCCATGGTGGGAATCGGCTTTGCCATGACAGAGAACGCTGGCTATTTCTTTCGCAAAGCGCCCTCTACCGAGATCGTGGAACAGATGCGCACTGGCCAGTTCTTCTTGCGCGTTGTACTCAAAGGATTGGCCGGCCACGCGACTTATACGGCTATCACTGGACTGGGGCTCGGCCTGAGCCGACAGAGGCAACGACGATGGCTCAAGATTGTGCTCCCCATGCTGGGGCTGGCGATAGCCATGCTTGCTCACGCGTTGTGGAACAGTGCCACGATACAGGATATGTTGGATCTTACCTCTATTCAATCGGGCCCTTGGCGTACCGCAACTCGCGTAGCGCTGATAAATGGCCCATTCTTTGTCGGCGCAATCATCGCTGTGGTGTTGTCCTGGCGCAAGGAAGCCAGGGTGATCACCGAGCAACTGGCCGACGAATTAGACCCAAATGACCCTTACACTGCACCGGTGATGATGTACACACTCAGAGACCGCTTTCGCGCCCGTTGGCGAATCCTGTGGGCGCGTGGTGTTTCCGCTTGGTGGAAACTGAGACAACTTCAGCGAACTTGGATCGAACTGGCCTTTTGCAAAAGGAGCGGCCAAGAAGAGAACGCGCTTCGTCGGCGTATCGAGCTACTCAGAAGCCACTTGGCATCTTAGGGTCAATACCTTTCAAATAAAAGGTAGCAAGAAAGGGGGTGGTGAGCGATGGGAGTAACGCAATGTGGATAATTTGCAAAGATGGGCTCTTTCCCGTCAGAGGCAGCAAAGGTTCGCAAACTAGAGAGCTTGGCCAAAATGCAGTCCGTTTCTTCGTCCAATAAGCCGTCCAGAGAGTTTCATAAGGAGGACAGAAATGCCAGAAGGGAACGTAAATGCTGAAAAAGCAAAGGAAACAACACGGGCACGAGAAGCGAAACTAAAGAAACAAGCAATCTTGTGCTATATCGCTGCGGCCGTCATCTTCGGGTTGTTGAGTGCCGCAGTGGTGATAGCCCTCGTCGAGGACGCGGTATCTGCGGAGGAACTGATTCAGAAGGCAGGGCATCCACCGACCCATACGGTAAAGGAGGAAGACACCTGGGAAACCATTTCCAATATGCTCGGTATCAAAGCATCGGAGCTCCAGGAAGCAAACCCGGGCATAGAGATCAGCGAGGAGATCACCACCAGTATCGGTATCACACTTACCGTTCCTTCAAGCGCCGAGGTCTATCACATCAAGTCGGGGGACACTCTGAGGGATATTGCCGATGAGAAAAAGGTTTCTCTGGCGCGCCTGAAAAACTACAATAAAGATTACATCAACGACGCCAAGGAAAAGAAAGATGCTGAAGGAAACACAGGCTTTCCGCTCATAGCCGGCGATGAGCTCGTCATCCCGCCTCCAGACCCTGTTAAGGATTGGATCCCAGGCTGCTCAATTGGATTTGCTGCTCTGTTTGTCGGCGCACTCGGGCTAGTGATCTTGGGCTTCCAGAGACGGGCCGACAAAAATCTCTGGGATGTCGTCAAGGGGGATGCGGGGCGCTACAGCATCTCTAAGCTGCAGATGCTTCTGTGGACAGGGTGCTTTATCTTTACTTTCTTCGTTGTTCTAGTAAGTCGGGTGCTGAATGGGAACGGCTTTGTGACCGAGCTCCCAGAAGCGTTGCTGGCCCTCATGGGGATCAGTGTAACTACCTTTGCCTCGGCCAAGGCGATTGTACAGGGGCAACAGCCAGCCCAGGAGATATCCCCAGAAGTGGCGGCAAAAAACGAGGAAACCAGACCCACTGGCGCGGAAGAATCGAAAGGGGGAGCCGACCTGATTCTGGATTCACAAGGGAACACCGACATCTCGCGGCTCCAGTTGCTCGCCTGGACAATCATTGGCGTGGGGCTCTATCTTTTCGAGGTATTTACCCTGTTGAAGACGACGAACGGCGTGGGCATACAGATTCCCGATGTGAACGGGACCATCCTGGCGCTGACCATAGCCAGCAGTGGGGGATATCTGTCCAAGCGTCTCGTCTGGAGAAAACCCAAGTCGCCGGTAGTCCGAGTTGAACTAGTCGAACAGCCAGAGGGGAAACAACGCCTGTTTCTGTACGGAGTCAACTTTGGCCTGTACAGCAGCGACACGGGCAAGAACAAGATCGAGATTCGCAAAACCGAAGATGACGATTTTGCTCCGCTCAATTATGACGACACGGCGAAAGATTGGACAGACACTCTGCTGAGAGGCAAGGCAACGTTGGGTGAGCCTGCATTGAAAGCCGGCGATTATATCCGTGTGAAGGTCAGATTGGGTGGCATTGATTACCCAGAGACAACGTTCAAGGTTTTTGCTCGTCGGCCGTCTGTCCACAGCATCGAGCCCAATGAGGGTAAGCAAGGAGAGGTGCCTGTCAAGATTTCAGGCAAGAACTTTGAGTCGCCCAAGGTGGTCAAACTTGTCCGGGGCTCGGAAGAGATGGTGGGCACAGACATCGATCGGAAAAGGACTACTGCCACTGAGATTCACTGCAAGATCCAAATCGACAAGCAACCGGACGGGAAATGGTCTCTGATTGTGGTGAATGCAGATGGTGGGCAAGCTTGGCTTGACGATGCGTTTACTGTGAAGCCGTAAGAGTAGCTAACTGATCAACCACCAAAGAAGCTATAATAAAGGCCATGATTACCTATGGCTGTGGCGGGCGTGGCATCCCCGCATGGGCCATTTTCGCCAGCGCCGGCTCCGCCTTGTGGCACGCTCAGCTCGACCGCTTGCAGAGTGCCAAGGAGCAAGCAGAAGCAGCCGCCCAACCTGGACAGGAGGATCGAGGCCATGAACGCGACGGACGAAAAACAACTACGAGAGTATGAACCGGTCTTGCGTTTCGCCCACAACGAACGCTTCTTTCCAGTCAAGGTGGAAGACTATCTGGCCAGATGCCGGCTTTTGAAAACCCGCCGTTTTCTACCGGCCAAAGGTGTAACGGAGGAAACCGGCAAACCTCTGGCCGAGGCATTGGGTGACTACAAAGGCAGCAATTACTACCTGCGCTTCGTCAAGCCTGATTTAGACTCGTCCTTTTGGCTCGGGTTTGTCGTTCTTCTGGTGGTAGGTGTTTTGCTTGGTTGGGCGTTTGCCGGCCTAGATGGTGTCTGGACGGCTGCCAAGATTGCCATCGGCCTGTTGGTGATAGTCTACCTGGGTACTTCGGAGGTCAGGAGGCAGGTCCTCTTTGGTATTTTGATCTCGGGTCTGTTTCTGTGGTTGATCAGCCGCCCCATCGCGGGGCAGTGGAACATCCCCACCTGGCTGATGATATGCGGCCTGCCGCTGTATTTCTTGCTTGCGGTAGCTACCCTGATGGTGGTCGGGCAAACGATCCTGAGAGACGTTTTTGCCAAGGCCCCTGGCCTGGTCATGGATACCCTATCCAGTGCCACCGACGCAACCGCCGAAGGTGCCTACGAGGCCTACAAAGAAATCCTCCAAGGCGCCAAACGCCCCATTTATTATGGCCGGGTGGTAAAGCACAAGGAAGGGCAAGATGCGTGGACAGTGCTCCAATACCATTACTTTTACGCCTTCAACGATTGGCGCCTGGCGGCCGACGGCATGAACCATCACGAGGGCGATTGGGAGATGGTGGCCATCTTTCTCAAGAACGATGATCCCTACGGGGTAGCCTATTCGCAGCACCACGACGGCGCGTTCAAATACTGGAGAGACGTGAAAAGAGTCCGCAATGCTGACGGGACGCCAAGCAGCCATCCGCTGATTTACGCTGCCCTGGGATCGCACGCCAACTATCCTACGGCAGTGGTAAAAAGCGCACCGGAACTCTTCCAGCCAGACTTCCGTCAACAGGTGATCTACTGGATCGACTGGTTTCTCCGCCATTCCTTCCGGTTGATGCAGCCAAAACAAACCGACCGCAGGCAGAAAATAGGTGAAATGCTCCAACGGTTTCCCACACCGAGAGCCTATACGGCTATTGAGGCACAACGAGACTCAGATGGCTCAAGCGAAGAGATCGAGGCTCGCCTGCCGACCGAATTTGCCACCGGTGACCGTATCCGCATCGGGTTTATCGGCGACAGCCAAAAAGAGGATTGTGAAGAGGCCACCATAGACCTGTCAGATTACTTGCCCGCCGAAAAACTCGAAAGAGAGACGACAGCCCCCCAGGAGCTCGAGTGGCAACTGGAGCCACTCGACCCGCTTCCCGGCTGGGTCGCCTACCTGGGCCTGTGGGGAGTCAGAAGCTTGTTGTCCGA
>CAYNKW010000159.1:5271-9418 GCA_964397845.1 uncultured Anaerolineae bacterium
TCGCAAGGCTAAGCCCAAGCCCTTCATAAAATGTTCTCACGACCGCTGAGGTCAAACTGCTTGTTGGCCTCAGCGTTTTGTGTTTGTCGCTCATTTGACGCTCCGGCCCAATTGGCATACAATAGGGTGTCCGCAAAACACCGAGGAAGATGGCATGATCGAAGAATCTACCGGCCCGGCCGCAACCAGCACGAAGCCGGGCACACTTTTACCCCGCCTCCGGTCGCTGCTGGCCCGACCAGGGCTGCGCCAGGGGCTGGTGATGTTTGCCGCCACGTCGCTGGCCAACGCCCTGGACTATGCCTACAACGTGGCCATGGGCCGCCTGTTGAGCACCGACGGCTACGGCGTGCTGATCGCCCTGCAGGCGATGTTGCAGATCGCGTCGGTGTCGCTGGTGGTGCTGCGCACGGTGACGGCTCGCTACGCGGCCGAGTTCCTGGCGACGAAGCAGTTGGCACGGGCGGGGGCCTTCTTCCGGGGCGCGCTGCGGACGGCTGCCCTGGGGGGCGTGGCGGCGACCATTTTGCTTGGCGCGTTGTCCGGGCCGGTCGCACGGTTGCTTCGGATTCCCACGGTGACGCCGGTACTGGTGATGGCCGCCGCCCTGTTGCCGCTGATGCTCAAGCCGGTGGTCGGGGGCGCGCTGCAAGGCTTGCAGAAATTCACTGCCCTGGGGACACTGCAAGTGGCCCACGCTGCCTTCCGGCTGATGCTGGGCCTGCTGCTGGTCAAACTTGGCCTGGACGCGGTGGGCGCGCTGGCGGCGCTGCCGGCCGGCACGGTGGGCACCGTGTTGCTGGGCCTGGCGCTGCTGGGGGGCATCCTCTGGCGGCGGACGGGCGATTCTCACCAGGTCACTGCCACCGACCTGACCCGCTACACCGGCGCAACCGTCGTTGGCCTGGTCAGCTTTGCGGCGCTGGTCAACATGGACGCGCTGGTCGTCAAGCATTATTTCTCGCCTACGGAGGCGGGCTACTATTCGATGGCCGTCACGCTGGCCAAGATCGTCATTTTCCTGCCAGCAGCCTTTGCCGTGGTGCTCTTTCCCAAGAGCGCCGAGCGCCACGTGCAGCATCGCGATTCGTCCCGACTGCTGCGGTTGAGCCTGGCGGCGACGCTGTTCCCCTGCGCCGGACTGGCAATCGCCTACTTTGCTGCGCCGGATTTTATTCTCAAGGCCGTCTTTGGCGCGGCGAACCCTTTTGCTGGGCCGGTGCTGGGTCTGGTGGCCCTGGCCATGACCGGCTACGCGTTGGTCAACGTGTGGCTCAATTATTCCCTGTCGGTGAAGCAGGCTGGTTTCGCCTACCTGCTGCCGCTGGCCGTGGCCGCGCAATTCGCACTGCTGACATTGTTCCATACCAGTCTTGTCCAGGTAGCGACCGTCGTGGCGCTGACCAGCGCAGGCGTTCTGGCGGCCGCTGAAGTCTGGCTTCATTTTCATAGGGAAGGTTCTCGCCACAAAGGCACGGGAGATGTGGAGGTAAATGGATTCGATTCGCTGTAGCATCGGCATTATGGCCCACAACGAGGAGGCCAACATTGGCCAGTTGCTCCAAAGGCTGCTGGAGCAAGAGTTGACGACCGTCGCCATCACCGAGATCATCGTCGTGGCCAGCGGCTGCACCGACCGCACCGAGGAGATCGTGCGCCAGTGGGCCGCCCACGACGGGCGGATGAAATTGCTCACCCAGACCACGCGCGAGGGCAAGGCCTCCGGCGTCAACCTCTTCCTGCGAGAGGCGTCGGCAGAGGTGGTTGTCCTCAGTAGCGCCGATCTGTTCCCCGATTATCACACCATCCAGAGACTGGTCGAGCCGATGGCCGACCCGGACGTGGGCATGACCAGCGGCCGGCCGGTGCCGGTCAACGATGCTGATACATTTATGGGCTTTGCTGCGCACCTGCTGTGGAACCTGCACCACGAGATCGCACAACGGCACTTTAAGGCAGGTGAAATGACCGCCTTCCGGCTCATCTTTCAGCGCATCCCCTACGACTCGGCCGTGGACGAAGCCAGCGTGGAGCCGGTCATCAAAGGCCAGGGTTACAAAACCGCCTACGTGCCGGACGCTATCATCTACAACAAAGGGCCAGAGACAGCGGCCGACTTTTTGCGGCAGCGACGGCGCATCTACGCCGGGCACCTGGCCGTTCGCAACAACCTGGGATACGTCGTCTCGACTATGAGTGGCTGGCGCATCCTGGGGGCCTTGTTGCGCCACCTGGATTGGCGCCCCCGGCGGCTGCTCTGGACGCTCAGTGTCGTGGCTCTGGAGATCTATGGCCGCTGGCTTGGTTGGCGCGATTTTCGCACCCGGTGCCAGCAACACGTCGTGTGGGAGATCGCCAAGACGACCAAGAGGTTGACGTGAGCGAGAGAGTGTTGATTACCGGCGGCACTGGCTTTCTGGGCAGCCACCTGGTGCGGGCGCTATGCCGGGCTGGACGGCTGGTGCGCGTCCTGGCCCGGCCCACCAGCGACCTGCGGCAGTTGGAGGGCCTGGATGTGGAGGTCGTCCTGGGCGACGTGCTGTTGCCCAACACCCTGCCCGAGGCGCTGGACGGTGTAAAAGTGGTCTACCACCTGGCGGGGATGTTGGGCGGTGCGCCGCTGCCGGACGCCGCTTATCGTGACCTGCACGTCAACGGCACGCTGAACGTCCTGGTGACGGCCCGGGCAGCCGGAGCGGAGCGATTTGTGCACGTTAGCAGCCCTGGCGTGCTCGGCCCGATCCAGGATCCGCCCGCCGACGAGACTTGGCCGCACGCGCCGTCCAACATCTATGAGACCACCAAGAGCAAAGGGGAAAAGCTGGCGCTGACGTTTGCCCGGCACACCGGCTTGTCGTTGACTGTGGTCCGCCCGGAGTTCGTCTACGGCCCCGGCGACACCCACGTGCTGGGCCTGTTCCGCGCCATTCAGAAACGACGGTTTTTTTACATCGGCTCCGGCGAGAATCGCGTGCATCCCACCTTTGTGGACGACGCCGTGCGGGGGATGGCGCTGTGCGAAACTGCCGGGCGGGCCAGGCGCGTCTATCACGTCGCCGGGCCCGCCCCGGTGATGATCCGCCAACTGGTGACGACGGTCGCCGAGGCGTTGGACGTGCCGCCACCCCGGCTGCGCGTGCCCCGGCTCCTGGCGACGGCGGTGGCGGCCGGATTGGAGCTGGCGGCCATGGTCGTGCCCTTCCATCCGCCGTTAAGCCGCAGTGCTGTCAACTTTTTCACCGAGACGCGGGCCTTTTCCACCGACCGCGCCCGGACTGAACTGAGCTACCAGGCCCAGGTGCCGCTGGTCGAGGGTGTCCGCCGCACCGTGGCGTGGTATCGGGAGCAAGGGTTGTTGTGATTGTAGATATAGAAAATTCGTCTTCTGTGACCGACCTCTATCCCATTGCCTTGCTGGAAGGCGAGGGCATAGGCACGGCCTACGAATACTCGGCCAAGCTCAAGATGTTGCAGCGCGTCTTGGCGGCGATCGCTCCCCTGCGGCGACTCCTCATCGGAGGACTGCCGGAGGATTATGGCGTGGACCTGGACTTTGCGCTGCTGGCGGCCCGGTATGGCTGCCAGACCGTCGTCGCCGACGATCGCTTGCCGGTGCTGGAGACCTTTGTCAGGGCGTTAAAGTCGCCGCCGCTGGCCGAACTGGCTGATCCAGGTCGCTTTGAGATGCGTCATTTGAAAACGCTGGCTCGCCCCACCCGCCTTGACGACACACCCTTTGACCTGTGGGTGACAACCTCGGCCATCCAGCGTCTCAATGATGACGAACTGGCCAAATACCTGGCCCAGGTTCAAGAAAAGTCGCGCTACGCGATGCTTTTGGTGCCCAACAAAGCCAACAAGGAACACCTCACCATCAGCGGGCTGGACGGCTTTTTCCTGCCCGACCTGGTAGCCGTCTGCCGCAGGGCCGGCCTGACGGTGCGTGAAGCTGCCCACCTGGACGTACCCCCCTTCCCACCTGGCTTGCAACGCTCGGCCGAAGCAAAAGAGAAAGCCATCGAAAGCCGAGTCGAGCGGTTCATCATGCGCGGCCTGGAGTGGTGGGCCCGGGGTGAGCGACTCCTGCCCCCTTTCGTCAAGCGCCGGTTCGGGCACATCGTCTACGTGTTCCTGGAATCACAATCCT
>CAYNKW010000160.1:0-9402 GCA_964397845.1 uncultured Anaerolineae bacterium
GCCCAAAAGGTCTTCCGTCGCCGGCAAGTCTGGCTTGACGGAAGGAATGACGTCTCCTGATCCTGTCATAGTCTCCTCCTCTGTGGAACGTTAGTCGCTACCGACATTCCTATTATACCACAGAACCCTGAAGACCGTAACCAGGAGCAAGATGCCCACTTGTTCACTATTCTGGCAATTTGTGATATAATTCAGGTAAGCGTTCAGGGGAGCCTTGCGAAGGTTACAAAATGGGCTTGATTTGGGCACTATCAGCGCTCGACAGGGTGACTTTGGGCTTCAAAACGCTCAAAAAACCTTCGCAAGGCTTTCACTGCTGTTGTGGCCATGAGTCGCTACGTGGAAGGAAGGAAATCAACCATGAGTTTTCTATCTCATCTGGAATGTGCCTTGTGTGGCAAGGAGTTAGAGGCCGGCCGCCTGTGGAACCTTTGTCCCGCGTGTGAAAAGCCGTTGCTGGCCCGCTACGACCTGGAGAAGGCCAGACGTGCCGTGACCCGAGAGACGATCGCCGGGCGCAAAGCGGACCTCTGGCGTTACCGCGAGCTGCTCCCCGTGCGCGACCCACGCCACGCGCTCTGCCTGGGGGAGGGTTTTACGCCTCTGGTCCGCGCGGCCCGGCTGGGCCAGGCCGTTGGGTTGGCCAACCTGTTCATCAAGGACGAAGGATTGAACCCCACCGGCTCGTTCAAAGCGCGCGGACTGGCCGTGGCGGTCTCACGCGCCCGCGAGTTGGGCGTCGAGGCGGTCTCGATCCCGTCGGCGGGGAACGCCGCCGGGGCCATGAGCGCCTACGCCGCGCTGGCCGGGCTGCGAGCCTACGTGTTCATGCCCCGCGACGTGCCCCAGCTCTTTGTGGCCGAGTGCCGCGCCCTGGGCGCCGAGGTCACGCTGGTGGACGGGCTCATCACCGACTGTGGCCGGGTCGCAGCCGAGGAGGTGCGCCGGTTCGGTCGCTTTGACGTGTCCACCCTCAAAGAGCCCTATCGCCTGGAAGGTAAAAAGACGATGGGCTACGAGCTGGCCGAGCAGATGGGCTGGACGTTGCCCGACGTCATCATCTACCCCACCGGCGGCGGCACCGGCCTGATCGGAATGTGGAAGGCCTTTGACGAGATGGAAAAGCTGGGCTGGATCGGGCCGCAGCGACCGCGCATGGTGACGGTCCAATCCGATGGCTGCGCGCCGATGGTCAAAGCTTTTCACGAGGGGCGGGAGTTTGCCGAGCCGTGGCAGGACGCCAGGACTATCGCCGATGGGCTGCGCGTGCCGGCCGCGGTGGGCGATTTCCTGATCTTGCGGGCTTTGCGCCAGAGCGGTGGCACCGCCGTCGCCGTGCCTGACCAGGAAATGCTGGAGGCGGCAAATCTGATCGGGCGCACCCAGGGGATCTTTGCCTGTCCCGAGGGCGCGGCCACGCTGGTGGCATTCCAGCACCTGCGCCGTCAGGGCTGGATCGGCGACAACGAGACGGTCGTCCTGTTCAACACCGGCAGCGGGCTCAAGTATGCCCACCTGTGGGCTTGAGTGGATTTAGAACAGATGAATCTACGAGTCACAGCCGCCGCGCATCCCAACCTGGCCCTGGTCAAGTACTGGGGCAACGCTGACGAGTCGCTGAACATCCCGGTCAATTCTTCCCTCTCGGTGAACCTCAGCGCGGCCAGGACGACGACCTCCGTCGTCTTTGTCCCGGGCCAGAGAAGGGACGAGCTGACCATTGATGGGCACGCCGTCCGTGGGGAAGCGTACGACCGGGTGGTGCGCCACCTCGACCGGGTGAGACGGCTGGCCGGCATGGACCATCGCGCCGTCGTCGAGTCCGACAACGACTTTCCCGCCTCGGCCGGGATCGCCTCCTCGGCGTCTGCCTTTGCTGCCTTGTCGCTGGCGGCCAGCAAAGCGGCCGGTTTGAGCCTGGACGAAAGGCAGCTTTCCATCCTGGCGCGCAAAGGCTCCGGGTCGGCGTGCCGTTCCGTCCCCGGCGGGTTCGTAGAGTGGGTGGCCGGCAGCGGCGACGACAGTTCCTACGGGCGTCAAGTCGCGCCACCGTCGCACTGGGATCTCGGGATCACGACCGTTATTCTGGACGAGCGGCCCAAGGTCGTTTCCTCGGCGGAGGGGCATCGCGCCGCCAGGACGAGTCCTTTCTATCAAGCCCGGCTCAAGACGCTGCCGCAAACACTGGAGGTCGTGCGGCAAGCGTTGCTGGCCAGGGATTTTCGCGCCCTGGGGCAGGCTGTCGAGCGGGAGGCGGTTTCCATGCACGTGGTGACCATGACCTCCTATCTTGAGGAGCGCCCCTGGCTCAGCGGCATCTATTACTGGCAGCCGGAGACTTGTGCCCTGATCCACACCGTTCAGGCGTGGCGGCGTCAAGGATTAGAAGTCTACTTTACGATTGACGCCGGGCACAACGTGCACTTGCTTTGCCAAGACGAGTGCCGGGCCGAGCTCGAGGGGCAATTGGATCAAGTTTTGCCCGGCCCTGGGGGAAAGTACCTGGTCAGCCGGCCAGGGCGGGGGGCCTGGATAATGGCGGGACAAGCGGTTTGACAATCCGAACGCACGTTCGTATAATAGCCGGTGGAGGCTCTCAATGGACGCGATGGAGAAGCTCAAACGGCTAGGACCGCCGACTCGCTTCGAGCCGGCCGAGGAGGTGGTGGGATCGCGCCGGCCGCCGGCCCGCTGGGACGACGACGACCTCTCCGACTGCATCCACAGCGCCGTGATGCCCGGCGGGAAGCGGATCGCGCTGCTCAAGACGCTGCTCTCCTCCGCCTGCGAGCGGGACTGCCGCTATTGTCCCTTCCGCCAGGGGCGCGATTTCCGCCGCGTCAGTTTCTCGCCCGATGAACTGGCGCGCCTGTTCGTGCAGTTGCAGCGGAGGGGTTTCGCCGAGGGCATCTTTCTCAGTTCCGGCGTCGCCGGCAGCGGTCCCCGCACCCAGGACCGCCTCATCGCCACGGCAGAAATACTGCGGGGCCGCTATGACTTTGAAGGCTACATCCACCTCAAGGTCATGCCCGGCGCAGAGCGAGATCAGGTCCTGGCAGCGATGCGCCTGGCCGACCGGGTCTCGGTCAACCTGGAAGCGCCCAACACCGAGCGCCTGGCCCAACTGGCGCCGCACAAGGTCTTTACCGAGGAGTTGCTGCTGCGTCTGCGCTGGATCGAAGACATCCGGCGGGAGATGCCGGGTCGCTGGCCCAGTTCGAGCACCCAATTTGTCGTTGGCGCGGCCGGCGAGAGCGACGCCGAGATCCTGACCACGACCGAACTCCTACACCAGCAACTTGGCCTGGCGCGGGCCTACTTTAGCGGTTTTTCGCCGGTGGCCGGTACGCCGCTGGAGAATCATCCTCCCACGCCTGCGCTGCGCGAACACCGGCTCTACCAGTCGTCCTTTCTGCTGCGCGATTACGGCTTCGCTGCAGAGGAACTCCCCTTCGACGCGGCGGGCAACCTGCCGCCTGGCAGCGACCCCAAGCTGGCCTGGGCCCGGCGGCACCTGGCCCACGCTCCCGTCGAAGTGAACACCGCCGATCGGCGTGACCTGCTGCGCGTGCCGGGCATCGGCCCCAAGGGCGCCGAGAAGTTGCTGCGTGAACGGCAGCGGGGGCGCTTGCGCTACCTGAGCGACCTGCGCAAACTGGGCATCGTCGCCGGCCGGGCGGCCGCCTTTATCCTGCTCGATGGCCACAGCCCACCTCGCCAACTGACCCTGTGGCCTACCTGAAGAGGTGTCACTTCGAACAAACCTGGGGACGCGCCAGGCCGTGGAACTGTGATAATTGATGACATTCAAGGAATCGGGTAAAAGCGTAATTGCCGGCTTTGCTTTCGTTGCAGTGATATCTTATTTGGTCAGTGCTGCTCAAGGGCCTGTCGTTGCCGGAACAACCTGCGGCGAAACGGCGGGCATCTCAAATGTCATTGTCACCGACGTCACCTCAATGACCGCCGCCATCTCGTGGCAAACGAGCCTCGCCACTGAATCCTGTCTCGACCTGGACAGCGATATTCACCCGCTCTTTACCGGCACTCAGCCCCTCAGCCAGACGCTCCAGGGAGTGGCCTATGCCCCCGGCGAGTATAGTGCCTACCTGGATTGGGTCGACCGCGATCTTTTGACAGACACGATTATCAGCGACGTCAAGGCCATCGCCGGCGCCAACTTTAATGCTATTGTGCTTTACCCTGCTGGGCCTCCAGATAGCGCAATCCATCCCTGGGATCAAACTGTTTTTGACGCGGCGGCCTCGCAAGATGTCAAGATAGCCTTTCGCTTAGAGTCGTACGAACCATCATCCTTCGACTGGGGAGCTGAGGATTGTGACGCCATCCTGAACAATTACGATGCCTACCTCTCATATTTCAAGGCGAACCCTGACCGTCTTTTATACTTTCTCATCAACGTGCCCCTCGATGACCCAAACATCCTGGATGCCAATCCCACCATTGGGCGACAACGGGACTATATTGGCTATTGCTACAACGAGATTAAAAAAGAAGTCCCTGGGGCAACCGTGTACGCCAATACCTACTATGGCTGGCAGGATGAGCTGCATCAAGCACCGGTCGGTGACCTGGTTGATGGCGTCTCGGTGGTCGTTTACGCTCAACATGCGGAGGGCGCACCTTTCAACTGCCATATCACCCCCACGGCCAGCCATTCGGCGACAGCCCTGATCTGCAAGGATCAGCTTGACTACTACCTGGACAAGGCCTGGAGCGAGAACAATCTGGCTGCTCTGGGCAAACCGTTGGTGCTGGACTCGACCGGGTTCGCCCCTGCCGCTACCTACAGCAACACTCGGCAGATGAACGGCAAGGTTGCCAATAGTTGGGCCAAGGTCAGGGCCATCAAAATCTTGCGCCGTTATCTCGAGCAAGACACGCGACTCTATCTCTATGGCTGGAGCTATTTTAAGCTCTTACACAAGGGCGAAGCGCATTGGGGCCTGGTTGACCGGCGGCGGATAACAGATACTACTATAACCACGACCCATCAACTGGCCCTGACCGATCTGTTCCCCGCCACACCCTACAGTTTTACCCTCCAGGCCGGTGATACGACGTCCGCTGTCTATACCTTTACCACGTCCGCACGCCCGCCCGAAACCAACGTTCTGCCGCTCATAACGATAACCGAGCCACCGTATGGTCACGAATTGGTACCTGCCGGAGGGCAGCTCACCATCGCCTGGCAGGACGACGACGCGGATGACAAGGCCACGATTGGGCTTTACTACGACGCAGATGACGCCGGCTGCGATGGGACCATGATCGTGGCTGGTCTGTCTGAGGACAGCGCGATTGACACCTACACCTGGACACTGCCATTGACGCCATTGACGTTGCCGGCGGGCAGCTACTACGTCCACGGCCGGATCGACGATAGCACGAACGCGGTTGAGTGCGACTATAGCTCAGGGCGGTTCGTACCCTCGACGGAGACGTTGGAGGTTATCCCCGCCAGGGGGGGCATCACCGTAGACGGCATAATGGACGAATTCACCTGGCAATGCGTCAATCCCCTCACCTACGCCGTCCATATCTCTCAGACCGATGTAACGACCGCCACGGTGCGTGCTCTCTGGGATCAGGACTACCTGTACGTCGGCTTTGAGGTAAAAGATTCTCAGGTCGAGACCGCCAATTTTGATTGGGATGACGATAGTGTCTCGATCGTCTTTAACAACGGTGAGTTCCGGTGCCGGCAGGACGCAGGCGGCACGGGCGAAGGAGAGTGTGACCGGGCACTATATCTGCCGGAAGGCTGCACCTCGCTGGACGACCCTGGTGACGCAGATTGCGGCTACACGGTAGAGATGCGCATCCAATGGTCAAAGGTGCGCATCACGGCGAACGCAGGTGACGTGATACCAACCGACTTTTTGTCGGTGGATCACGACGGAAATCCCGGCGCACCACACAATGACCCTGGCACCGAGTTCTCCAAGCTATCCTGGGACGGCGATGGCAACGTGGACACCACCGGTCGGAGCATCACCCTGGTCAGTCACTGCGGCCGGTGCCGCTGTGTGTGGTTGCCCATTATCCTGAAAGCATGGCCATAGAGCGAGATAACGTCACGTGCTTCGTTGTACTCAGTACGGCCCCATCACCCGCCTTAACCTGGCGCGAACCTTCTTTGGCCGCCCCCTGTACACCGTGAACGCCTACCTGGTGGACGGCCTGTTGATTGACACCGGCTGCCCGGCCACGGCTTCGGAACTCGTCGCCTGGTGTCGTGAGCGGGACGTTCGCCAGGCCATCAACACCCATCACCACGAAGATCACGCCGGCGGGAACGGTGCGCTCCAGGAGGCGTTGGGCCTGCCCATCGCCGCCCCCCCGCAAGCCGTCCCCATCCTGGCCGATTTTCCCCGTTTGCAATTCTACCGCTGGATCGTCTGGGGACAGCCGGGCGATGTCGTCGTGGAACCACTGGGGGACGTGGTGGAGACCGGGCACTACCACTTTGAGGTGATCCCGACCCCTGGTCACTGTCCGGACCACGTCTGTCTCTTTGAGCGGGATCAGAGGTGGCTCTTTAGTGGCGACCTGTTCATCCACGAGCGAGTGCGCCACCTGCGGGACGACGAGGACGCCCGGGGCACATTGGCCTCTCTGCGGCGGGTGCTGGCGCTCCGGCCCCGGCTGCTCATCTGCTCCCACGCCGGCTTTGTCGGTTTCAGCGATGCCGATGCCTGCGGGGTCATGGAGCGCAAAATTGCCTACTGGGAGGGCGTGGCGGAGCAGGCCCGGGCGCTGCGCGGCGAGGGGCTTTCGCTGCGAGAGTTGACCGATCGCCTCCTGGGTCCTGAGAGCCTGATGACGCGCATCACACGGGGGCACTTTAGCAAGATCAATCTCATCCGTTCGCTGCTGGAAGAGAGCCGTTGTGAGAAGTGAAGCGTGCTCTTCACGTCCGTTCACGTCCTGCCCGGTAGACATCCAGGCCAAAGTCGGCTATAATCTAGCCGGCAATCCCATGAAACCAGAGACGCACTTTTAGTAAAGGAGGTCCTAATAATGGATTGGGGAATGAAAAACCGTTTGTCGCAACTGATCCAGTCTGATGGCCACTGTTTCTTTCTGCCGATAGATCATGGATACTTTCAAGGGCCCACCCGGAGGTTGGAGAGACCGGGCGAAACGGTCAAGCCACTTCTTCCGTATTGTGACGCTCTCTTTGTTACGAGGGGTGTGTTACGCTCGTGTATAGACCCCGCCAACAGCAAACCGATCATTCTCAGGGTATCCGGCGGTACCAGCGTGGTCGGCAAAGACCTGGCAAATGAAGGGATTACTACCTCTGTAAGAGAAGCTATTCGCCTCAACGTGGCTGCCGTGGGTGTTTCTATCTTTGTCGGCAGCGAGTACGAGCATGATACGCTGTTGAATCTGGCGAACCTGGTAAACGAGTGTGAGGAGTATGGCATTCCGGTCATGGCGGTTACCGCGGTGGGCAGAGAACTGGAGAAACGGGATGCCCGTTACCTTGGTTTGTGCTGTCGTATCGCCGCCGAACTGGGCGCCCGCGTGGTGAAAACCTACTGGTGTGAAGATTTCGACCAGATCGTAAACGGCTGCCCCGTTCCTGTGGTTATGGCGGGTGGCCCCAGGTGCGAAACGGTGCTCGAGGTACTCGAGTTTGTCCACGATGGTCTGCAAAGCGGTGCTATAGGCGTGAACCTGGGGCGGAACGTGTGGCAGAGCGATCATCCGGTGGCCGTGGCCAGAGCTTTGCGGGCCATAATCCATGAGGATGCCAACGTCAAAGAGGCTCACGACCTGTTCAATAGAGTCAAGAGTGGCGAGTAGTAAAATCGTGCGCGTAGCAATGTATTACAACAACAGAGACGTACGCCTGGAGGAGATGCCAACACCACAGATTGGGCCTGACGAGTTGTTGGTCAAAGTCATGGCCAGTGGCGTCTGTGGCAGCGATGTGATGGAATGGTATCGCATCAAAAAGGCTCCCCTGGTGTTGGGCCACGAGATCACAGGACAGATCGTAGAAGTTGGGGAGGGCGTGGAGCAATACAAAGCCGGCGACAGAGTTTTCGTCTCCCATCACGTCCCCTGCAACACGTGCCGTTACTGCCTGGATGGCTACCATACGGTCTGCGAGACCTTGCACAACACCAATTACGATCCCGGCGGCTTTGCCGAATACCTGCGGGCGCCACGGATCAACGTGGATCGAGGTGTGTTCCTGCTGCCCGACGAGGTATCGTTCGAAGACGGGGCGTTTATCGAGCCGCTGGCCTGCGTCGTGCGCGGGCAAAGGATGGCGCGGCTGCAGCCGGGCCAGACTGTCCTCACCCTCGGCAGTGGCATTTCTGGATTGCTCCACGTGGCCCTGGCCCGCGCTCTGGGGGCCGGGCGAATAGTGGCCACGGACATCAACGAATACCGCCTGAATGCGGCCCGGCGCTTTGGGGCCGACGTCGTGATCCATGCCGCAGAAGATGTGCCAACCCGCCTGCGCCAGGCCAACGAAGGCCGGCTGGCCAACCTGGTGATCGTTTGCACCGGAGCCTTTACTGCCTTCATCCAGGCCCTGCAATCTGTGGATCGCGGCGGGACTGTGCTGTTCTTTGCGCCGACAAAGCCGGGCGTGGACCTTCCTGTCCCGGTCAATGACTTCTGGCGCAATGGCATAACGCTGATGCCCTCTTATGGGAACAGCCCTCTGGACGCCATAGTGGCCATAGAACTGATCCGCGCCCGGCGGGTGCCTGTGCACGAGATGATCACCCATCGGTTGAGTCTGGCGGAGACAGGTCTGGGCTTCCGATTGGTTGCCGACGCCGGGGAGTCCATAAAAGTCATCATTGAGCCGCACAGGTGAACTTCTCATAAGGAGAGCCGTTATGAAAAATGGGTTGTCCGCCCGCTTCATCGGTGCGCCCACCCAGGTCGCCTACGACCGGTCGCCCGCGCTGGAGAAGCGCCCGGGGCCGCCGGACAGCTTTACCTGGGAGGGGAGGACTTTGCGAGTGGTGGCCGTCCTGCAAGAGTGGCACGACTATCGTCAGCGGGGCAAGACCAAGGCTTTCTACGTCAAGGAGCGAGGCTCCTATCGGGCCAAGGCGGCCGAGCGGCGAGGGTCGTGGGGAGTGGGCCGGGACTATTACCGCGTGCGCACCGACACGGGGGAGGTGTTCGATATCTATTACGACCGCTCCTCCCGAGGGCCTGGGGGTCGCAAAGGATCCTGGTTCCTGTTCCAGCAGGTGCTGGAGGAGGAGTCATGAGAGCAGAGAGGGTTGTGCAGCAAAAAACACTTTTAGAAGCGAGGTGATAGTGTGATCGTCGTTGCCAGCACCAACGGTATCGTAGGTATCAAAGAATCAATGCGCCTGCTCGAGGCCGGCGGCTCGG
>CAYNKW010000161.1:0-9397 GCA_964397845.1 uncultured Anaerolineae bacterium
GCTCTGGCAACCGACGGTACCGTCCAGCAGCACACCTTCCATCAGTACGCTGACGGGGACTGGGCGCATTTCACCGTCGTCTCCGGCACCACCTACGTCGTCCAGGCCATCAACACCAGCCCCGGCGCCGACCTGGTGCTGGAGCTGTACGACGCCTGTGGCGGGGACCTGGAGGGGTTTGACGACAACGCCTTCGGCGCCGACGCCCGCATTGTCTTCACTGCTCCCTCCAGCGGCACCTACTATGCCAGGGCGCTCAACCACGACCCGGCCGTCTACGGCCCAGACGTGAGCTACGAACCCTCGGTGCGCGCTCAGACGAGCGGCGAAAGGGCAGGTGTAGCGATTGTCGTCGCCGGGCACGACGACAACTACAACTTGCAGGACAACATCCTCCACTGCACCAATACTGCCTTTCACACCTTCCTCCTCGGCGGTCTGCCCAAGGCTAACCTGCGCTACCTGAGCGACGTTGACGACGCCCGCACCGATGCCGACGGCGACGAGGTGAGCGACGTCTACGCCGATTCCTCCTCGGCTAATGTGCAGGATGCTATCATCAACTGGGCGGCCAGCCTGGCCGACGCTAACACGCCTTTCTATCTCTACCTGATGGATCATGGGGCGATTGACACCTTCTTCACCGATGGCAGGGACGACACGATCGCGCCAGGCGAACTGGACGACTGGCTGATGGCGCTGGAGGACGACACCGGCGCGCCGGTGAATGTCATCTATGAGGCCTGCCACTCGGGCAGTTTCATTGACGGGCTCAAAGAGATCTCCAAGCCGGGCAGAGTGATTGTCGCTTCGACGGGGCGGCTGAACAATGCCTATCCCTCGCGCCACGGCGCGCTCTTTTCCGATGCCTTTTTCACCCGGTTGAGGCAGTGCAGCGACCTGTACACCAGTTTCCAGATGGCAAAACAAGCCGTGGAAGCGACGAGGTTGTGGCAAACCCCGTGGCTGGACGACAACGGCGATGGGGTACCCAACAGTGGGGATGGCGACTTGGCACGGCAGCGAGGTCTCAACTGTGGGTTTATTGATCACCCGCCGGCGATTGGCAAGGTGACGCCGCCGAGCAGTATTGTGGACGGGGATGGCGTGCTGCGGGCCCAGGTGCAGGACGACAGCGGCATCGAGGTGGACGTTTGGATAGTAGTCTATCCGCCCGACTTCGAAGAACCGGCCCCCACCGAGGATGGCACCATTCCCGAGTTGGATCTGCCGATAGTGCTTCTCTCGGATAGCGACGGGGATGGGGAATACATTGGCGTATACGAGGACTTTACCGAGGACGGCGTGTACCACGTGGTGGTCTATGCCCAGGATGCAGGGGGCAACCAGTCGCTGCCAGTAGTGATGACGGTACGGACAAAATGGTGGGTGTATCTGCCGCTGGTTCTGAGATAATCTGGCAAAGCCATGCACGTTTGAAGCACACCACAGGACAGGGATGGGCTGAACGAATCAATCCATGCCCCATTAACAGAAGGGGGTTCAATCATGCGATCCAAATTTCTCACCTCACTCATCGTAGGCATCGGTGGGCTCTTGCTCTTTCTGGGCACTCTCTCTGCTCTGGATCCACTGGCCACTGCAGCGCCACCGGCTGAGGTTGTCATTCGGCAAGCCTCGCCGTCTGTAACGCCTTCTTCCACGGCGCTGCCCGTTGCTACCTCCCAGCCATCTCTGGCCGGTCTACCTGGCATGGCTGTCGTCCAGCCGATGGCTGCCCCCGATCTGATCGTCGAGAGCATCACCTTCGACCCTTCCCACCCAGGTGTAGGAGAGAGCGCAGACATCACCGTAACAATCAAGAACCAGGGCGACGCCGCGGCCTCGGACTTCTACGTCTACCTCTACGTAGACCCGGCCGACGAGCCGCCGACAGGGACGACACCCCACACGTCACACACTTACTGGGGGATTCCGCTCAACCCGGGGGCCTCATTCCATTGGGTGCGTACCAATCACACCTTCACCATCAGCGGCACCCACCCGGTCTATGCCTGGGTGGATCGGGACAATGACGTCGCCGAGTCCGATGAGACGAACAACCTGACTGGACCGGTTAATATCTGTGTGGGACCGGACTGCCACGAACCCGACGCCTACGAAGACGACGACCTGTGCAGCCAGGCCAACTCGATCACGGCCGACGGCACAGAGCAGCAACACAATCTCTACCCCGCGACGGACAAGGACTGGGTCGGGTTTGAAGTCATTGGGGGAGTCACTTATCGCCTGCAGGCCATCGCTGACGGGGCCGATGCTGACCTGGTGGCCGAATTGCACAGTACTTGCAGCGGCCCCCCCAGTTTCGGCAGCGGAGCCGGGTTTGAGTTCACCGCGCCGGCCAATGCCACCTATTACACCAAAATTGAACACGTCTTGGCCGACTATGGCCCTGATACCAGCTATCGCCTGCGCGTGACTGCGCTGAACACCTGCAACGCTTACTATGAGCCTAACAACATCTGCACCGCTGCCGGCGATATCACTGTGGACGAAGCAGCACAGATACATTCCTTCTGCGAAGGAGGAGACGTGGACTGGACTGCCTTTCACGCCGTGGCAGGTTCGACCTATGTCATCTCTGCGACAGACATCGGCCTCAATGCTGACGCACAATTGAGTCTTTACCTCACCTGCTCCAGCCCGCCGGTCGCTGAAGGAGGGCAACGCATCGAGTACACCGCACAGACCGGTGGAAAGGTTTATGTTAAAGCACACAACTTTGATCCCAACGTTTACGGCCCCGGCACCGATTATGCGCTTCAGGTCATCCGCGCCAGTGAATGTGCTCCCGATGCCTATGAGGACGATGACACAGCAGCAGCGGCTAGCCCCCTGATTGTTGGAGGCGCCGCGCAGACCCACGACGCCTGTCCGGCTGGCGAAGCAGACTGGGCCAGCTTTGTCGCCACGGCCGGTGTGACTTACACAGTGGAGACACTCGAACTGGGCTCAGTCACCGATACGCTCCTATGCCTGTACGACGCGATGGGCACAACGCAACTGGTCTGTGATGACGACAGCGGCCCGGGCAACGGTTCCCGTATCGTCTGGCAGGTTCCGACGGACGGCACTTACACTTTGCGGGTAACCGACTACAACTCTGAGGTGGCCGGGCCCGAAACTCACTATGACCTGCACGTGTTCACCGGCTTGTGCACTCCCGATGCGCTGGAGCCCGACGACACGCAGGGCACGGCTCGCCCCATCACTGCTGACGGCAGCCTGCAGGCGCACAACACTTGTCTGGCCGGGGACGTGGACTGGGTTTACTTTACCCCCAGCGCAGGGTCCTACGTCATTGAGACGACAGAGCTGGGACCTGAAGCCGACACTTTCATCGAATTGTACGATGCATCGGGAACGCGGTTGGCCTTCAACGACGACTATGGCCCAGGCACGGCCTCGCGCATCCATTACAGCTTTAGCAGTAACGGAAGGTACTACGTCAAGGTGCGCCACTACAACCCCACCAGGTACGGCACCGGCACCGAGTACTCCCTGCGCATCTACCAGGGGGATGCGCCCCCTTCCACGTCTACGCCCACCCCGCCACCGATCGTCACGCCGGCACCCACGCCGCCACCATCAGGCGTGCGTACCATCATTCTGGTCAACCAAGAACGGGTCGCTGCAATACATGGGGTGACAGCAACGACGCAACTGATGGACAAGCTCGACGTGCTTGCAGCTCACAGCGACGTGCAGGGCGAGATTATCCGCCTGGATCGGAACGACACCGTCAGCGCTGCCTACGCCGACTGGGTCGCCGACCTGACCAATGTGGATAAGGCTAACCAGGTGGCGGCGGCCATCCGGGGCGTGATAGTGACCTACCTGCAGCAGCACGGGGGTGTGCAATACATCGTCCTCGTGGGGGACGACCGGCTGTTGCCCTTCCGGCGCATCTCCGACAACACACCTCGCAACGACTATCGGGAACGGAACTATGCCCACGTGGACAGCGATCACCCTACCGGCGCAGCCCTCCAGGCCAACTATTTCCTCAGCGACGACTACTATGCCGACCGCGAGCCTACATCTTTTCGAAGGCGAGAGTTGTATATTCCCGATCTGGCCATCGGGCGGCTGATTGAGACGCCAGACGAGATCGTTGATTTCATTGACACCTTCCTGATCGAATCTCAGGTCACGCTGGGGAAAGCGCTGGTGACCGGCTATAGCTTTGTGAAGGATACCGCCAACGGCAACTGTGAAGACTGGCGGGCCGACCTGGGGACGAGCAACGTGGATTGTTCTCTAATCGGAAACAGTTGGCCCGTGAGTGAGTATCGCACCCGGCAGTTGGACGCCGGCCCGCCTTTCAAAGTTCAATCCATCAATGGCCATGCCAGGCACCACCGTGAGGGAACACCTGACTCTGGGCAGTCCATTGGTGCCGATGAAATTGCCTCTGCCTCGTCTGATCTCAGCCGGGGGTTGATCTACACGCTGGGCTGCCACAGTGGCTTGAACGTACCACCAGACAACGCTGCTGGCCCGCTGGACCTGGCGCAGGCTTTCGCTCAGAAGCAGGCCAACTATGTGGCCAACACCGGCTACGGGTGGGGACTGCGCGGCAATATCGGTTTGTCTGAGAAGTTGATGCGTCTTTACACCGAAGAGCTGCGCCGCGACGAGCACGTCAGCATGGGACAAGCCCTCGTCGCTGCCAAACGCCGTTACTATCATGAGGATCAGAACTTTACCGGCTACGACGAAAAGATTCTCGAGGAAGCAGTCTTTTACGGACTGCCAATGTATCGTCTGAACACCGGGAGCGCCTTTGAGCCGATTGATGATCCCTTCCCCAGTGTGGATATAATCTCAAGTCCACCAGATGCCCTTGGCGACGAGGACGTCGTCTCAGGGACGGTTAGCATACGACTCATCGGTACATTGGGGCCCAGTGAGGTGATGAGCCGCGTAGTGACCGCCGACGGCGTCTATTACCTGCTCGATGGTCACACTCATGCCGCGCCGGATCAGCCAGCGCAGCCTTTGCTGTACGCCGATGTAACGGCCACTGGCCTGTCGGCTCATTCGGTAGTCTTTCTTGAGGGAGACTATGAGACCCTGAGCGACTTTGACCCGGTCATCGTATCCCCGGTCAATGATTACCTGACCCAGACAGTTGAGGCAGCTTTCGATGAAGCGGGCTGGTACCCGCCGGTACCGGTGCGCTTGCAAAGTCAGGGACAAGAGACGACGTTGGTGGTCCAGATGGGGCAATATGACTCGTCCAGTCAACAGGCACGACTGTATAGCGCAATGCAGTTGGACCTGTACTACAGCCTGAGCACTGACCAGGCACCCCCGCAAGTCACTGTCGTGGATGGCCTCTACAGTCGCGTTACAGGTCAGGTAAATGTCAAAGTGGACGCGACCGATCCAGCGGGCATCCGGCGGGTCCTGGTGACGTACACCCAAGGAGACGGACGATGGGACAGTGTAGAGGCAAGATTTAACGCCGGTATGCACAAGTGGATGGGCAGTTTCCCTGGCGATGGCAACCCACGCTACTTTGTGCAGATTGTGGACGGGGCAGGCAACGTGGCTCAAGCGGACAACAAAGGACTGTACTTTGCCCCGGCAGTTGACCCTACCTTGAGTCACACTGTCTACCTGCCGCTGGTTATACGGTAAATCTGGGCTGCGCAGGCCATATGCGGAGCTTTTTGGTAACGCCACCCATACTTATTCGAGGTGGCGCACTTGAGTTTGGAGGGAGACAAGATGCATCGCCAAGGGCCAGCTCCTCAAGCTTGCCTCGCCTGGGGCGATCATCCTCGTCCCAGCCGACCATGCGGCAGTAGATGCTCTTCGCCTTCTCCACCTCCTCGGCGGTGACGGCTACACCGTCGCTCTCTCCGCCCTCAAGCGGGATCAGCAGACTGGGCGGCACTGTGTCCGCCTCTGCCCCGACTCCCTCGCGGGCGTTAAAGGCTTGCAACAGGTTCAGCCGCCGCTCGCCCACCTTCAGCAACTCCCAGAGGCTCACGTTCCAACCTGTGACCTCGCGCACCACTTGCCGACCTCCAAAGAGCCCCTGTTGTCCTCCTCGAAGGCGATGCAGGCGGCGTTGATGGTGTAGAGCTCCAGGGCCTGCTGGACGCTCACGCGCTCGGCAGGAATAAAGTGATTCACGGCGGCGTGCACCTATTCCTCCGCCTCATCGTCAGCGATCTTTAACACCTCATCGAGTATCTCCACCCCCCTGTCTACCTGGTCCTCGGTAATGATCAGCGGGAGCGAAATAGTGAAGTGGTCATACCAGTGGCTCAACACCAGGCAGCCCTGGCACGCGACCGGCTTTTCCTGGAGGATGGCCTGACGGCTCTGGCTGAACACCTCAGCACAGCCGTGCAGCAGCGCCTGGCTGAACTGCGAATCCAGATGACACAGGCAGAGCATCTGCTGATGGTCGCTCCAGAAGTATTGGGCGTAGCGTTAGTGCTGCCTGCGCCGATGCCTGCCTTGAGCATTGTCGACGAAGAGATCTCACTTGAACTTGATGAGAAAGGACTCCCTTCTGGCGTACCGATGCGCCGGGACCCTGAGGTTGAGAAGGCAGCGATAAAGATCGTGATGGAATACGAAGCCAGCCGGGGCCGCTACCCTCGTGACGTAAGCAAGGGCCATTCGTGGGACATCGAGTCTGGCGATGCGCACGGCGTGGTAGTGCGCTACGGGGGAACCCTTGCGAAGGTTTAGACAACCTTCGCAAGGGTAGTTGTGCTTACGGCGTTGGTCAGGGGCCATAATTTGCCATCATCACCGTTTCATCGTACAATCTCTATGGCATGATTCTCAGAAGTATTTCATAGAGATTGCTAAAGAGGAGACGTTAGCCGTTACTGCCTGCGCGATCCGTATCTACGTTTCTACTTTCGCTTCATCGAGCCCAACCTGGAGTTGGTTGAGTTGGGGTTGACCGATGTTCTTTGGCAGCGCATCGCCGAGCAATTCCGCGCCTTTGTGGGCCTGACGGCCTTTGAGGAGCTATGCCACGAGTGGACGCTGGTCCAGGCCCGTGCGGGCAAGTTGCCCTTCCCGCCAGAGATCGTAGGCGGCCATTGGGCGCCGGACGCTCAGGTGGACGTGGTGGCGCTCAACTGGCGAGAGAAGGCCATCCTGCTGGGCGAGTGCAGGTGGGGTGTAGACGCAGTTGGGCGTTCCGTGATCCGGGAGTTGGTGGACAAATCACCCAAAGTAGTGCCGGGGGACAGTTGGCAAGTTCACTACGTCTTTTTCGCCCGGGCCGGGTTTACCGATGCAGCCTGCGCCGAAGCCGAGACGGTAGGAGCGCAGTTGGTGGATCTGGAGGCGTTGGACGCGGATTTGAGACGCGCACTGGCGGAAGCGTAATGAGGAATGGAACACGCAGTGTCCAGACGAATAATCAATCTGAAGCGATGGAGAGAACCATGAACGAGCCAGAAGATACGCAAACCCAAGACGGACGCGCCATCCTTCCAGGTCGCCGCTCAATTTGCGCACGCCGGGAGGACGAGGGTCGTTGCGGAGGGCCAGTATCTTTTCGTTGACCCGCTAAGATGACGCCGTGCAGCCTGCGCAAGTCTCGCTCGGCGGAGCGCTTGATGAGGAGGGTGTACATCGGCTACGTCTCGGTGCTCTCGTTTGCGTCGGGCGGAGCATCGGCGGGAGCGCCAAGCTCGGCCAGGAACTCTTTGTAAGGGCGGGACGGTTCGTCGGCGGCGGCTCGCAGGCTGGCCAGGTCGGAGAGGTCCTCCAATTGGGCCATCAACGTCTCGTAATAGTCATAGTCTACCAGCACCACCGCCGGGCGGCCATGTTGGGTGATGTACACCACTTTGCCTTCGTCCTGGGCAGCTTTGATCACATCGCTGGTCTTACGGCGCAGGTCACTGACAGGGATGATCTTTGTAGTCATTTTTGTCACGCTCCTTGACACAAGGTTTGATGCCATTTGGCGTTGCCCAGTGTACTCGTTAGTCTCGGCTTGCAAACTGAACCAGGTTTGCCTCCAATCTGATAGGATCGCTATTGCTCCAGGTAGGCGTTCCTGCTGATGAGGATCTGTTGCATCTCGTTACTACCCTCAATGATCTCCATGACTTTGGCGTCACAGTAGTAACGCTGTACAGAGTACTCGGCGCCGCAGCCGTTGCCCCCATGGATCTGCACGGCGTCGCTGGCCACCCGGGAAGCCATCGTAGAGGCAAAGTACTTGGCCACCAGAGTCTCGTTGGTCGCATTGGGATGGTTGACGTCGTGCACGTAGCCGGCGTAGTAACACAGGAGTCTGGCCGCTTTCACGTTCGTGACCATGTTGGCAATCATCCGCTGAATCAACTGATGGCGTCTGAGAAGTTCGCCGAACTGCTTTCGCTCGCTGCTGTATTCCAAACAGGCATCCAGGCATGCCTGACCGATACCGACGCAGCCCCAGGCTACGCTGTATCGGCCGATATCCAGGGCCGAGAGTGCGACCGCCGAGAATCCGAACCCGGCCCCGCCGACAGCGTTTTCCTTAGGAATCTTACATTCTTTCAGATGAACCCGAGCTACCCTCGCGGCCCGCATGCCCAACAGACCACGCATTGGGGTCGTCGTCAGGCCCGGAGTGTCCCTTTCCACCAGGAACGCCACCGGCTTGCCGTCACGTTGGGCAAAGACCAGGAACAGGTCGGCGATTTGTCCGTAGGTGATCCACTTTTTCTCTCCGGTGAGGATGTACGCGCCGTTCCGTTGTTCGGCAACGGTCTCGACGTTCCTGGCGTCGCTGCCGATGTTGGGCTCGGTCAGGGCAAAGGCCCCTATGGCCTCACCGGTAGCCAGCCGTGGCAGCCAGGTCTCCTTCTGCTGCTGGCTGCCCCAGCGGAGCAGGGCGTAGGAGACCATCCCGTGTACCGTCAGCAAGCTCCTCACCGAGGAGCAAGCG
The DNA here is from genome assembly GCA_964397845.1 of uncultured Anaerolineae bacterium. Lineage (GTDB taxonomy): Bacteria > Chloroflexota > Anaerolineae > CAYNKW01 > CAYNKW01 > CAYNKW01. Next base: position 8,948 of record CAYNKW010000161.1, read on the forward strand.
CGACCGATCTCCTCGTTGAGCAGCCCAAACGTGACCATGTCCATCCCTAGGCCGCCCCACTCCTCCGAGACCACCGTGCTCAGGTACTTGTTCTGAGCCAGCTTCTCGATCAACTCGGCTGGCACGCGTTCTTCCCGGTTGAAGCGGTCGGCGTAAGGCTTGATCTCCTCGTCTGCAAAGGTCTTGAATCTCTCCTTGTCCTCTTTCTGTTGGGGCATAAGTTCGATTTTCATGTCCTCTCCTTAAACTGTCTAGGCGACAAGCTTCTTCTTGCGCATCACCAGGTTCGTCAACGCCTTGATCGTGCGAAAGTTGTCGAGCTCCAGATCTTCATTCTCTATCGTAATCTGGAACGTTCGCTCGACGAAGGTCACCAGTTGCATGGCGAACAGAGTTGACGATATTTGCTGTCGTTAAAGCTCTCGTGCAACACTTCGATGGAATAGAGAA
>CAYNKW010000162.1:0-9326 GCA_964397845.1 uncultured Anaerolineae bacterium
CGTCCATAATCTCGTCCACCAGGTGGGCGAGCTCGGCCTGGGTCTCGGCGTCGGCGGGAGAAATGGGATATTGTCTCAAGTCGTTGGGGTAGAAGTCTATCTTGCCTGTACCGATGGCTTTGAAAAGATAACGTGAAAGCCAGCGACAGTTGATCAGGGCGGTAATGTAGGCCAACCGGTAGTGAGGTGAATTATGGGCCGCTTGCTGGAGCTGAGCACGAACCTGACGGCGGTCAAGTGTCCGATTGTGCACATTAAGCAATTTGTGGGCTGGCACGACACACATTGCAGTGGAGTCGCAGTAAAGCTCCCCCTCGCTGTCATAGTATGCTTTAAGAGCTCCGCCTTTCGGACGGCGCGGCACGATTGTTTTCTTATTCTCAAAGAGCTCAGGAAAGACCGGGCGAGAGACCTTGGAGGGCACTCTAGCTGTTCCCCATTCCAACCACCGAATTTGTGTCGTAACGTAGTGGTCTATGTCGCCCCCATCTACATAAGGTTTGAGATGGGTCGGGTCAGGCTGCGCGGCGAGCAGGTCTTCCTTAACAAAAAGCTTGGTACGTCTGCCGCCAATAAGTTGATCATACCTGGATTTGGAGTGCGGCACTAATCCCTTACTGATATAGGCTATCTCCCCCAACTTCACGCACTCGCTGAAATCCAGCCCCTCTTTCCCCTCAAACTCCGGCCTGAAAATCTGCTCGCTCCATTTGGCCTGGGAGAGGGCGGGAAGGGTCTTGATGTCCTGGAAGTGTAGCTCGGCAGCCACGGCCTTGCATCGCTTCACCCGGTGCCCTTTGGGCGGCGCTTCCCGGCGCAGGGCGTAGACCAGGTTGTGCACCTGCGCCTCCTCGAAGAAACGCACCTCCGGCGCAAAGGTCAGGCTTTCGATGGTCGTCTCTTTCAACAGGCGCTCCCGCGATAGACGGCTGTACTCCTCTGTCTGGTAGGCGTCGGAGACTATGAAGCTGTGCCGCCCACCTTCGGCCAGCATCTGCAGAGCAAACTCGATGAAGGGGATGTACAGGTCCCACTTCTTGTACAAGGTTCGATAGCGTCTGGTGGCCCCGATGCGGCTCCGCAGCATACCCACGCCGGGGCTGTCGGCCCGCACGTAGGGCGGGTTGCCCACCACCCAGTCGAACCCGGCTCGGAAGTCCAGCCCCAGCGCCGGGTTATACTCTCGCCCCTTGATCAACTCTGCCACCTTGGTCTCGTAGACCAGCCCGTTGCCGGGACTGACCAGGACCCGGCCCTCTTGCTCGCGAGGAAGGAGCGTATTGGTCGGGTAGATGTGGAACCGCTCAATGGTGAAGGCCGGGCCGTCTTTCAAAAGGTCCAGCACCTGCACCAGCAGGTTGACCTCGGCCAGGAAGCAGGCGAAACGGTTGACGTCCAGCCCAAAGAGGCAATTCCGCAGCCGCTCGTTGACCAGTTCCTTGGGCGAGAGGCTGGCCTGCTTCTTCAGCTCGGGGATCAGCCGCCGGCTAGCCTCCACCAGGAAGCGACCGCTGCCGCAGGCCGGATCCAGGACCCGCTTGCCGACGATGCCCGGCCCCTCGTATCCGACCTGGTCCAGGATGTAGTTGACCACCTGGGGCGGGGTGTAGAACTGCCCCTTCCGCTTGCGCTCCAACTCGTCCACGTACTGCTCATAGATGTGCCCGATGAGGTCGGCGCTCACCTGGGCAAAGTCGAAGCGGTTGAGCACCCAGAAGAGACGGACGATGGCCTCCTCCTCCCAGGTGTACCAGTCAAAGATGTCCCGGCTGAAGAAGTGGCCGTAGATGTAGCCGGTGTCCTTGTAGGCGATCTCCAGAAGGGTAGCGTGGGCGTCGGCGATGTTGGTGAAAAACCGCCGGCCGAAGTCCAGATAGTCCTTGTAGCCGCCGGCGGAGATCTTTTGGGTGATGAGGCCCTTGTCCCCGCAGATGCGGATAAGGAGCAGGCGGGTGACAAATATGTAGACCGTCTGCAGACAGAACTCAGCCTCATAGTCCTCGGCCATCAGGCTGATCTCGTCCTGCCAGTGGGTAAAGTCCTCGACCAAAGCCCGGATAGGACGTAGCTCCACCTGCTGCCGGGCGTGCCAGCGAGCGAGGCCGGTATAGGCCCGGTAGAACTCCTGAGCCCGCAGCCGGAAGGTGACGCTGTTGGCCCCCTTAAGGTGTTTGGCCAGGCCGGAGCGCCCGATGAATTCCTCCACAAACCGATGTTCCTCGACAGCAGTCCATTGCTCCGTGAAATCTGCCAGGTACGCCTTCAGTGCCTCCCTGTCCGCCTGAACGCGGGACCGCTCCCCAAAGTCCTCCGCTGCTCCCCATAACTTTTCGCGCGCCTGGGCGCCCCGGCTCTCCCGCTGCTCCCTCTCCGCCAGGAACGCCCGATAGAGAGCCTGGTGGCTACGAAAGCGGAGGAGGACGAAGCGGTGCAGACGGCGGATCTCCCGCTTCAGGTCCTCCACCAGCACGGCCTCGTTCTGGGGATGGTTGGGACCTAAAATGAGGGGATGGACGGTCGTGGCCGCAATTTCATCCTTCATCCGCTCCGCTTCCAGAAACGCTTCCTTACGGAAGGCATCGAAGAAGGAAGAGAGGGCCAGGATTTCATCCTCGGTAGGTGGGACCAGTGCGCCAGGAGCGAAGGCGGTTAACGGGAAGGCATAGGCGAAGCGGAGCACTTCGCCAAGGCGGTGGTAGACCCGTACCTCGCGACCGTTGCACAGGACGGCGTGGGTGACCCCCTTGGCAAGCGCGTAGCGGGTCAGTTGTCCCTCGTGCTGGGCCAGGTCCGTCTCCTGGGTGCGCTTCAGTTCCCAGAGCATCGCCGGGACACCGTTGGCCCGGACCAGGATGTCTATCGCGCCTTCTTTAAGCCGGTGCTCTGGGTCCAGGTCGGCCTGGAGGTCGTACCCCAGCGCGGCCAACAACGGCTCGACGATCTTGAGGCGCACTATGGCCTCATCGGAACCAGCAGCCGTGGAGCTCAGATGATCGAGATATTCCAGGCCAGCCTGCCGGAAGCTGGCGAGCATTTCTTGCACTCTGGCGGCGATGTCCACTATTGCCCTTTATACCAAATTCGCGTTTCAATCAGTCCTCTTAATGGACTCAGGAATATCTTTTACTGACAAAACTGGAAAACGCTTCACTTTCACACCTCCTTAAAATCTAAAAGCCTCAGTACAGCCAGCAGGCCGCCCGGTGCCCGTTCTCGATTTCTTTCATAGGGGGTTCAATAGCGGAGCATTTCTCCATGGCATGGGGACAGCGGGGGTGGAAGCGGCAGCCGGTCGGCGGCTCAATGAGGTCCGGCGGCGAGCCGGACATGATCTCCAGTTTCTGTGCCTCCAGGCTGATGTTGGGAATGGACTTTAACAAACCCTGGGTGTAAGGATGCAGGGGCTTATCGTACAGAGCAACGGCTTCAGCCACCTCCGCCAGCTTGCCGGCGTACATCACCGCGATGCGGTCGGCCAGCTCGGCCACGATGCCCATGTTGTGGGTGATGAGAATCATGGTCAAGTTAAAGTCCCTCCTCAGTCCCTTCATAAGCTCCAGGATTTGGGCCTCGACGAGGACATCCAGCGAGGTGGTGGGCTCGTCGGCGATGATCAGGTCCGAGTTCAGAGCCAGGGCCAGGCCGATCATCACCCGCTGGCGCATCCCCCCACTCAGTTGATGGGGATAGTCCCTCAGGCGGCCGGCGATGATGCCCAATTTGTCCATCAGATCGGCAGCCCGCTGGCGAGCCTCTTTGGCGGATACGCCCTTTTCGTGAGTGCGCACCGTTTCGACAAAGTGGTCGTCAATGCGCTGCAACGGGTTGAGACAAGTCATGGGGTCCTGAAAGATCATGGCGATGCGCTTGCCTCTGATGCGGATCATCTCTCGCTCCGTCTTTTGGAGCAGATCGTCGCCATCGAAAAGGATTTGCCCTCCTGCAATCTTTCCCGGCGGCTGGACCAGGCGTAGGATGGAGAAACCGAGGGTGGACTTGCCGCAGCCCGATTCCCCTACCAGCCCCAGGGTCTCGCCCCGCCCGACATCCAGATCAACGTGATCCACAGCCCGGACAATCCCGGCTCTGGTCTCGTAGTGCACTTCCAGGTCTTCGATCTTGAGCAACACGTCATTGTTTTCCATATCGAATTCCTTATGCCTCGGTGAGGCGGGGATTAAGGATCTCGTTAAGCCCCTCACCGAGCAGGGCGAAGCCCAGGGCCACCAGAGCGATCATCAGTCCAGGGAAGGTAATGATCCACCAGTAGCCTCCGGGCAGAAAGGCTTTGCCCTTGCTGAGATCGTAGCCCCAATCCGGAACGCTGGGGTCAATGCCCAGCCCCAGGAAGCTCAAGCCCGCTTCAGTGAGGATGGCGTCGGCGATGTTCATGGAGAAGACGACCACGATGGAGGGGATGACGTTGGGAAAGACGTACAGGTGGAGGATGGTAGCCGCCCTGGCCCCCAGGCTGCGCGCCGCCTCCACGTAGAGCTTCTCTTTGACCGACAGGGTCTGCCCCCGAACCACGCGGAAGTAAGTAGGCACATAGACCACCGAGATAGCGATGGCCATGTTGAGTACACCCGGCCCCAGCATGGCGGCCATGGCGATGGCCAGGATAAGCCCTGGGAAGGAGTAGACGCTGTCCATGATGAGCGATACCGCCTTGTCCAGGCGCCCACCGATGAAACCCGAAAGCAGGCCCAGGGGCACGCCGACCAGCGCGGAAAAGATGGCCGACAACAGCGCCACTTTCAGCACTGTGTCGGCTCCGTGGAGAATGCGGCTGAACACATCGCGGCCCAGGTTATCGGTGCCCATGAAGAAGGGCGTACCGAAGGGTCGCCCCGCGATTTTCAGCAGGTCAGGATACTGGGCGACGACGTCGTGGCCTACTGCCTCGTCCACCACCACCGCGTCCACCTGGCCCTCCACCAGTGAGGAGAATGCGTCGTCCAGGTTGCTGAACTTCTCAGGTTCTGTCCCTTTGATCTGCTGCGCTTGGATGACACCCGTGCTGTTGACCTCAACGCCCACTGTCTTGCCAGCCAGATGTTCCAGGTTGCGGATGTCTTTTTCGCCAATCTGGGTCACCAGCACTTGAGTGCCTTCGCCTGGTCGGCTGAAAGACTGGCCAACGAACTTTTCCGGATCGTAAGGGGCCAACCCATTAGCCAGCAGGGTGAAGCCGATGATGACAATGAGTATGAGTGCGCCGGCCAGGGTGATGTACCATTCCGTGCCATACCATTTCGCGCCCTTGGTGAACCAGGACGCCAAACCATCTTGTCTGAGTACATCTCTGAGTGTTGTTGCTCTCTCCTCTGCTATCATTTGCTACTCTTCCTTATCCGTTTTTCAGCATTACATAAAGGAACGGATATGTAGGGCAGGTTGGCCGTGACTTGGATAGAGGCGGCGGCTCGCTAGCAGGCCGTGGCAAACATTGGATGGTGTTGAAGGAACCGAAAGAGCGGCCTACCTGCCGTTTCGTGGGGCGGCTGCAATCATTTGCTACTCTTCTCCGGTGCGTTGAGAATCAACTAGTACCGGATGCGCGGGTCCAGATAAGCGTAAATGATGTCTACCAGCAGGCTGACACCTGTCACCAGCAAAGCGAAAAAGACTACACCCCCTTGAATGGATGGAAAATCACGATACTCGATTCTGTTGGTCAGGAAACGCCCCATCCCCGGCCAGGAGAAAGTGGTCTCGGTGAGCACTGCACCGGCCAGCAACAGTGCGAACTGCAGGCCCAACATGGTGAGGATGGGGATGAAAGCATTCTTTAGAGCATGTTTGTAGGCCACGATGCGCTCCGGGATGCCCCGCGCCCGGGCGGCGGTGATGTAATCCTCGCGCAGAGTGCCCAGCATGTTGGCCCGCGTCAGGCGGGTGAACACGCCGGAGAGGTACAACCCCAGCGTCAGGGAAGGCAGACACAGATGCTGGAGGGAACTGCGCAGGCTGGCCCAATTGCCGGTGACTAGGCTGTCAAAGACGTAGAATTTGGAAAGAAAATCGAGTACAGAAGCCACAAAGCCGCTGACCTTCAGGTCGTAGGCCTGGATGATGGTCTCGGGTTGCATCTTGGTGCCGATCCGTCCATATACTGGCAACAAGCCTAGCCTGACTCCAAGGAGCAATTGCAACATCAAGCCGAGCCAGAACACGGGCACGGCATAGATGACGATGCTGTAAATGCGGAAGCTGTAGTCGGCCACGCTGCGCCGCTTGTGAGCGGCGTAGGCTCCGGTTGAAATACCTATAAACGTGGTGATGATCATCGAAAAGATGGAAAGCTCCAGGGTGGCCGGGAACTTGTCCGCCAGGTCAGTGGCCACAGGGCGGCCTCGTACCGGGGCGATGGATTCCCCCAGATCCAGATGCAGAAGGTTCCACAGATAGTTAAAGTACTGGCTATCGAATATATTGACGCTCACTTTGTACTGGTCAGCGAGTGCCCACCCTTCCAGTCTTGATTCTGGTCCACTGCCCGGAATCCTTACCCGTAACCAATGGTAGCCTTCCAAGTCGGCCTCTTCGAGGATGCTGACCTTGGCGCTCACCCGCCGCAGCCAGCTTTGTTGTTCTGAAGAAATCCAACCCTCAAAATCCTCACCCACGGCTATGCGCAACCACTCGCCTTCCTCGTTGCGAGTACGGTCGCTGATGTCGAACCGATGGCCCCGCTCCACCAGCAAAGTTGCTTCAGAGTCGGCGCTGGCCCTGGCCCGCAGGACCAGTCGCTCGGGCAGCACCGTGGCCGAACTCCCCCGCAGGTTGATGAATATCGGCTTGTCGAGGCCCTGGGCGTGCCTGATAGAGTCCACGTACTCCTGAGGCGCGCCCGGCCGCATGGTGGCCCGGATGGGATCGCCAGGCATAATCCTCAGGATGAGAAAGACCAGGCTGACCAGAATGAAAATCATGGGTATGGTCAGCAGGACACGAGTGAAAATATAAGCCCGCAGAGATGACACGGTTCGCTCCTCACCTTTGATAGTTACAAGGTAAAGGAGGGGGTTTTAACGGGCGATGTGATCGTCTGCAAACCCCCTCCTTGGCATCAGGAACGTCGCCGCGGCGTCATAAAGCTACGGCATTGACCCAATCCCAGTTCTCACTTGGAGAGCAGGAAGTAGGGTAACTGCATGTAGGGAGCCAATGTGACGCCGGTGACGTTCTTCAGCGTGACCACGTACAGCGAGCCCTGGGTGAAGGGGACAGTGGGGCACTCGGTGGTCCACAGCTCCTGGATCTGCTCGTAGAGATCCATGCGCACCTCCATAGCCGTCTCGGTTTGGGCCGCTTCCAGAAGCGCGTCCATCTCTTCGCTAGCATAAAAGATGCCCAGGTCGTCGGCGGCCTCAGAGTGGGCAAAGGACCAGGTGTAGTTGTCGGGGTCCAGGTAGTCCGGGTACCAGCCCAGCAGGAAGACGGGCATGGTGCCGGGGCCAAAGTAGTCGGTGTAAGTAGCCCACTCGGCGCTTTGCAGGGTAACCTTGATCATCCCTGTTGCCTCGAGATTGGTCTTCATCACCGTAGCCACGTCGGCTTCTGTGTCCCCGTAGTGGGTGGGAGTCCACCAGAGGTCCATCTCCAGCGGGCTCGCTTCGCTGTAGCCGGCTTCCGCCAGCAACGCCTTGGCCGCTTCCAGATCGCGCTCGGGGAAAGCATCCACGTGCCCTTCCATGCCCATGGGTACCATGCTGTAGAGCGGCTTATGGGTGGCCAGGTAGACCCGGTCGGAGATCTCGTCGCGGTCAATGGCCAGGGAGATGGCCTGCTTGACCTTGAAATTGTCGAAAGGCGGGGTGGTGGCGTTGAAGCAGATGTAGCGGATGTAGGCCCCGGGCGACTCGATGACCGTCACGTTGGGGTTAGACTCCAGGTCCACGTAATCCGTGGGCAGAAGAGTCTTCCAGGCCACGTCAATCTCGCCGTTCTCCAGGGCCAGGCGCATGGTGGTGGCATCGGCGAAATACTTCACGATGACCTTGTTGGCTTGTGGTGCGCGACCGGGATAGTCCGGGTTGGCCTCCAGCTCCAACTCCACGTCCCGCTCCCAACGCACGATCTTGTACGGGCCCAACCCGCTGCAGGTGCTATCGGAGTCGAACCCGTCCTCGGAGTAGCAGTTGGGGCTGACGGGGAACCAGGGGGGGTCTACCATCAGATAGGGAAAGAAGCCCACCGGGTTCTGGAGCTTGAACTTGATGGTCAGGTCGTCTACCACCACCGCCTCGTCGAGGAAGGCGCTGACCAGCCAGTTGGGGTCGCCCTCCAGCCGTACCACGCGGTCCACGGACCACTTGACGGCGTGGGCGTCCAGCGGCGTCCCGTCGGGGAACACCATACCCGGCCGGAGCTTGAAGGTCCACTCCAGGCCGTCATCGCTCACCGTGGGCAAGTCCTCGGCCAACTGGGGCATCAGTTTCGTGGTGCCTGGGATGTAGGTCAACAGCCCCCCGGCCATGTTGTAAAAGAGCTCCCAGGTGTGAAAGTCGTAGGTCTCGGCCGGATCCAGGTCGGTGACTGAGTCGGTGGTGCCGATGATAATAGTCTGGTCCCTCGGTGCCGACACTTCTGCTGGCACGATGGGGGCCGGGATGGCGAGCTTCCATCCAACGCGAATCAGGTTGGGGTCCTCGATAAAGGCATAGCTGGAATCCTCGGCATTCTTGGCGTTCGTGGCCTCGACGATCTCCATATACCTGAACGCACTGTACAAGAACCTCTTCGCCAGACCAGTTAGGGTATCCCCAGCTACCACGGTGTAGGCGTTCTCCTGGGCCGAGACCGAGCCTAGCCCGCTGACCAGCACCATCACTAACGCAAGGGCCACCATTATTGATGTTCTTGAGACTCTTTTCATTTCCTCCTCCTTGAGAGTTTTTGGTGCCTATGATGTTCGAAGCTAGCCATCACAGGCAAAATGGTCCGACAACTTGCAAATTCTTTGGAAAATGACATCCCCCCTTTCTCTATGTCCGGAGCCTTCTCAGAAAACTACGCCAGGGAGCGGATACCCCGATTTGCCAGGGTCTCGTTGTCCCAAGAAAGCACCCGCTTCCCCGACCGCACGGGCGTCTTTGCCGAGAATTCTCATGCAGAACCAACCTTATACCACGTGCGTTACTACTCAGCCTGCTCGGCCTGGATCGCCAGATCCAGGCCATCTGCGACATCAAAAGCCGGATTTTGCTCAAAAACTTGGTCTCTGGGCCGCCGGATTTGTCAATCCGGCTAGAGCCTGAGTGGTAACCCACGTGCCATGATTATAGCACGTTCTCGCCAGTTGACAAGAGCCAGTATAGCAG
>CAYNKW010000163.1:0-9295 GCA_964397845.1 uncultured Anaerolineae bacterium
AGGAACCTCGAAACCCTGAGGACTAATCGCCACCTGACGACCATCAACGTACAGAGCGACAAATCGAATGGTCTGATTGAGACTAAGTATCCACTCATACCATCCATCTTCGTTCGTCCTCGCCGGGTTGGCCGGGTCATCCCAACGGGATCCGTCGATCCAGATTTCTACCAGTGCACCCCGTATGATGTTTCCCCTTGAGTCAAAGACCTGACCTTTCACAGAGCCCAATGCAAAGGAATGTGTTCGGCATCCCAGGTATTCGACAGCAAAAACGTTGCTTGGTGTAGGCGTCACCATCACCGTCACCGTCGGCAGGCGAGTGGGCAGAGTTGTCGGGTCGCCGAGCCAGTCAAAGTACAGACTCCAAACAAAACCCTCTTTTCCGGCATCGTTGCCGACGTAGAACCAGCTTCCGCTGGCTGCCCGACCGATAACCGTCACCGACTCGCCCACCTTGACATAGCCCAGTACAGCAGATTCGGCATTGGGCTGGGCAAAGATAGCTGCCGCCCGTTTACAAATAGCCACGCTCGGTGTAGGCGTTAAGGTCGGCGTATGAGTGGGAGTGAATGTCGGCGTCGGCGTAACCGTCGGCGTCGAGGTTGGGGTATCAGTGGCCGTCGGTGTGGGCGTAGGCGTGGGCGTGGCAGTGGGCGTAGACGTGGGAGTTGGAGTGGGAGAATCTGTCGGCGTGGGCGTACAAGTCAGTGTGGGAGTAAGAGTCGGGGTAGTCGTGTCTGTCGGTGTGGGCGAAGGCTCCTTGGTCGGCATCGGCGTGGCAACCGGAAGCAACCGGTCCCAAAACGACCTCGGCCACCTCTGAGTGTAGGCCATGCCGCCTCCCCCCCCAACCAGCGCCAAGAGAACGATGACCGCTGCTACCCAACGACGAATCGGACGGCGGGCCCGGACCGCCGCCTGTAAATTCTGGATAAACTCGTCCACTGTCTGGTAACGATCTACTGGCTCCTTCGCCATGGCCTTCCGCAGCACCCGATCCACCTCGCGGGGCAAGTCACGTCGCAAGCTCCGAACTGAGGGTGGTGGGGCGCTGATGTGCTTCCGAACAACGTCTCGCCCTTTAGCACTGTGATACGGCAGTTGTCCGGTCAGCATCTCGAACAACATCACGCCCAGGGAAAAAATGTCAGCCCGCGCGCTCACATCCATTCCCAATGCCTGCTCTGGCGCCATGTAAGCCGGTGTGCCCATCCCGCGGCCCGGTTGGGTGAGTTCGGCACTGGTTTCCATGAGCCGAGCCAGACCAAAGTCGGCCAGTAGCGGTCGGCCGACCTTGGTCATGAGAACGTTCGTCGGCTTGACGTCCCGATGCACGATGCCCCGCTGGTGCGCATACGCCAACGCCCCGCCGATCTGGCTCACAATGTCAACCGCCCTGTCCAGAGACATTGGCTGCCCCATGCGCTCTTTGAGTGTGCCACCATCCACATAATCCATAACCAAATAAACAATGTCGCCCTGCTCACCAAAGTCATAGACGGTGACGATGTTAGGATGACGCAGGGCAGCAATGGCTCTGGCTTCCCGACGAAAGCGATGGCGCAGGTCCGTACTGCGGGCCAGAAGGGCCGGCAATACCTTGATGGCCACAAAGCGATCCAGGCTCTCCTGGTGAGCCTTGTAGACGTCGGCCATGCCGCCTCGACCGGTCATTGCGATGACGTTGTACTTGCCTAGCCGGGTGCCTACCAGTCGTTCCATGGCCGGGATCTCTGGCCGCAAAGTGACTTGGCGCAAGTCGTCCACAAAGTCTTCCATGCATTGGTAACGATTTTCAGGCCTCGTCGCCAGAGCCTTTAGAACAACACTTTCCAGAGCCGCTGGCAAATCGGGTCGCAGGGAACGGGGCAAGGGAGGGGGCGTATCCAGTCGTTGGATGATACCCAAAGCATCAGGCGGATAGGGAAGTTGGCCGGTCAGCATCTCGTAGAGGAGCACGCCCAGCGAATAAATGTCGGAGCGTGCGTCCACAGCGGCGTCCCGACTCTGCTCCGGCGACATGTAAGCCGGCGTGCCCAGGCTCACCCCACTGGCAGTGAGGTGCGCATCGCTCTCCAGGATGCGGGTCAACCCAAAGTCAGAAAGTAAAGGCGTTCCATCCTCTCGTAGCAGCACGTTGCTTGGCTTGACGTCGCGATGCACGATGCCCTGACTGTGCGCGTAGGCCAGCGCATCGCCAATCTGACTGACTATCTCGATCGTCCAATTTACCGGCAGCGGTTGCCCCAGCCTGTCCTGGAGAGTCCCTCCCGACACAAGTTCGGACACGATATAAGCCAGCCCCTCTTGCTCGCCGTAATCAATGGCGCTGAGTACATTGGGATGGCGTAGTTTGGAGACGACTCCAGACTCCTGCCGAAAACGTGCCTGGAACATCTCGTCCCGGCTCAAAAGCCCTGACAATACCTTGACTGCTACTTTGCGACCGTCACTCAACCGCTGGGCCTTGTATACCTCGGCCATGCTGCCGGTGGCCCTCAATTCAACAAGGCGATACAAGCCTACCACGTGACCAATAAGGTCTGCCATAGGTCCTTCCCTCTCCTCTCCACGCCGCTGCCCTCAAATCCCAACAAGTTATAGACTGGAGGACAACGCTCCTGCAACTCGATTAGCAATATCCTCTCAGGGCTCTACTTGGCACAGCGGAAGCCAATGTCGCCGGAGTAGCCGCCAGGATCGGCGTGAGCCCGAGACGTCGTGCGCGTCTCGTGGCCCTGCTTGAGCCAGGAGCCGCCGCGGATGACCTTGCCCCAACCCAGGTTGTTATCCGGCGGGCGATGCGGGTTCTCGTACCAACCCCACCAGTCAGCCGTCCATTCCCAGACGTTGCCCGCCATGTCGTTGAGGCCATGAGGGCTCTGGCCCAATTCGCCACCACGCACACCCACCGCTTCTGTCCCCTTGATACCTGACTCGATAGAGTTCAGCCGCGCCGCGTCCCAAGAGTCGCCCCACGGCCAGAGACGACCATCGCTGCCGCGCGCCGCTTTCTCCCACTCTGCCTCTGTGGGCAGGCGCTTGCCCTGCCACTGGCAGTAAGCACTGGCATCGTCCCAGGAGACACCCACCACGGGGTGGTTCTCCTTGCCCGCCGTATAGTAGTAGTGCCAGTCGTGAGCATCGTCTCTCTTGTCCGCGTCCGTCTGGTGGCCCGTAGCCTTGACAAAGTTCTCGAACTGGCTGTTGGTGACTTCGTCCCGGTCTATCCTGAAACCTGCTACCCAGACTTCCCGCTGTGGCTGTTCTTCCTTAAAATCTGGACACGGCCATTGGAACGACGGATGCTGGCAGCTGTCTTTGACTTTGACCAGGTTCTCGTCGCTGGATCCCATGAGGAATGTCCCGCCGGGTATCCAGACCGTGCCCGGTGGTACTGTCGGCGTGGGCGTAAAGACCGGCGTGTCGGACGGCGTAGGCGTGACGGTGAACGTTGCCGTGGGCAGGCGGGAACCGGTGGGCGTTGGCGTGAGCGTCTCTGTGAACGTTAGTGGAGGCGTCATCCCCACCCAGAACTTTTTCGACTGGCAGAGTTGGCTTTCCAGGCACGCCCGGAACTCCCACTCGCCAGCGGCAAAGCCAAAAGTTGGTTGGTAATAACGATAGGTCTGCCCTCCCCCATTGAGGGTCCACGTTTCAAGCTCACCCAATTTCTGGTCCCCGCTCAGGTAAAAACCCCAACTCCACGTCAGGCCAGGCTGCATCAGGGCGTACTTGAAACAACCGTAGAGTGGCCCCACGCCAATGTCAAACACCTCCCTGAAACCAGAGCACGGCCCTGTACCAACGCCAACGATGGTGAACGCCGGCCCTGGCGTGGTGGGGGTGGGTGTGAAGGTCAGTGTGTCGGTGGGGGTGAGTGTGGGTGTGGACGTTGCCGTGGGTGTGGAGGTTGGGGTATGAGTGGCCGTTGGTGTGGAAGTTGGTGTCTCTGTTGATGTGGGCGTGGCAGTTGGCGTAGGAGTGTTTGTCTGCGTGAGCGTTACCATGGGTGTGTCGGTTGGTGTGGGTGTAAAGGTCAGAGTAGCCGTGCACGCCAGCGTGGGAGAAGGCTCCACGGTTGCAGTCGGCATCGGCGCGATAACCGAAATCACCCAGTCCCAAAATGGCCCTGGCCACCTCCGGCTATAGGCCATACCTCCTCCCCCCACGGTCAGCGCAACGAAGACAAGAAGCACTGCCACCCGCCAAAGGATCGAGCGACGGGGCTGGACCGCTGTCTGCAAATCCTGGAGAAACTCGCCCACCGTCTGGTAGCGATCCGCCGGCTCCTTGGCCATGGCCTTGCGCAGTACCCGATCCACTTCGCGAGGCAAATCACGCCGCAGGCTTCGGACCGAAGGCGGCGGGGCTGTAAGGCGTTGCCGGACCACGTCCCCCCCCTTTGAGCCATAATGAGGCAGTTTGCCGGTCAGCATCTCGAACAGCACCACAGTCAAGGAGTAAATGTCAGCCCGGGCATCTACGTTCAGCCCCAGTGCCTGCTCTGGCGCCATGTAGGCCGGCGTGCCCATCCCTTGACCTATTCGGGTGAATTCAGCACTGGTCTCCATGAGCCGCGCCAGGCCAAAGTCGGCCAGCAACGGACGGCCGTCTTTGGTCATCAGAACGTTCGTCGGCTTGACATCCCGGTGAACAATACCCTGCTGATGCGCATAAGCCAATGCCTGACCAACCTGGACCACAATGTCTACTGCTCCCTCCAGAGGCATTGGTTGACCCATGCGCTCTTTGAGCGTGCCGCCATCCACGCAATCCATGACCAAATAGACAATGTCACCCTGTTCGCCAAAATCAAAAATGGAGACGATGTTGGGGTGACTCAGAGCAGCTATTGCCCTGGCCTCGCGATGAAAACGTGCGCGCAAGTCTGTATCACGAGCCAGAAGGGCCGGCAATACCTTGATGGCCACAAAGCGATCCAGGCTCTCCTGGTGAGCCTTGTAGACGTCGGCCATGCCGCCCCGACCGATCATTCCAACGACGTTGTACTTGCCCAGCCGGGTGCCAACCAGCCGCTCCGTGGCTGGGAGTTCGGGCCGCAGGGTCATCCGGCGCAAGTCGTCCACAAAGTCTTCCATGCGCTGGTAACGATCCTCGGGCTTTGTCGCCAGGGCTTTGAGAACCACGCTTTCCAGTGCCGCCGGCAGGTCGGGCCGTAGGGAACGGGGCAAGGGAGGAGGCATCGTCAGCCGCTGGACGATAACATCGGCATCAGGCGAATAGGGAAGTTGGCCGGTCAGCATCTCGTAGAGGATCACACCCAGCGAATAAATGTCGGAGCGAGCGTCCACGGCGGCGTCCAGGCTTTGCTCCGGTGACATATAAGCTGGCGTGCCCAGACTCACACCGGTGGCGGTGAGGCGGGAGTCGCTCTCCAAAATACGGATCAATCCAAAGTCAGCGAGCAAAGGAGTGTCATTTTCTCTCAGTAGCACGTTGCTCGGCTTGACGTCGCGATGCACGATGCCCTGACTGTGCGCGTAGGCCAGCGCATCGCCGATCTGACAGGCTATTTGCACCGTCCAGTCCACCAGCAACGGCTCCCCCATCCTGTCCTGGAGTGTGCCGCCAGTCACATAGTCAGTCACAAAGTAGGCCAGCCCCATTTGCTCACCGTAGTCAATGGCACTGAGGATGTTGGGATAACTCAGTTTGGAGACGACGCTCGCTTCCTGCCGAAACCGATTGAGGAACGTCGTATCTCGGCTCAAAAGGCCTGAAAGTACTTTCACCGCTACTTTGCGGCCGTCGCTCATCCTCCTGGCCAGGTACACCTGCGCCATGCTGCCAGTGGCGATCAACTTGACGAGACGGTACGGGCCTAATACCTGGCCAACAAGGTCCACCATGGGCCCTCCTATCTACTCCTCATGCTACAACCTCGAAGCCCTCAAACCCCAGATCTCAGGGGCAACAATCTGGCGAATCAAGGAATAATTCCCTCTCGGCACTCTGCCCATCGCCCGACTCCACCCGGCCGATAACGATGCGCGCCGCACCGCAAGTGCCCCGGACTTCAGAGACGTAGACCAACTCGTCCTCCGGCGTCTCCAGGTTTTGCTCCAGCGGACCAGCCAGGTACCCACCATCCAGGTAGTAGGTATAAACCTGGTTCCCGCCCTGCCCGCGAATCATGAGAGTCCAAATCCAAGTGCTATTCTCGCACCGGCTCGGGTTGTCGGGTACCTGCCAAAAGTCTATCCACAGCGCCTCATAAGTCCTCGAAGGCATAGGAGTATGGGTAGGCGTGGAAGGCGTCACTGTTACTGTAGGCAGGCGGGTGGGCAGCGCCTCAAGGTCTCCGGGCCAGTCAAAGTACGGTTTCCAGACAAAACCCTCCACCCCGGCGCTGTCGTGGATGTAGAGCCAGCTTCCACTGGACGCCCGGCCGACGACCGTCACTGCCTCACCCGCTTTCACATAGCCCAGGTTGGCAGCGTAGGCACTGGGCGCGGCGAAAATGGCCGCTGGCGCGGTGCAAACTGCCACGTTCGACGTCGTGGGCGTAGCTGTGGCCGTAGGTGGCGATGGCAGTGTCGGTGTGTCCGTGGGCCGACGGGTGTGGGTGGGTATGATAGTCGGTGTCTCAGTGGGCTGCGGGATGTGGGTTGGTGTGACTGCCGGCTCTTCAGTGGGCGTCTCTGTTGGCGGTGGCGTGGTAGCGACTGTGACTGCCTCCTTTGTGGAAGTGAACGTCGGCGCAATCATGGGTGTGTCGGTCGGCAGTGCTGTAGGCGGCGCGGTGGGCGTTTGCTGGTCACTGCCAAAGACGCCGTTCAGCGCCAGGCCCAGCAGGACTAAAACCACCACGCCACCAACACTCACCGCCCCCCACGGCCAGAGCCAGGCCAGGCGCCGCTCCTGCCACCAGACCTTCAACCGCGCTGCCAGCAACTTCACCTTGCTCTCCCCAACGCCCCCTTCCGGTGTAGGCCGGCGTTCGGGTTTCAGCCGCCCATAGATGCCGATGAGCCACTCTCTGAATCTCCGCCGTCGCTCTAACTTTTCCTTCGCCTGGTCATAGAAAGTCACGGGCAAGGTATACTCGGGATCAATTCTCCGCACCCGGTCCCACAGGGCCAGCGCCTCCTCGTACCGCCCCTCATTATAAGCTATCATCGCTTCCCGGTCGAGACGGCTGCGCGTGCCCTCACGGGCCCGCAACTCCACGTCCAGAACATCAAGGTACTCCGGCGCCTCGGCCCTGATGTCTGCCATCTTGTCCAGACAGGCCTGATACTGGTGCGCCTTCAGCAACTCTTTTGCCTTCTCGTACCAGGCGTTGAGTCTGTCCTGCCGCTGGCGCGCCTCAATGCCTGCCAGGGCCTTTTCCTCCACCTTCTGAGGATCACCATATCCTGGGTCACAAGTCGCCAGGGCCTGCAGGGTCTCCAATGCATCTCCAAAAGCCAGATCCGCCAGTTGGTCCATCGCCTGCTGGTACAACGACTCCACCGCCCGCCGCCGCAGGGTCGTCACTTCCTCCCGCTTGTACTCCTGATCTATAGGCGTCAGTCCGTCCAGTTCGTCCACGCAGGCGGCATATTCCCCCTGCTGGAAAAACTGGTTCGCCCGCTGGAGGATGCCCGAAAGCCGCTGCAAGTGACGCGCCGTGGTCAGTTGTGTCTCAACGCCAGTGTAGGTGGGAGCTTCTTGCTTAAGCGTTTCAAAGGCGCCGATAGCTTCCTCCCACTTTCCCTCGGCTGCCTTCTCCAATCCAATCTGGTAGAGCGTCGCCAGGTTCTGTTGCCGCTCCCAGGCTGCCCGCGCCTTTGGTTCAATTTCCTCATCATCGGGGTAGGTGGGATTCTGTTTCCAAATCGTCTCCAGCGTGTCCAGGCAAACCCGGAACTCGCCAGCTTCACACTGCTCCGCCGCTCGTCGGTATTGTTCGTCCAAGGCTTCTTTCTGCCGGGCAGCTAACCCCTCTTGTGCCTTCTCACGCAACTCGGCGGCATCAAATGCCGCGTCCAGCTCGCCGATGATATTCAGCTTGTCCAGACATTCCTGGTATCTTTTGCCCCTTAACGAATTCTCCGCCTCTGCTCGCAGGTCTAACAACTGCACCTGCTTCTTGACCCGTTCCAGGTGCAAGCGGGTTTCTTTGTAAGCAGGGGCCTGTGTCTCTAACCGTTGAAAGGCCTCCAATGCCTGACGCCAGTCCCTCTTCTCCACCAACTCGAGGGCGCTCTTGTACGGACCCTCAACCTTCATGTAAGCCTGGGATGCCTGGCGCAGCGCGCCGACGAACTCGCCACACGTTTGGTGTCGCCTATCCGGCTCCTTACTCAGAACCTTGAGCAGAACCTTCTCCACGCCCTCTGGTATCTCTGGGCTGGCCAGGCGCGGGGGAATCGGTTCAGACCTAGCGATGTTGACCAGCAGCGCCGAAGAACGCCCGCGGTAGGGCAACTGACCGGTCAACACCTCGTACGCCACCACCCCCAGTGTGTAAATGTCGGCCCGGTGGTCAACGGGCTTCTCTTGCACCTGTTCCGGTGACATGTAGGGAATGGTGCCACCCAGCTGCGGGGCAAAGCTCATTGCCGACTCGCCCGGCAGTTGCTTGGCCCGAGCCAGGCCGAAATCGGTCAGGTAGGCCCGCCCGTGCTCGTCCAACAGAACGTTGCTCGGCTTGACGTCGCGGTGCAACACTCCTTTACTGTGGGCATAATCCAGGGCCTCCGCTGCATCGGCGAGAACGCGCAGTGTGGACTCCTCCAACGGCAGCCGGCGAAACTCGGCTTTGTCCAATTTTTCCTCTAGCGTTCCTCCCGTTAGAAGACGCATGGCGATATAGAAAGGTTCTTGGCCTGATGCGGCGACATCGTAGACCTGGACCACATGGGGATGCTCCAGGCCAGCGGCAGTCTGAGCTTCCTCTAACGCTTCCGGGGTGAGACGCTCGGGAAAAACGATTTTCAGTGCCACTTCCCGGTTCAGCCGTTTGTCTCGGCAGCGGTACACCTCAGAAAAGCCGCCGAAGCCCAGCGGCTCTATCACCTCGTACCGCCCAGCAATGTCCTTTCCAGGCTGGAACCGATAGGGATATCCTACTATCCCTACCTGCCCCTTTTCCGGTGCCGCTTCTGGCCCGACGGGTTTGTCGGTCTCCCTTTCACTTTTGGCCACTTTACACCTCCCGGCATCGCGTGCAAAACGTTGGCATCACGAACTGGCTGTCATGCTTCTCCACTCTCTACCTCTACCGCCACTCGAAAACCCAGATAAGGCCGCACCGTATCCGGCGTGTACCGGCCGCGCCACG
>CAYNKW010000164.1:0-5975 GCA_964397845.1 uncultured Anaerolineae bacterium
ACCTCTTCCCACGCCCGTGGATCGGCACAAGGATAGATAGAATTGTTGTGCAACAAGGGATCGGCCCCGGCAGTGGTCCATCCCGCGGTGATAGCCGCCTGCCACTCCACCGTGCCTGGGATGGGTGTAAACTGCGCTGAGCGCACCTGGATGCCCAACCGGTGGACGAAGGCAACTGTGGCGCGCGCTTTTTCCACGCTCTGTCCTGGCCGGCCGATCAGCACGTAGGCGGCGACCTGGCGCGCAGAAAAACCTGCTTCAAACAGAGCCTGTACAGCCCGGGCGAAACTCTCATCATCCACCTTGCTGCCATCGTGCAACAGGTCATCCGGATCGGCGGTCTCCAATCCCAAACGGATGGTCACAAAACCGGAGCGGCGCATCTTGCGTGCCAGGCGATGGTCAATGAACCGGGCGTGCAAGCCATTGGGCGTGTGAAAACGCACGTGCAGGCCGCGCTCGATCACACCATCGAGAATGGGATGGATGTGATGGGCCGCGTTAACCAACAGCGCATCGTCATAAAAGGCCACGTCGCGCGCCCCGAGGGACTCGACGCACCAGGCGATTTCTTTTACCACCCGCTCCGGCGCGCGCGGCGCAAACCCCGCTGGCGATAGTTGATGAACAGCACAATAGGGACAGTGAAAAGGGCATCCCCGTGCGGTCTGGATGGCCACGTAGCCCTGTGGACGGCGCAGGTCGTGAGCGGGCATGACATCATCAACATCATCAATGGGGGAAAGCGTGCCCGCAGGGGACTCGCCCGTAACGCGATTTACCCAACGCAGCGCCTGCATCTCACCGCGGCCGGTGAGAACAGCGTCCGCGCCTGAGCGGGCACGCGCATGATCCACGCAGAGCGTGGCATAGACGCCCCCCAACACCACAGGCACCTCGGGCCAGCGCGCCTTGACGCGGCGGATCACCTCAAAGGGGCCAGGATACCAATACGTCATTATCGAGGTGACGAGGATCGCGTCGGGACGGGGCTGAGCGCCGAGTTCTGCTCCAAAAACATGGACCGGCAGACCGTATCGTCCCCAGCGGCGCGGAACGTGGGCCAGGACTCCTGGTTTGCGCACCTCGACTTTGGTGAATTGCCCACAGCCGTAGGCGTCGCGCCTGGAACGGGGAGCAGGTGCATCGGGGTGGTGACGATCGAGGCAATCAATCAACGCGACGTCGTGCCCTGCCTCGCGCAGCACCGCAGCCACGGCCAACAGGCCGAGGGGCTCGATCCACATGTTATAGGCCGCAAAGTCATAGATCCAGGGGTTGATGCACAAAACTCGCGCCATTTGCTCAAGACCGAGGCCCTTTCTTGGATTGCCAGGACAGCGGATCTATACTACCGTGTTCATGCCGTTCATCTAGACCAGTCCACACCACGTATTATACCCCGCCTGATTATTCTTGCAAAGGATTGATCGTAACCACTGAGACACAGAACAAAGCCCCCCGGTTTCCGCAAAGCCGGAGGGCTTGTTTGTTCGCGCCACAGGTCTACTCCTCAGCCAGGGCGGTTTTGCCCGTCTGCAACGCCTGCCTCATGCGCGCCAACGACCGCTCGTGGCCCAGCACGTGCAGCGTGCCGAACAGGGGCGGCGATACCTTTTTGCCGGTCACGGCCACGCGAATGATGCTGAACAGTTGCCTGGCCTTCAGTCCCACGTCGTCGGCCAAAGCCCGTAGGACTGTCTCCAGCGTTTCCTCCTCAAAGCCAGGCAGCGACTCCAGTGTCACGACAGCCTTATCCAGCGCGGCCATGGAGGCTTCCAGCGTCATCTTTTTGCCGGTCAGCATCGCCGGGTCGTGGGCCATCTCGCCGGTGAAAAAAAAGTCTGTCCAGTCTATCACGTCGGTCAAGTGTTTGAGCCGTTCCCGCACCAGCGGCACCAGTTCCCGCACGGTGCCGGGATCAGCGTCAAAGCCGGCGTCGCGCAGCACCGGTAACAGGCGGGCTGCCAGGTCGTCGGTCTCCAGAGCGCGGATGTAGACGCCATTGAGCCAGTCTAGCTTGTCATAAGAGAACGCAGCCGCAGATTTGTTGATACCTTCCAGCGTAAAGTACTGGATCAGTTCCTCGCGGCTGAAAATTTCGGTCTTGTCGTCGTAGCCCCAGCCAATCAGCGCCAGAAAGTTGATCATCGCCTCCGGCAGGTAGCCTTTGTAGCGGAAATCACGCACCAGCACGTCATACTCTTGCCCGCCAGGGCCGACGGTCTTGCGCTTGCTCATCTTTCCTTTGCCGGTGGGGGAAAGAATAACCGGCAAGTGGCCATAGATCGGCGGCTGCCAGCCGAAGGCCTGATACAGCAGTACGTGACGCGGCACCGAGGGCAGCCACTCGTCGCCCCGCATGATGTGGCTGATCTCCATCAGGTGGTCGTCCACCACGTTGGCCAGGTGGTAGGTGGGGAAACCATCGGATTTGAGGAGCACCAGGTCGTCCAGCGTGCGGTTCTCCACGGTGCTTGGCCCGCGAATGACGTCCACATAGGTGGTGGTGCCCTCCAGCGGCGTTTTGAAACGCACCACTGGCACAATGCCCTGGGCCTCGTATTCCGCCCGCTGCTGGGCGGTCAGGTTCCGGCAATGGCGGTCATAGCCGGCTGGCATCCCCGGCGCCCGCTGAACCTTGCGTATCTGCGCCAGCCGCTCTGGGCTGCAATAACAGTAATAAGCGTGGCCGTCGTCCACCAATTGCCTGGCGTACTTTTGGTAGATTTCCAGCCGCCGCGACTGAAAGTACGGGCCATAGTCACCGCCAACTTCTGGGCCTTCGTCCCAGTCTAGGCCCAACCAGTGCAGGCTGGTCAGCAGATCGTCCAGGGCTTCCGGCTGGTAGCGCTTCTGGTCGGTATCTTCGATGCGCAGGATGAACGCGCCGCCATAGTGGCGTGCCAGCAGCCAACCGTAGAGCGCCGTCCGTGCCCCGCCGACGTGAAAGTAACCGGTGGGGCTGGGGGCAAATCGCAGGCGAACGTTCATGCTCCCTCTCTCTTCTTTTGCGCTTTTTCGATCTTGGCCCATGAATCACGTAGCGCTACCGTCCGATTGAATACGAGTTTTCCACCGGCCGAATCCGCATCCACGCAGAAATAGCCCTGTCTCTCGAACTGGTATCGGCTTCCTGGTTCTGCGCCTGCCAGACTTGGTTCAACACGGCACGACGTCAACGTTTCCAGAGAGTTCGGATTCAAAAAAGATTTGAAATCACGGCCCTCCTTATCGTCGAGCGGGTTTGCTTTTACGAAGAGGCGATCGTACAAGTGCACTTTTGCTTCGAGCGAGTGGGCAGCCGAAACCCAGTGCAACGTTCCCCTGACCTTGCGCCCGTCTGGAGCCCAACCACCTCGTGTCTCCGGATCATAAGTACAGTGCAGCTCGACCACTTGGCCGGTTTGCTCATCCTTAACCACCCCTACACAGGTGATATAATACGCATACCGTAGCCGTACCTCACGACCGGGAGCCAAACGGAACCACTTTTTCGGTGCATCCTCACGAAAATCCTCTCGTTCGATGTACAGCAGGCGCGAAAAGGGAACTTTCCGTGTCCCCATACTGGCGTCTTCCGGGTTGTTCACACATTCCATCTCTTCCACCAGGTCTTCCGGATAGTTGTCAATGACTACCTTGAGTGGATGCAACACACCGAAAACGCGCGGAGCGCGGCGATTCAAATCTTGCCGGATGCAGTGCTCGAGCATCGCTATATCAACGATACTGTAACTCTTGGCCACTCCGATGCGCTCGCAAAAGTCTCGGATTGCCTCTGGCGTGTAGCCACGGCTGCGCAAGCCCGATAGAGTAGGCATCCGTGGATCGTCCCATCCGCTGACGTGCCCTTCTTGTACCAATTGCAGAAGGTATCGCTTATTCATCACGGTGTAGCTGATATTGAGGCGAGCGAACTCGATTTGCTGTGGGTGATAGACTCCCAGCTCATCGAGAAACCAGTCGTACAAAGGGCGATTGTTTTCAAATTCCAGCGAACAGAGAGAATGTGTTATGCCTTCGATGGAATCGGAAAGGCAATGGGTAAAGTCATACATAGGATAAATGCACCACTTGTCGCCCGTCCTGTGATGCGTCGCCCGTAGAATGCGATACATGACCGGATCTCGCATCAGCACATTTGGGTGTGCCATGTCAATCTTTGCTCGCAGTACGCGGGAACCGTCCTCGAATTCGCCGGCCCTCATGCGCTCGAACAAGTCCAGGTTCTCCTTGACCGAACGGTTACGATAGGGACTGTCCTTGCCTGGCTCGGTCAAGGTGCCCCGGCACTCTTTGATCTCCCCGGCGCTCAAGTCGCAAACGTAGGCCTTGCCCTTTTTGATCAACTGCACAGCGTACTCGTAGAGCTGCTCAAAGTAGTCCGATGCGTAGAACAGCCGGTCACCCCAATCGAATCCAAGCCAACGGATGTCTTCTATGATCGATTCTACATATTCAACTTCCTCTTTGCTTGGATTGGTGTCGTCGAATCGCAAGTTGTAGAGGCCCCCAAGTTCCTCGGCGATACCAAAATTGATGCAGATGGCTTTGGCGTGTCCAATGTGCAGATAGCCGTTCGGTTCCGGTGGAAATCGAGTATGGACTCGACCGCCGTATTTGTTTGTCCTCAGATCTTCCGCGATAATGTTTCGGATAAAGTCAGAGGGGGGAGTAGAATCGGTCATTGCATTCTTCATGTTTTTTCTCCTCGTTTTTCGAGATCAGAACGCAAACTCGGTCATCTTGTGCCGCAACAGCACGCTTTGGACGAACCCTTCGGCGATCAGTAGTGTCCAGAGCGAGCTGCCGCCGTAGGTGATGAATGGCAGCGGTGTGCCGGTGACGGGGAGCAGGCTCAGGTTCATGCCGATGTTGACCGCTGCCTGGAAAAAGATAAAGGCCACCATGCCGACGGCGATGTACTGGCCAAAGGCGTCGCGAGCCATGTAAGCGGCGCGCAGAAGGCGGACCAGCACCACGGCCAGCAGCACGATCACCACCGTGGCGCCCGCAAAGCCCAGCTCTTCGCCGATGACGGAAAAGATAAAATCCGAATGTGGCAGCAGCAGAAAACGGAGGTGGGTCTGGGTGCCCTGCATGTAACCCTTGCCCAGCCATCCGCCAGAGCCAATGCTCACCAGGGCTTGATCGGCGCTGTAGCGCGCCGCCGGTTCCAGCGAGGGTAGCAGAAAGTAGACCAACCGCTGCTGCATATAGTCCTTCATGGCCAGCCAGGCGGCCGGCACGGCCAATGCTCCCACAACGCCGAAAACGATCAGGTGCTGCAAGCGCATCCCGGCCACCAAAGCCATTACCAGCCAGATGCAGAGAAGAACCAGCGCCGTGCCCAGGTCTGGTTGCAAGTAGATCAATGCTACCGGCAGTGCGACGATGAACAGGGAGCCAAAGACGTAGCGCAGCCGGTGCATTTCTTCCTCGTGATCGGCAAAGTATCTGGCCAGCACCAGCACGATGAGCACTTTGACAATCTCGCTGGGCTGGAAGGAACCCTCCCGCAGCGTTCGCTGTGCGCCGAATCGGGAAGATCCGAAAACGAGCACGATGGCCAAAAGGGCCAGCATGAGCACGTACATGGCCTTCTGAAAGCTGTCGAAGAGCCGGTAGTCGAAGGCCGTCACCAGGAACATCAAGGCCAGGCCGGTGAGCGCAAAGATCGCCTGGCGACCGGCTGCCTTTTGCAAAACGGGCGCTCCCTCCATCGTGGCGCTACGGATCATCAGCACGCCCAGAACGATGAGCAACACCGTCGCTGTCAGCAGTACGAGGTCAAAATGTCGCCAGAGTTTGCTATCCATTTCCTATCCCTAGACAATGATTCATAAAGAAAGCAGGGAGAGACCAGCGGCCTCCCCCTGTCTGATGAGCAGTGTCGGTTTGGCACATGCCTGCCAATCTGTGTCCCTATCTTCGGCGGGGCGGGTTGGCCAGGGGGATCTCGGCCACCAGAC
>CAYNKW010000164.1:6075-9257 GCA_964397845.1 uncultured Anaerolineae bacterium
TCACTGTTTAATCAGGCTGACGAGGCGGCCAAAGATGCCGGATGTGTCTCGCAAGTTCAAAAATGGCACATCCTCGCCCATGACGCGCCGGGCGATGTTGCGGAAGGCCTGACCCACCAGGGCTTTTTCATCCAGTGCGACTGGCACGCCCTTGTTCGTCGAGATAATGATGGCTTCGTCTTCCGGCACAATGCCGACAAGTTCGATGGCCAGGACTTCGATCACGTCCGAAGTGCCCAGCATATCGCCGCGCCGGACCATGTCTGGCTTGAAACGGTTGATGATGAGCTGGGGCGTATTCTTTTCCTTCGCTTCGAGCAGGCCAATGATCCGGTCGGCGTCCCGCACCGCCGCGACTTCTGGCGTGGTAATGACCAGGATCTCGTCGGCCGGGGCGACGGCGTTGTGAAACCCCCGCTCGATGCCGGCCGGCGAGTCCACCAGGACGTAATCATAATTCGGCCGGAGTTGGTCGCAGAGGCGAATCATGTCCCCGGGACTGATGGCCGTTTTGTCGCGGGTCTGGGCGGCCGGAATCAGGTAAAGTTCGGAAAGCCGCTTGTCGCGGATCGTGGCCTGGCGCAGGCGACACCGCCCTTCCACCACATCCACCAGGTCGTAGACGATGCGGTTTTCCAGCCCCATCACCACGTCCAGGTTGCGCAAGCCGATGTCTGCATCAATGGTCACCACGCGCTTCCCCGCCAGCGCCAGGGCAACGCCCAGGTTGGCAGTGATCGTGGTTTTGCCGACCCCCCCCTTGCCCGAAGTAACGGTTATGACTGTGGCCGACATGTGCGCCTCCGGTTTGGAAGTAACGCGTACAGCGCCGTTTGTGCCTCGATAGACCTACTCCTTGCGCCGTTTCTTGCCGTCCCACGGCTCGGCAACGATCCGTCCCTCAAAGACCGAGGCCATCTCTGGCCGGACTTTGCGCCGGCGCTTTTCTTCCGGCGAGCGGGCGATATGGCCGCCGATGCGGAGTTGGGTAGGCGAGAGGTCCAGGGCGCAGACCACGGCGCTGTCGTCACCCATGGCGCCGGCGTGAACCAGCCCTTGCAGCCGCCCCCAGACGACGATGTGTCCCCCAGCGATGATTTCCGCCCCAGGGTTGACGTCGCCTATGATCGTGACGTGGCCTGGATGGTGGATCTTTTGGCCGGAGCGAAGGGTGCGCTGGGTCAGCCGGCCACCTTCCTCGCTCATCGGAAGCGATTCTCTAGCGTCCACTGCCGGCGAGACCGGCGACTGGCGGCTCGAAACGTCGGTGGTCAGGTTCAAGTAGCGGGCTGCCGCCTGAGTTGCTTTGGAATCGCTGACGACTGCCCATAGCGTGATGCCCCGCTGCGCCAGTCGTGCCTGCAAATCCTGGACGTCCCCCATGGACAGAGGCCGCCTACCAACTTGTAGGGCCAGACGCGCTCCCGCAAAGAAGGTCTCTTGGTTTTCCAGTTGCGTTTCCAATTCGGCTATCTGGGCCGTCCAGTCTTGCTCTTCGTCCAAGATGACCAGTAACCCATCTTGCCGGCCTTTGATCTCGACCATGGCTCCGACCAACGCTCCCCCTGTTGCCTTATTATAACATAGATTGAAGGTTATGGAAAATGAACACGTTTTCTACTCTCGCGGCAGGGTAAAGACAAACGTTGAGCCTCGACCCGGCTGGCTCTCCACCCACACCCGGCCGTCGTGAGCTTCGACCACGGCTTTGACCAGGAACAGCCCCAGGCCAGCGCCCTTGGTTCGTTCGCTCACACCGGAGCGGACGCGATAGAAGCGGTCAAAGATGTTCTCCTGCTCGTTCTCTGGGATGCCAATGCCTTCGTCGGTGACGGCGACGTAGACCTGCTGGTCGTCGGCGCGGCCGCTGACGCGGATTTGGCCGCCATCGGGCGAGTATTTGATGGCATTGGATAGGAGATTGTCCAGCACCTGACGCAGGCGTCCCTCGTCGCCCGGCACGGTTGGCAGGTCGGGCGGAAAATCCAGGACGAAAGCGTGGCGATTGGTCTGAGTGCGGAACTTTCCGACGGTCTTTGCAGCCAGGTGAGCCATGTCCACAAAACCGATTTCCAGCTTTAGCGCGCCCGTCTGCAGGCGCGAGACGTCCAGCAGGTTGTCTATCAATTCCGTCAACCGGTCGGTTTCTTCCTCGATGACGGCCAGGCTTTCGTGGACTGTCTGCTTGTCCCATTCCGCGTCTTTCCGGTTCAAGGTGCCAGCGTAGCCCTTGATGAGTGCGACCGGCGTTTTGAGTTCATGCGAGATGACCGAGATGAAGGTAGATTTCATCTCCTCTGCCTCGCGGAAGCGGGTGATGTCGCGGACGCTGGCGGTGATGTTGACCAGCTTGCCCTCGTCGTTGAACAGTGGGCTGTAGGTGATGCCCATGGTCACGACCGAACCGTCACCGTGGCGGATGTCCCCTTCCACATAGAGGTGCTCATTAGCGGAATGAAAGACAGGCACATTGGCTTCGTCACACAAGTCCACGCCAGCCGGTTCGGCGTTCTCCAGCTCTAGTACGTAATAGCAGAAGCGACCCACGGCTTCCTCGGCAGAGACACCGCTCATGGCAGCCAGGGCGCGGTTAAAGACCGTAATGCGCCGGTCCGGTTCCAGGATCATGACCCCATCGCCAGAGTGCTCAATGATGGCGTCCAGGCGGGCTTTTTCCTGCGTCACTTGCTGGTAAAGGCGAGCGTTTTGCACGGCGATGGCCGCCTGGTCAGCAAAACTGGCCAGCAGTTGGCGATCATTGCGCGTAAAGGCGATGCCACCGGTGCGAAAGACGTACACCACGCCGATGAGCTGATCCTCAATGACCATCGGCAAGGCTACGACGCGGGTCAATCCGATGCCCAGAACCTGGGCCACCTGTCGGAGCTTCTGCTCCAGGTCGGGAATCGCCCAGCGCAACAGATCGCGGTGAGTGCTCAGGCCGGGGATATCGCTGAAGAGGGGGGAAAAGAAATCTTGCGTTCGGCCAGAGACGCCGTAACTGGCTTCCACGTGCAGGTCCCCGTCCTCCTGCCGCAAGGCGATGAGCCCCGCCCGCCCGCTTAACATCTCTACCGCGCTCTGGATGATCAACTGCAGCACCGAGGGCAAGTCCAACCGGGCGGTCATTGCCCGGCTGATCTCCAGCAAGTATTCCCTTTGCCGCAAACGATAATCGGTCA
>CAYNKW010000165.1:0-3928 GCA_964397845.1 uncultured Anaerolineae bacterium
ACAGCCCGCCCTGCACCGACACGTCCTCCGTCTCCATCCACAGCCACGAGCCACCGGACTCGACGTTGTACAGCCGAAAACTGATCGGGTATACGCCGTCGGTCACCGCCTCGCCTGTGCCGGGATCGGTCAACCGTCCCTGGTACTGGAGCAGTGGGGTCAACACGGCCTGGGGGCCCACTTCGCCCCCTCCCTGCGCCAGTGACCCGCTCCCGCTGCTGCCAACGGCCCACACCAGCAGGCCCGCCAACACCACGATCAGAATAGCCATTGTCTTCTTGTTCATCACCGTCCTCCGTTCCTTCAGCGCCGGATATAGTGGTCCACCGAGGCTCTGCCGGCACACCGAACCCAGACCGAACACCATCACGGCAGCCACTCCCGCCTCGGGCTCCGCGCGAGCCGCCGGGCATCTTGGCCTTGAATGCTATTATACCACATTTACTCGCCCTTGTGAAGGATGGGTAGTGCCCCCTCCACACCCAGACTCACCATGTCAAAGCCAACGCCACCGGTGACGCGGAGGTTACTGCTGCCACACTCGCAGCCCCGGGCCAGGGCCGGCACCATGATCGCTCGGGGCGGCTTATCGCTCCACTCACTTAAATCAGCTTGCCGCCCACAATCCATGCAGGTCATCTCGAGGGGCAGGATCTCAAAGTGTAGCGTCGCCCCCTCGGCCAGGGTACCCTCGCTAAGATAGTCAAAAAAGAACTCTACCGATTGAGGGACGATAGCCGACATCCTGCCTACCTGCAAATAGATATCAGTGATGCAGCAGCCTCTGGCGTGTTCCAGGGCCATGTTCAACATTGCCTGGGTTACAGCCATTTCGTGCACCGGAACCCCCATCCTGACCGCAGAGAGCGCGCATCAGGCAGAGATCCACAGGTTCTTCGTCTCACGCGCATGCTGTCCGCTTCCTGGCCAATTGCGCCTGTATCCAGTCCAGCCATCCATCGAGGCCCTGGTCAGTGAGGCAAGAAACCTCAAACACCGCCAGGTGTGGGTTGATCTTGAGAGCGCTCTCACGCAGCACAGACACTTTGGCCGGCACGTAAGGCTCCAGGTCGATCTTGTTGATGACCACTGCCTGGGCTGTGGCGAAGGCCATAGGATATTTGAATGGCTTGTCATCACCCTCGGGCAGGCTGGCGACCACGACCTTGGCATCCTCGCCCAGGTCCCAGCCAGTGGGACATAACAGGTTGCCCACGTTCTCAATGATGACCACGTCAGCGTCTTCCACTCTGAGTTGCTCCAGAGCTACCTGGATCATGCGCGCCTCCAGGTGGCATCCGCCATCAGTGTTGATCTGCACTGCCGGCACCCCGGCAGCAACGATGCGCTCGGCATCCAGGCTGGTGGTGGGATCGCCCTCGATGACGGACAGGCGCAGCTCACCGTGCAGCTTCTCAATGGTGCGCTCCAACAGCGAGGTCTTGCCGGCCCCCGGCGAGGCGATGATGTTCAGCACCAACACGTCTTGCCGGACGAACCTGGCCCGCAGGGCATCGGCCAACAAAGCATTGGCTTCAGTGATCCTTTTCAACACAGGGATATTAACCATCACGCCGTCCTTCCCGATTCAGATTCGCCTAACGGTCTCATGTTGATAGCTTCTCTGGCACAGATGCCACAGCTCCAGCGCTCTTTTGGATCAAAGCGGAGGGGGATAGCAATTTCACGAAACGTCAACCAATGACGATATGCGGTTGATGGATTCTTCTACGAACTGGTCATTGACGATAGCGATCTCGATGGCTTGTTGAGGACAAGCATCAACACAACGACCACAGCCCCGGCATGCGTCGCTTATGACTGCCCGATGGTTGACCAGATGAATGGCGTCAACAAAGCATACGTCCTTGGTACAGGTTCCGCAGCCCACGCACCGATCTGTCACGCTGACTGTCACACCGGGCATTCTCGTGATTTTGGTGCCAAGCTGAGGAGCGATGTCAGGCAGTATCCGCCAGAGACAGCAGCAAGGACAACAGTTGCAAATAGTCAACAGCTTGTTACCCGGACCGATGCCCAGCCATACGGTATCGAGCTTGTTCCGGCCAATCAAATGAACCAGGCCCGCTTCCCGGCAGCGTCTTGCGTGTTCCAGCGCTTCTTGTTTCGTTACGCGGCGTCCAAGCTGTGGATTGATCCCCATGGCCGCCTCTCCAAGAAAGAGACAGCCCAAATCAATGGGGTAATCCTCACACCTCATAGAATCACGGCAGACACAAAAGTTCATGATCCAGTGATAGGTAGCTTTCTCGATGAAATGCTCCACCACCCGAGACGGCAGGACCATCTCGCCTGGATTATCGAGTGCCTGATTCACCGGAATCACTCGATCCCGAGGCAGGTAGATGATATCATCCCCCTCGAAGAGCAGGCGATCAACGATCCTGGCAACGACAGGTATATGCGTCAGCCTGGCCAGGAGAAAACGGCGCGGAAAAAGCTTCTGTATGAGTTTCACGATCCAGATAGGTTGACTCATGGCTACACCAAACTGTCCTTCAATGTAACTACTCAGCCGCTCCTACCGGATCGCCAGATCCGGATAGTTACCCTTCAATTTTAACACAGGTTGGCACAGGGGGCAAACTCTGCCAATCGCGGACTCGGATCCGCTCGATGACCAGGAGATGGGAGAGACCAAAGACACGCAGGGGCGTTCGCTCCAGGGCATAAAGGACGCGGCGCAGCCACCGGCCCAGCCACGGACGGCGGGCAGCGACGTTGTCGAAACCGGGATAGACCTGGGTATGAGCCACAATTTTGACCGGCAGGCCGGCCAGGAGACGCCGGAGACCGCGCGCCGTGTAGGCCCGCACGTGAGGGCAGAGACGGTCCCGCCAGCGGTCCGGCAACCAACTGACCAGGGGAATGTTGCCCAAGCGATATTTCCCTCGCCAGAAAAAACCGTGCGTCTCGAAGAAATAGAGGCGATTGGGCGCATAGATCACCAGCCGGCCGCCCGGCTTGAGCACCCGCACCGCCCCGGCCACCGCAGCCCGGTCGTCATCCACGTGCTCGATGACCTCGTGGCTCAACACCACGTCAAAGCTGCCGTCAGCGAAGGGAAGCGCCTCGACAGAAGCCACCTGAAGGTTGGGCAAATCCCTGGCCGCTTGTGCGATCTTTTTCCAGTCAAGGTCTACGCCATAAACCGCATCGGTGAAACGGCGGAAAGCCGCCACGTACATCCCCACACCGCAGCCGGCATCCAGCACGCACCGGCCTTCCAGCGGGGCGTACCGGCGGATGAGGTTCAGCCGC
Source organism: uncultured Anaerolineae bacterium (assembly GCA_964397845.1). Taxonomy (GTDB): domain Bacteria; phylum Chloroflexota; class Anaerolineae; order CAYNKW01; family CAYNKW01; genus CAYNKW01. The sequence goes on from CAYNKW010000165.1 coordinate 3,283, forward strand.
CGCTCCTGACCCGCCCGCCACACGTAGCTGGGGTGGCCGAGGGCGATAGCCTTGTCATCGCCGGCGTACTGTGTGGCGCTTTGGGTCATGCGTCTATTTCCTCCCCCTTGCTGTCACACTCTCTTACCCCCACGTGGATCGCCACCGTGCCCATCGTTAGTCGCCGATAGCGCACCTGGCGCCAACCGATCTCTTCCATCACGGCCTTGACTTCCTCCGGCGTCAAAAAGTCGGTGAGCGAGTGGGGCAGATAAGTGTAGGCCTCTCTGTACCCGCTGATGAGCCCGCCCACCCACGGCACTACCCGGTAGAAGTAAAAGTCAAACAGCGAGCGGAACAGCGGCAGCGTGGGCCGGGAGATCTCCAGGCAGACGACGCGTCCGCCGGACTTGACCACGCGATACATCTCGGCAAAGATGCGGGGAATGTCGGTTACGTTGCGCAGGGCAAAACCGGTGGTGACAGCATCAAAACTTCCATCGGCGAAAGGCAGCCGCAGCGCATCGCCCGCGGCCAGGGTGATACACCCATCCAGACCTGCAGCGGCGAATTTGGGACGGCCAGTCTGCATCATTTCAAAGCTGAAATCAGCACCTACTACCTGCGCGTCGGGGTATTGCCGGGCCAACGAGACAACAATGTCGCC
>CAYNKW010000165.1:4028-5319 GCA_964397845.1 uncultured Anaerolineae bacterium
TGAAGACAAAGGCCAGGTCTACAAGAAAGAAAGCGTGGTCAATCAAGCCATGAGCCAAGGCCGCGACCATGCTGGCCAGCAGGCCAAGGATCATGGCGCGGTCGTCGCTGTCGGGCAGGCAGTGATAGCGGTGAAAGCCCGCGCGAAAGAAGGCAATCGCCAGCCAAAACAGCACGGCTACGCCGCCCAGGCCCAACCGCGTCCAGAAATCCAGCACGATGTTGTGCGGATGCGACAGGTTGAGTTCATCGGACGCCTCCGGCTGCACGTAGCGGGTGCGGTAAGCATACAAAAAGTTGTCCAGGCCGACGCCGGTCAGCGGATGGTCGGCGATCATTTTGACGGTAGATTGCCACAGCTTGACGCGGAAGAAAGCCGTGCCTTGCGCCAGATCGAAAGTGTTGGCAAAGCGCTCGGTGCTGGCGAAAGGCAACAGCGCCACGGCTAGAACCGCCAGTGCCGCCAGCGCCAGCAACACCGTCCGGCGACCGCGCATCAGGCCCAGGAAGAACAACGCAATCGGGAGACCAATAAACAACGCGCCTTTGGAGAACGTCACAAAGAGCGCAGCGAGCACCGGCAAGACAGCCAGTACATGGAGCGTCCGCCGCCAGCGGTTCCTTCCCCACAACGCCAGCGCAACCAACAAAGGCAGAATCCGCTCCAGGAAAAGGGCCAGGTTGTTGGGCGATCCGTACAGCGCCCGCACGCGCCGCACCCCCTCGGCGGTGATAACGTCGCCGGAGACAAAGTACTGCCCCAGCCCAATAAAAGAAACAACTGCCGCTCCCGCCACCAGTGCGTCCACGACCAGCCGGTACAGCCGTTCCCTTTCCCTGCCTGCCGTTACCCGCAACAGGAGATAGAACAGTCCTGCCTCCAGGATCACTATGCGAAACTCCTGCGAGGCCACCCCAAAGTTGTCTGCCCAGGTCAGCGATAGCGTGCCGAGGCCAACGAGGAAGAAAACAGCCCAGTCGGCGGATCGCAGATTGCGGATCGCAGACTGCGGATTGCAGATGGCAAAATTGAGAATCCCTCTTGTGGCCCATGCAGCAAAACAGAGCAGTGTGCCGATCTCGACGAGGGAGAAGGCTTTGCCAGCCAGGGGCCTGGGACGGAGGAAAAACGGAATGTTGAAGGCAACGAGGGCCAGCCCGTGATCGGGGCGCAGGAAGACGAGCAGGGCCAGCGCGGACAGCGCGACCAGGCTCAGCGGCAGGCCAGGAGCAAAGTAAAAGACCACAGTGATAAAGGCCATCAGCGCCAGTTGAAGGCTCTCAGGCAGGAA
>CAYNKW010000165.1:5419-7421 GCA_964397845.1 uncultured Anaerolineae bacterium
AAAAGACCACAGTGATAAAGGCCATCAGCGCCAGTTGAAGGCTCTCAGGCAGGAATGAATGGAGAGTAGAGAATGAAGAATAGAGAGTAGAAGAATGGAGAATGAAAGAATGGAGAAGGGGGAATAAAGAGCGGGCGTGGAAAACCGTGACGACCAGACAAACCGTCGAGGCCAGAGTCAGGAAAACCAGGGCGATGCGGTAGGGCGTCAGATCCGGCTCGCGCCCCACCGTCCAACCGGCGATGACCCACTGTCCCCAGCCGCCGTCAGGGACAATGACCGCTTCGTGCAGACCATCGGGCAGACCAGCGGCCACCGTCACGGTGGCCGTCTCGTGCAGCGGATCGTAGAGCACCAGGTAGGCACGTCCCTGGGCGTCGCGCGGCAGGCGATCCGCCGGTTGGCCGTCAATCGAAACGTAAAGCGTCCCCCAAAAATCGCCCCGCCGCACAGTCAGGTCGAGGCGCGTGCCGTAAAAGGGGATGATAAGACGAACATCGCCAACCGCGGCGTCCGCGCCAGCCGGGACGTCGGCCCCGGCGGCGGTCACGCGCCAGTCACCGGTGTAGCGCGCCGAGGGATGAGCCGGGCAATAGCGACCAGGCCAAGCCACGGGCCGCGCTGTGGCCAACGCACGGACAGCATCGTACACCGGGCGGGGCCGACCACTCTTATCCAGCAGCGAGAAGCCAACGAAGGGATCGTCGGGTGGAACGTCGGGTTGCAGGTGAGAGAGCAACATCAAGCCAAGCCAGGGCCACTGGCGGCGCGCCCGTTCGATAGCAGCGATAGTGTCAGTGAACTGGACGCCTTCGGTGTCAGTGCCCCAGGCCGAGGGACGGCCTTGCCAGCCCTCCGGCAGTGCGTTCCAGCCAAAGGCCACCGCCCAGAGCGGCTTGTCGGCCTCCCCGTGGGCCACCATCACCCGACGTAGCAGTTCGACCCGGCTGAAGTTGAGGACACTCACGTCGGTCTGTGGGTCGTCGGCGCGGTGCCAAAAGCCATAGGGCTTGGCAGCGGCAACGTCAAAGAAAACAGCGCCACCAGCAGCATAGACACCCTCCAGAAAGGCAACTTCGTTCAGGTTGAGGGGGCCATTCTCCGCCGTGGGAGCCAACCCAGCCAGGATCACTCTAGCCGATGGATCGACATCTTTGATCTGAACATAGCCTTCGCGCAGGAGCCGGACATAGGCAGTCGGATCAACGTAGGCTGCGCCCCAGTGTTCACTGAGGTTTGGTTCGTCCCACACCTGGTAGTAGTCTATTGTGTCGCCGTAGCGACGGGCGAAAGCGTGAGCGAATCGCCCAAAGTCAGCCACCTCACGGGGTGGCGCAGCAGGATGGGGGTTGGCCGGATCGAGTTGTGTCCAGGCAGGGGCCGAATCCAGCACAGCAACGAGTCGCAGACCGCGCTCGGACACACGATCAACGATAGCATCCCATCGCGCCCACTCAAAGCGACCGGGATGTGGCTCGATTCCGGCCCAGAGAAAGGTTTGCCGCACCCAGCCCAGGCCTGCCTCCTCAATGCGCGCCAGAGCGCGATCCAGGTCGGAATTATCATACTGTTGCAGATCGGCATTGACGCCCAGGCGAACGTCCAGCGCCGGGGGGAGGTTGTGAGGTATATCGAGGTAGCCTTCGCCAGCAGCCTGCATCCGCTGCCAGGTTAGAAAAGTCGCCAGCAGCAGCACGACCAGCAAGAGCACCGCTACTCCCAAACGTAACAGGAGCGAGAAAGGTCTCTGGCCCGTAGATAGCACGGCTGGTTGTTGTCGCCGCCCAGAGCGTTTGGTCACATCTTCTCCACAGTCAGACAAGAATACCTGTCAGGCTCCCTACCCGACCTCACCGGGCCCAGTGTCTTCCCGCCATATAGGCAGCGCAGATTTGAATTGCGACCCTTGCCCGGGCTCACTCCCTCCCTGTCATCCTCGCCAACGGAGCAGGCTGGCTCCGCCATCGCCGGTGAGTTGTCTTACGAGACCAGAACCGACCTC
>CAYNKW010000165.1:7521-9233 GCA_964397845.1 uncultured Anaerolineae bacterium
GCAGGCTGGCTCCGCCATCGCCGGTGAGTTGTCTTACGAGACCAGAACCGACCTCCAGGAGAAACAGGTTACCCCCGTGAACCAGCAGTATCTGCTTGCCGCCAGGCGACCAGGCAATCCGGGGAGGCCCCATCAGTCCCATCTCTCCTGGCGGCGGATAGAGCCGCCAGGGATTGCTGCCGTCGCGATCCATCAGGAAAAGATCATACCGGTTGCGATCCGGCTCCTGAGGGTTACGGGCCAGGCCATACGCAATAAAGCTGTCTAATCCACGCACCAGAGGCGACCAACGCGCGCCGGCCCACATGCCGGCATCTCGCACCAGCCTGGCGTGAACGCTGCGATCCACAGCAACGACCTCCACGTCGAAAATAGGACTATCCTCATCGGCAACGCCCCGGCCGGCCGGCTTGTGAATGGTGCAGACAATGAAGCGACTATCAGGTGACCAGGAAAGGCTAGAAGTCCAGACCCAATCGCTGTAGGTATTGTACTCTGGGAATTCGATGAAACGGATAGGCAATTTGAGTGCCACGTCCACCACACCGATCTGATCGGGCCGGGCATAGGCAATATATCTGCCGTCGGGTGACCAGGTATAGTTGGCTCCCCACCAACTGAAGGCCCCTTCACTCGAGGGAGGCGACAATGCTACCAGCTCCAGGCCCGACGGCTGCGTTTCAGTGACGGTCCGATCACCACGCACCTGCACCACTCTCTTGGCCGGCTCGACCTGGATGACGCCATCCCGTGTGCGAAAGGAAGCCAGCCAAAGATCGTTGAGCGCCTTCCAGCCAGGCCGCCCGCCGGTGTGCTCGACGGTGGAATAAGCAAAGCGTTGGCCATCGGGCGACCACTCGCCATACAGCAAGTTTTCCAGGCCCACAGGAAAGGGAGATTCACCCAGAACTGTGGTGGTGACAATCCAGAGGGAATTCAGAGGTGTATCCGGCTCTGTACCGCCAGCACGGGTGAAAATCAGGTAACGACCGTCGGGTGAGAGATCAAAGACACGACCATCCAGATCACCCCACAAAGTCAGAGGCCGCCGGCCATTGCTGGTTTCGCGCATTATCCAGGCGTTACTATTGGAAATGTAGGCCACCGTGCCGGTAATGGGCAGCGAGGCATAGCTCCCCTGCGCGCCGACGACGACGATTTCATCCAGCGGCTCCTTTAGCACCATCCGCCGGACCTCGGTGCGCTCCGCCTCAACGCCATCGGCGTAGAAAACACGATAGGTGATGCGAACCTTGCCAGGCTCTCCTTTCTGGGCCAGGCGCTGCTCGCCAGCGGGAAGGGCCTCGTTGCGCAGGATCTGGCGCGCGAAGGGCAGATCCTCCTCCATCTCGACGAACTCTTCGCGTCCCCGGATGACGACGACCGTATCGCCAGGCTGTACCAACTCCCACGTATCCGGTGATACGCGGTCCAGCTTGCCCACTGTCACACCGGCCTGCACCAATACCTCGCCGGCGGTTGCCTGGCGCACCATGACGACGCGCGGCTCACCATCAGCGACAACGGTTACTTCCCCGCCCCTGGGCTGGCAAGCAATTGCCAACAACAGCCCCCCCAATAGCAGCAAGGCCAGCCAGCATACAATCCAGGGCCTGAAATGCATTTCCAATCCCATAGCAAACAACCGCCCGCTGCCAGATCAATTTGAAGCCTCTTTGGGTACCTTGCCCATCTCGACCTGGCCCAAATAG
>CAYNKW010000166.1:0-9187 GCA_964397845.1 uncultured Anaerolineae bacterium
GGGTCCTCTTGTTGCTAGGTTTCGTTTTTGCAGCGTTTTGGGTTCACGGGTGGTGTTACTGCGAAACCCGCAGGCGGCTTATGCGCGGTCCGTTAGGCCGCCCTGTTGTGCCCCGAATCTGAGGATACTGGAATGACGAACGTCTTCAAGCAAACATTGGGCGACATTGCTGGTGGCAGGGTGCTTGACGTTGCCACACAAGAGGGTGGTTTTGTTCGAATCCTGGCAGAAAGCCTCAAGAGCTATACTGAGATTGTCGGCATTGATATCAGTGAACAGGCCATTGAAACAGCACAGAGCACCTTCGACCAAGAGAACATCCAGTTCATCCAGATGGATGCCGAGCAGATGGACTTGGAGGACGAGAGTTTTGACACTGTGAGCATTTCGGCATCGTTGCATCATCTGGCAAACATCCCATCAGTTCTCACCGAGATGAAGCGGGTACTAAGGCTGGGAGGACGTTTCATCATTGCTGAAATGCACCGAGAAGGTCAAACGGAAGCACAGCTCACTGTTGTCTACCTGCATCATTGGGTGGCGGAGGTGGATTCAGCGCTTGGTAGGCTGATCTTGTTTTTATCTGCGAAAATCTGCGTGAATCTGCGTCCAAATAAGATTTGTCAGCGCTCCCCCAGCAAGCCGCGTCCTGAGCCCTTTGTCCTTGGGCCAAAGGACCAAGGGCCTGCCGAAGGGCTGGGTCGTCCAACTTGCTCCAAAATTGAAATGCAGCCGTGAGGACAGGCTGTTTGCGCTATGGGCCGACGGAGAGTATAATGTTGATGAACAGGGAAAGTGCAAGTTCAACTTTCCGAAGCCTACCATAAAGATGTCCATCGAGCCATAGAAATCCTCAAGGAGGCCGGCTGTACCCACGTCTTTCTCTTCGGCTCACTCACCGCAGAGAAGATGAGAGATAGATCGGACATTGACCTGGCCATCCGGGGTTGTCCTAAAGGAAAGTTTTTCCACCTCTTGGGCAGACTTTTGCTTGAACTGGATCATCCAGTGGATCTGGTGAATCTAGACGGGATTGGGTCTCCTCAAAAAAGTGGAAGGAAGGAACTTAACAAGCTCAAAGGGGGTGTGTCACCCCCCGTATTCAGTGCCCAGAGGGTGCACTACCCCTGGATATGGGACGCGGGTGACACACCCGCTCTGAGCCCCTACTAATTCAGGAAGAACCATGTACGACGTAATCGTCGTCGGCGCGGGGCACGCCGGGTGCGAGGCGGCCCTGGCAGCGGCGCGCATGGGCGCGCGAACGCTGCTGCTGACCATGAACCTGGACCTCATCGCCCAGATGAGCTGCAACCCAGCCGTGGGTGGCCCAGGCAAGGGCCACCTGGTGCGGGAGATCGACGCCCTGGGCGGCGAGATGGCCCGCGCCGTGGATCGCAACTTCATCCAGATACGCCGGCTCAACCTCAGCAAGGGGCCGGCCGTGCAATCGCGGCGGGCGCAATGCGACAAGCGGCTCTACTCGCTGGCCATGAAGCTCACACTGGAGCAAACGCCCAACCTGCACCTGAAGCAGGCCCGCGTCGAGCGGCTGGTCGTAAAAAGCGAACGCCTGCAGGGCGTGACTACCCACACCGGCCGGCTCTACGCCGGGCGGACGGCCGTGCTGACAACCGGCACTTTCCTGGGCGGACGCATCCTCTCCGGTGAGCGCACCTGGTCCGCCGGTCGCGCCGCCGAGTTCCCGGCGCAAGGACTTTCTGCTTCGCTGCGTGAACTGGGTTTCCGCCTGGCCCGCCTGCAGACCAACACGCCACCCCGGATTGACGCCCGCACCATAGACTTTTCCCAGACACAGCCGCAACTGGGCAGCGAGAGGCCTCTGTATTTCAGCTTCGACGCGAATTCGGAATGGCGAATGGCGAATGGCGAATGGCGAATCAACCCCGCGTACCCGGTTCCCCGGCAGTTCGAGTGGCGGCCCCAGTTGCCGTGTTACCTGGTGCGCACCAACAAGGAGACACACCGTATCGTGCGGCAGAACCTGCACCGCTCGCCCATCGCGCCGGGAGCCACCGGGGCCACCGGGCCGCGCTATTGCCCCTCGTTCGAGGAAAAGGTCGTCCGCTTTCCCGACAAGCCATCGCACCAGGTTTTCCTGGAGCCAGAGGGCTGGGCCACGGGCGAGGTTTACGTGCAGGGGCTTTTCACCGGCCTGCCGGAGGACGTGCAACTGGCCATGCTGCATAGCATCCCGGCGCTGCGAGAGGCGGAGATCATCCGTCCCGGCTATGCCATCGAATACGACAGCCTGCCGGCCGATCAGATCACCGCCTGGCTGGAGACAAAGCGGGTCGAGGGGCTGTTCCACGCCGGTCAGATCAACGGCACCTCCGGTTACGAAGAAGCCGCCGCCCAGGGACTCATGGCCGGGATCAACGCCGTGCTTCAAGTCCAGGGCAAACCACCGCTGATCCTGCGCCGCGATCAGGCCTACATCGGTGTGCTGATTGATGACCTGATCACCAAAGAGATTGACGAACCGTACCGCATCATGACCTCGCGGGCGGAATACCGCCTGCTGCTGCGCGAAGACAACGCCGACCTGCGCCTCTCGTCGCTGGGCTATCAGGCCGGCCTGCTACCCCGCGAACGCTACGAGGCGACCGAGCGCAAACGCCGGACCATGACCGCCGAACTCGAACGATTGAAGGCAACTTATCTGCGCCCCACGCCCGAGGTCAACGCTCAACTGGCGGCCGCAGGGCTGACGCCGGTGAGCGACGGCCTCAACGCCTACAAGCTCCTCCAGCGACCCCAGGTCAGCTACGAGCTCGTGACGGCTCTGACGCCGCCACCGGCGCCCTTGCCGCCTGACGTGACCGACCAGGTGTGGATCGAAGCCCATTACGCCGGCTACATCGAAAAGCAGCGGCGCGAGGTGGAGCGCGCCCGGCGGCTGGAAGACCTGCCTATCCCGCCCGATTTTGACTACAACGCCGTTACCGGCCTGCGCAACGAGGCTCGCGAAAAGCTGGATCGCATCCGCCCGGCCACCGTGGGCCAGGCCGCCCGAATCTATGGCGTCAACCCGGCCGACGTCTCCATCCTCCTCGTCCAACTCCGCCGCTTCCACGCTTCGCCATGACAGTGACAGGTTTGCCATCTCCAATTCGCAATTTGCTGAATTTGCAATCTCTCCCGTCAATGGTATAATAGCTCCCCGTGGGCCATGCCCGTATCCCTGCTTAAGGAGAAGCAGCGTTATGCAAACCATTCTGAATAACCTGGGGGCCATCCTGCTGGTGGTGGTCGCCTTTTTGGGAGCTTTCCTGGCAGCGTTTTGGGTGAGCCTGGTCATCTGGGCATTTCGCGATGCGCGGGCGCGCTCCCGTGATCCCTTCGCCCAACTGCTGGCCGCTCTCATGGTCGCTGTCTTTGGGCCACTGGGGATGTTCATCTACCTCATCCTTCGCCCTCACGAGACGCTAGCCGAAGCCTACGAACGTTCGCTGGAAGAAGAAGCCCTGTTGCAGGACATCGAAGAGCGGCTGGTCTGCCCCGGCTGCAAGCAGACGGTGCGGGACGACTTTCAATTCTGTCCTTCCTGCCACACGCGGCTGAAAAAGGTGTGCCCCGCCTGCGGTGCGCTCCTGCGACTGCGCTGGAACATCTGTCCTTACTGTGGCACCAGTCCGTCAGCGCCGCACATGGCCCACGAGGTGCCGGTAGTCGCCGAGGCACCAATCCCTGAACCGAGGCCAGAGCCAGAACCGGAGCCCGAACCAGAATGGGCAGCGGCATCTTCCCAGGAACCTCCGCCCACCATGCGAAGCGACACGATGCATCCCGTCGGCGTTATGCCCAGTCTGGAGAGTGCGGTACAAACTGGCAGTGAGGAATAGAGAAATGACACGAGCTGAGGCAGTGACCGCAAAAGCCCCGGTACCCTCTGAGTGGGCCTATCCTCCGCGCCTGATTTATGACGAGCAAAGAGAAGTGGTTGGCGTCATCTTGGCTTATGGCGACTACCAGACCTTCCTGCGCCTTCTGGCCCACCACGCCGACTGGGAATCCCTTCCCGGTTATTTGCAGGATGCCATTGACAATCTGCTGGCCGACGAGGCTCTCAAAGAAGACGGTCCTTCAACCTCTCTGGAAGACTTGTTGGCAGAGAAGCAGGTTCCATGACCTACCAGGTACTCCTCCGTCCGGCCGCCAGGCGCGATTGGAAAAAGCTTTCTCACCTCATCCGTCCCCGCATTGAGCGGGTACTCCTCGCTCTGAAGGAGAATCCTCGACCCCACGGCGTCGTCAAGTTGTGGGTGCACGCGACCACTGGCGCACTCGAGCAGGCGATTACCGCGTTATCTATCAAATTGACGATGCCTCGCGAGAGGTCACGATACTTCGCATCGTCCACCGGCGAGACGCTTACCGGTAGGAGACGCTCTCATTCACTACCCGACATGAGATTTCCTCATGCCGATTTTTGACAGGATTGACAAGATTGACAGGATTTTTCATTCAAATCTTGTTCATCCTGTAAATCCTGTCCAGTGATTCTAGCTTTGCCCAGGCTCTTTGTCGGGTAGTGCGGTGCAAGTCGACACTGAAGAATAGGACACATTCCGCCAACAACAGGCAACCCGGACGGCCCTACCCCCGTTCGGGTTTTTTGTTTGCCTCGTTCTACCTGTCATTGTGACCCCCAAACATGACTTTCGGCACTACACAATATGACCCGATATGGAGTATCCTCTAGGCGTAACGGTTATTACCCCACCTTCAACGAACAGGAGGATACCATGTCTGAGCCAATTCTTATTGCTCAAGATCTAGTCAAAACCTATGGTGAGATCCACGCTGTGCGTGGCGTCTCCCTCCGCGTGGCGCGGGGCGAGATCTATGGCCTGCTCGGCCCCAACGGCGCGGGCAAGACCACGGCGATCTCGATGCTGATCGGCCTGTTCCCGCCGGACAGCGGCAGCATCACCGTAGACGGCCTGGACCTCAAGACCGACACCAACGCCGTCAAGGCCAAGCTGGGCCTGGTACCACAAGAGCTGGCCCTCTACCCTACCCTGTCGGCCCGGCAAAACCTCAACTTCTTTGGCCGCATCTACCGCCTGCGGGGCAAGGAGCTTCGCGCCCGCGTGGACAAGGTGCTGGAGATGGTGGGGCTGGCCGAGCGCGCCGGCGATGCCATCGAAACCTACTCGGGCGGCATGAAGCGCCGGATCAACATCGCCGCCGGACTGCTCCACACACCCGACGTCCTGTTCCTCGACGAGCCCACGGTCGGCGTGGACCCCCAAAGCCGCAATGCCATCTTTGAGCACGTCGAAGCCCTGAACCGCGAGGGAATGACCATCATGTACACCACCCACTACATGGAAGAGGCCCAGCGCCTGTGCCACCGGGTGGCCATCATGGACGAGGGCAAGGTCATCGCCCTGGACACGCCCACGGCGCTGATCCGCAGCCTGGGCGGCGGCATCCTCGTCGTCGGCCTGGAAGAAGGTCGGGCGGACACCGTTCTCGACCAGATCGCCGAACTCCCGTCTGTCAAGGCCGTAACCCGCACCGATGGAAACTTGAAGGTTGAGACCCACCAGCTCCAAGAAGCCCTAATGGGCATCCTCGAACTCACCAACCGGCAGGACATACGAATCACGTCGCTGGAACAGTGGGAGCCTAACCTGGAAAGCGTCTTCTTGCACCTGACCGGCAAAAAGCTGCGCCAGTGATGATGGTATATTGGTACATCGGGGATTGGTAAATTGGGGGTTCCCCAATCTACCAATCTACCAACCAAGGAGTGAACGATGAATGCACCAAGTGTCGCCTTTAAAGACCTACGGTTGTTGCTGAAAGACCGGGGACAGATAGTCATGCTGTTCCTGCTGCCGATGCTCTTCATCCTGGCCTTTAGCGCAGCGTTTTTAGCGGGGGAGCCCGAGGAGGAGGTTATTAGCGTCCCGGTGGTCAACCTCGACCCCGGCGGCGAGATGTCGGCGCTGCTGCTCGACAACCTCAACGACGATCGCGGCCTCCAGACCGAGGACTATGACCAGGACAAAGTCGAGGCCGATCTGAAGGACGAAACGATCAACCTGGTAATCACCGTCCCCGCCGGCTTTAGCGCCGACGTTCAGGCCGGCAAGCAGACGACGCTGCGCCTGGCCTACGGCCCCGGCGCCAGCGACTCGGAGCTCGAGGCGGTGCGGTTGGTGGTCGGCGGCGTCGCCAGTGACCTGTCGCTGCAGACGCAACTGGTCGGCGGCCTGAGCCAGATGGGGGCCATGATGGGCGATGCCCCCCCGGAGGTGCAGGTCTTTACCGCCGAGCGGATCAAGGTCCAGGCCGAAAGCCAATTTGAGCGGTCCAGGACCGCCCCGCTGGTGGGCCTGGCTGCCAAGTGGCCCGATCAGGTCACCCAAGGCCGGGACGATTTCAGTCCATCCACCTTTAGCGTGGCCGGCTTTGCCATCATGTTCGCCTTCATCACGGCCCAGAACACTGCCCGCTCGATCTTTGACGAGAAAAAGGAGGGCACCTTCCGCCGCCTGCTGGCTGCGCCGATGGGCAAGTGGGAGCTGCTGCTGGGCAAGATGCTGCCCAACTTGCTCATTGCTGTGCTCCAGGTGACCATCATCTTTGCGGTCAGCATGATCCTACTGCCGCTGATCGGAATAGAGCGCCCGTCGCTGGGCAACTCGCCGTTGGGGCTGGTCCTGATCACCACCCTGGTGGCCTTTTGCTCCACCAGCCTGGGCATCCTGCTCGCCGCCTTGTGCCGCACCGAAAGTCAGGTAGGCGGTATCAGCTCCCTCGTCCTGTGGGTCGCTGGCATGGTAGGCGGGGCCTTTATCCCCAACTTTCTCCTGGGTGACTTTCTGGGCGCCATCGGCAAGGTCGTGCCCCATTACTGGGCCAACCAGGCCTTCAACGACCTGATGCTTCGCAGCCAGGGTGTGGCCGACATCCTGCCCGAGCTTGGCATCCTGGCCGGCTTTACGGCGGTGTTCTTTGTGGTCGGCCTGCTCAGGTTCAAGTTTGACTGAACCGTATTGCGCACTCTCCCGTTACGCAATACGCGACACGATAGGAGAGAAAAATGATTAGAAACAGTTTAGCCGTTGCATGGAAAGATCTGCTCATTGTCTTGAAAGATAAAGGCGCGCTGGCCGTCTTCTTTCTCATGCCGCTGTTGTTCGCCAGCTTGCTGGGCATGGCCTTTGGCAACACCGGCAGCGAGGAGACGGAGACAAAGATCGAGATCACCGTCCTGCTGGTCAACCAGGACAGGGGGTCCTACGGCCGGATGCTGGCCGACGGCCTCAAAGGGGCCGAGGTACTCCTGGTCAAAAGGCTGAGCGATGCCGCCCTGGCCGACCAGCGGGTGGCCGACGGTGATGCCCCGGCGGCGCTTGTCATCCCCGCCGACTTTACAGACAAGATCGACGCCGGCGAGCCAGTCGAGGTCACGATCATCAAAGACCCCACCCAACAGGTGGCGGCCAACACCGTCGCCGGCATCGCCAACCAGGCCATGGCCGAGATCGGCCTGTTGGGTGAGTTGCGCTACGGCATCCACGCCGTCCTGGCCCAAGAGCCCGACTATGACAAGGCTCCCCCCGAGTTGGTCCAAGCCATCGAGGCTCAGACCCTGGGCGTGATGTGGACCCAGGTGCAGCAGATGCGCCAGAATCCGGTGATCGCCGTCAGGGACGAGGCGGTGGCGGGGGCAGAGGAGCGACAGCCGTGGGACCCGATCACCTACTACATCCCGGGCTTTACCGTGGCTTTCGCCTTCTTCCTGATCGGCCAGATGGCCGAGACGCTGCTGCGTGAAAAGGAGGAGGGTACCTTCCGCCGCTTGCTGTCTTTGCCCATGCCGCGCGTTTCCATCGTCGGCGGCAAGATGCTGGCCTACATGGGCGTCGTCTTTTTGCAGGTGATCGTCCTGTTCGGCGTGGGCGTTGCCCTGTTCAAGATGTCATTGGGCGAGTCGCCGCTGGCCCTGCTGCTGCTAACCCTGGCCCTGGCCCTGGCCTCGGCCTCGCTGGGCATGCTGCTCGGCGCCCTGTGCCGCACCAGCAAGCAGGCCGACACGCTGGGCACGGTCCTCGGCTTCATCCTGATGATCCTGGGCGGCACCATTGTCTACCCCCTCTTCCGTGCCGAGGGCTTTATTGGCATTCTATCGCGGCTGACGCCCAACGCGTGGGGTGTCGAGGGCTACATGGGGCTGCTGGCCGGAAACTGGACCCTGGCGCAAACCGCGCCCAACATCCTGATCCTGTTGGGGTTTGCGGCCGTATTCTTTACAGTGGCGGTGTGGCGTTTCAAGTACGAGTAGTCGACAATCACGGGCCTCCGTGATAGCGCAGATGAATCGCGGAGGCCCCATGCGAAACGAAAAGGAGGCAAAAAGTGAACAAGCCACGATCGATCTGGGGGATCGTCTGTCTGGCCCTGGCCGCGCTGCTGGGGGTGCTGAACATTGTATTGCCGGCCGACAAGCTGATGTTCATGGTGAATGATGTCAATAGACCCTATGTCCCGCCGATCATCCTGGGCATCATCGGCCTGGCGCTGCTCTTCACAGCCAGAGGCAGAACCCAAAAGACCATTCAAGAGACGCAACAGAGAATCGTTGATGAAGAGAAGGTAGCTCTGAACAACCGCCTGGAAATGATGGGCTGGGGCTTTTTCCTGATCATGCTGGGCGGTTTTGTCCTCGTGCCCCACACGGTAGTGGCCAGGGGGTTTTGGTCGATCGGGGTCGGCGTCATCATGCTGGGATTGAACGCGGCGCGCTACTTTTTGAAGATCAAGATGAGTGGCTTTACCACTTTCCTGGGCGTCATCTCACTGTTGGGCGGCATCCTGCAGTTGTTGGGACTGGAAGCCATCGAGGGCGCGTTCCTGCTCATCATTCTGGGCGCCTTCCTGCTCGTCAAGCCGTGGTTCGACAAGCGACAACTCTTTGGCAAGGCGGAGGAAGCCTGATTTTCGACTGGCCTTGGGCACAGACCTTTGGAGAGAACCATGATTGCCGACACGTACATCGTCAACGTCGAAGGAGCCATCGTCAAGGACGGCCACTACCTGATGGTCGTCCGAAGCGAGGAAGAGTATGCGCCCGGCGGCCTCAGCTTTCCCGGCGGCAAGGTCGAGGGAGCCGGCAGCGCCGACGCCATCCTCGAACAGACGCTGC
>CAYNKW010000167.1:0-5607 GCA_964397845.1 uncultured Anaerolineae bacterium
GCCGCGACGTCCAAGAAATCTACCTCATCAACTAAAATGCACCCGTGGCTGGACGCGAATTGCCTTTGGCGCCATTTGTGGTACAATTATACTATCGAAAAACCAAGTGTTGTGGACTGTGATTTGCAGCAGCGCGCCTTGTGCGATAAGGTAAGGAAGAGAGCCATGAAGCAGCAGGCGAGGAAGGGTCTTTACAGCGATTTTGAACGGATGCGGGCCCGGATGGATCGCATCTTTGGCGAGATGATCGTGTCAGGACGTTGGGTGGGCCCCTCTCAGTACCAGACCTGGCATCCACCGACCGACGTGTACGAAACGGACGCTCACTATGTCGTTCGGATGGAAGTGGCCGGCATGAGCGAGGGCAATTTCACCATCTCTATCACTGATCGGACGCTCGTCATCACCGGTGTCCGGCAAGATCCGTCGGACAAACTGGCCTGTCACCAAATAGAGATTTGCTACGGCGAATTCCGCTCGGAAGTTGTCCTGCCAGGGCCCGTGGACGAGGAGGACATCGAGGCAGTTTATGCGGATGGGTTTCTGAAGGTCGTACTGCCCAAGAGGCCGGCTCGAAAGGTGCCAATAGTTGAGATTTGAAAGAGGATAGGGCGTGATCCCCTGCCAGGCCTGTCGCGAGAGCAATTTCTGATCTGAACAGACTCTCGCCTGCATGTCAGAGGTGGTGAGAGATATGACACCAGAGAAAGAGAAAGGGATATTACAGATACCTGGCCTGGATGAGCAGATGGAAGCCAGGACCGTTGTCGAGGTGAGCAATGGCGAATCTGCTGCCGGCGGGCCACAGATCGAGAGTGAGGAACGACTGCGCATCCCGGACGAGTTGGCCGTGTTGCCGTTGCGCAACGTGGTGCTCTATCCCATGGTGGCGCTGCCGCTGACCGTAGGACAGCCCCGCTCCATTCGCCTGGTGAACGACGCTTTGGTGGAGCAGCGGGTCATTGCCCTGATGGCCAGCAAGGATCCAGAGATAGACGAACCTGGTCCCGACCAGATTTACCACATCGGCACGGTCGTGATCGTGCACCGCCTGCGCAAGGCGCCCGATGGCACTCTACTGCTCTTTGTGCAAGGGGTGGAGCGCATCCGGATCACGGAATTCACCCAGATTGAGCCTTACCTGCGCGCCAACGTGACAGTGATTCCGGATCTGAGCAAAGATTCGGTCGAAATGGAGGCCCTGGTGCGGAACGCACTTGAGCTATTCCGCAGCCTGATGGAACTTTTGCCCCACGTGCCAGAGGACGTGGTCGTAGCGGCTCTGAGCATAGACGACCCTCGCCAACTGGTCTATCAGATCGCCACCAACATGCGCCTGACGGTGGAGGATGCTCAGGAGGTTCTGGAGCTGGACGACGTGAAAGACAAACTCCGCAAGCTCATCGTCATCCTCAGCCGCGAGTTGGAAGTGGTGCAAATGGGCCAAAAGATCAGGACTGAGGCACAGTCCGAGATGGAAAAAGTGCAGCGCGAATATTTCCTGCGCGAGCAACTCAAGGCCATCAAGCGTGAGCTGGGCGAGGAGGACGAGCAGGCGGTCGAGATCCAGGAGTATCGCCAAAAGATCGCCGAGGGGGGCATGCCGGAAGAGGCAGAGAAAGAGACGCTGCGCGAGTTGAGCCGCATGGAAAAGATGCCTGCCGCCGCCGCCGAGTACTCGGTCATCAAGACCTACCTGGACTGGATGACCAGCCTGCCCTGGAGCCTTAGCACGGAGGACAACCTGGACATCGCCCACGCCCGGCAGGTGCTGGACGAGGATCACTATGACCTGGAGGACATCAAGGAGCGAATCCTGGAATACCTGGCTGTGCGCAAACTAAAACTGGAGCGAGAAGGCGAAGAAGAGTCGCGCCGTTCCAGGGGCGCTATCCTCTGCTTTGTGGGGCCGCCGGGCACCGGCAAGACCAGCCTGGGCCGCTCCATCGCCCACGCCCTGGGGCGCAAGTTCACCCACATGTCGCTGGGCGGCATGAGGGATGAGGCGGAGATCCGGGGCCACCGGCGCACCTACATCGGCGCCATGCCGGGCCGTATCATCCAGGCCATCAAGCGCACCGAGGCTAACAACCCCCTCTTTATGCTCGACGAGATTGACAAAGTCGGCACCGATTGGCGTGGTGACCCCTCGTCGGCCTTGCTGGAGGTGCTGGATCCGGAGCAGAATTTTGAATTCCGTGACCATTACCTGGACGTGGCCTTTGACCTCTCCAGGGTGATGTTCATCACCACGGCCAACATGCTGGACCCCATCCCGCCTCCTCTGCGCGACCGGATGGAGATTATCCACCTGGATGGCTACATGGAGGAGGAAAAGCTCAAGATCGCGCAGCAGTACCTCATCCCCCGGCAGATGAAAGAGACAAGTCTGCGTGAAGAGGAGCTGATCTTTGAGGAGGGGGCCATCCGCCGTATCGTGCGCGACTACACGCGCGAGGCAGGCGTCCGCAACTTGGAGCGCGAAGCCGGCAGCATATGCCGCAAGGTGGCCACCCGCATCGCGGCCGGTGACGCGGAATCCATCACTGTCACCTGGGACAACATCCCGGATTTTTTGGGCAAGCAACGCTTCTACTCCGAGATGGCCGAGCGCACCGAGATGCCGGGCGTGGCGACTGGCCTGGTCTGGACGCCCGTGGGCGGCGACATCGTCTTCATCGAGTCCACCAGGATGAAGGGCAAAGGCGGCATGCGCCTCACCGGCAAGCTGGGCGAGGTGATGCGCGAGTCGGCCCAGGCGGCGATGAGCTACGTCCGTGCCCAGGCCGAGGGGTTGCACATTGACGAGCAGGTGTTCGCCGATTCTGACGTCCACATCCACGTGCCGGCCGGGGCGGTGCCCAAAGACGGCCCCTCGGCGGGCGTGACGATTGCCACGTCGCTGGTCTCGCTCTTTACCGACCGCTGCGTGCGACCCGACGTGGGCATGACGGGCGAGATCACTCTGCGCGGTCAGGTGCTTCCCATCGGTGGCCTCAAGCAAAAAGTATTGGCGGCGCATCGCGTCGGTCTCAAGACCGTCATTTTGCCCCGTCGCAACGAAAAAGACCTGGACGACATTCCCGAGGAGATCCGTAAGGAACTGAATATTGTCCTCGCTGACCGGATTGAGCAGGTCTTTGACGCTGCACTGCTTGAGAAAGGGTAGCCAGGAGGAGGTGGTAGGGGAGAGTTAGCAGATTGCAGATCGTGTCGAGCTCGAGGGTGGGGTGCCCTCCCACTGACCGGCCGTATTTTGAAGGATATTTGTTGATTGAGATCAGCGCGGGGTTGAGTATTGGAACGCGCTGGTCTGTTACGAGAGCCGCAGGCGATGTCGCCAGTGGTGGCGGTCGTTTGACCCGTGGGCCGGCGTATTGCATGTTACGTCATGATGGGAGCGACGATTTTTTGAAGCCCATTGATTGCCTGGCTGATTTTGTGCTCCGATCCTCCACGGGATCACATTGACAGTGTGGCCGCCGATTTGACGGCGCAGGGCCGGCATTGGGTCAGCAATGTGCTGACGTGGTAGTTATAGACCTGGGCAAGCATTTTGCCTGGCGATGAATCGCCAGGTTGCAGAGCTCGGGCCCGCCTTGACACCTTGCGGCTCTCACCACCAGTGAGGATTATTGTGACAAGGAGAAAAAAGAAAAAAACGATGGAGTGGCGGCGCATGGATTTGCACCTTCATACGCCAGCCTCTTCTGATTACGAGCAAGAAAACGTTACTTACCTGGACATTCTAAAACGGGCGGAATCCCAAAGTCTGGACATTATTGCCTTTACCGACCATAACACCATGGCCGGCTACGCAGCGATACTGGATGAGATCGAGAACCTGGAGTTTCTGGAAAGGCTGGATCGCCTTCAGGCAGGTGAACGCCAGCGGTTGAAAGAGTACCGCCGCCTGTGGGCAAAGATTCTGCTCCTGCCGGGTTTCGAGATCACGGCGACGCTTGGTTTTCACGTCATTGGGCTGTTCAGCCCCAAGACTCCGGTGCGGGAACTGGAGTTGATGTTGCTGCAGCTTGGCGTGCCGGGAGACTTGTTGGATAAAGGCGCGACCGAAGTGGGTCCCACTTCCGACGTGCTGACTGTATACCGTACCATCGTCGAGGCGGGCGGCATTGTCATCGCGCCGCACGCCAACACCTCGCACGGTGTGGCCATGCGCCGCATTGGCTTTGGCGGACAAACCCGCATTGCCTACACCCAGGATGCCAATCTCCATGCCCTGGAAGTGACCGACCTGGAGAAGAAGGGCCGTCGCACCACTGCCGCCTTTTTCGACGGCTCCAAGCCAGAGTATCCCCGCCGCATGAGGTGCATCCAGGGCTCCGATGCCCATCGCCTCACTGCCGCCCCCCAGCAAAAGAACCGCCTGGGCGTGGGCGATCGGGCCACCGAGGCGCTTCTGCCGGCGATGACTTTCGAGGCCTTGCGGGAGCTCTTTCTGGGTGATGATTTCGCCCGTACCCGGCCGGCCCGCAAGGCTGCTGAGCGTCCTTTCGACCACGTGCAGGCGGCCCGCGAAGCTGGCCCCACAATCGTCCAGTCATTCCACGAACGGATGACCCACCGCGGCGGTCGCCTTTACGCCATCATAGCCGACGTGTGTGCCTTCGCCAACACCAACGGCGGCACAGTGTACGTGGGCGTCGGCTCCAACCCCAAACAACCTCTCGTCGGCGTTGCTCAGGCAGAGCAGGCTGCACAAACCCTCAAGCACGAGATCGAGCGCAAGATCACCCCACCGCTGGAGGTGGAGGTGGACGTGTTGGAGAGCCAGGGTCATCAGGTGTTGCATCTCACTGTCCCCCGGGGCAGTGATCCCCCCTACACCATTGACGCAAGCAAGATTTACGTCCGGCAAGAAACCGAGACCAGCCTGGCCGTGCGCGACGAGATCGTCGCCATGGTCAAGCGGGCGCTGATGAGTGAGCCATCGCCGGCGGCAGCCGAAGCGCCAGCTCAGTCGGAGGGTATCGAACCGCCCCGCACGGGTGTCGAGATCGTCGAGACCGTGAAGCGAAAAGACACGCTCTATCACACCGTTCGTGATCTGCGCCAGGGTAATACGGTGAAGAACGTCACCCGGCGCTCGGCGCGGCGACTGTGGCACTATGCCATCACCCAGAAAGAGGAGCATCCGGTGGCCCCGGACAAGGTTCGTTGGCAGGGCGACATTGGCCTTTGGAAAAGACGGGCTCGCTCTGGTCAGGTGCGCTATGACCTGGTGCAACGGATGTCCGATGGCTCCCTGCGCGTCTACTATGGCGTCACCGAGGAGGGCATTAACGGCGAATGGAAGGCCCTCGTAGGCGATGGCTCGGGTGGTGAGGCGTAACGGCACAGATGGGACTCGAAACAACTGCCCGGGCTGTCCAAACCCGGATCTATCGGGCGATGGACCCGGCGCGCAAACTGCGCGCTGTGTTCGAAATGTTCGAATTTGCCATGCAACTGGCTCGCAGCGGCACGAGGATGCGCCACCCGGACTGGACCGGCGAGCAGGTGGAGGTGGAGGCTCGCCGGCTGGTGACCGGCACTACACTCTACAGGGAAAAAGAGGATGCCGGAGAGATCACTTGACCAGACGCG
>CAYNKW010000167.1:5707-9169 GCA_964397845.1 uncultured Anaerolineae bacterium
GCGACATTCTCATTTCAATGCTATCCATCTGGAGACGGGCATCAAGGTGGACTTTTTTGTCGTGGGGCCGGACCCGGTGCTGGCCTGGGCTTTTGAGCACGCTCGGCGCCAGCCCTTTGACGAGGTTCGTTCGGCAGTCTTTATGCCGCCAGAGGCAGTGATCCTCGCCAAGTTACGCGCCTACGAAGCCAGTGGCTCCGACCGGCATCGCCGGGACATTGAGGGCATCCTTCGCGTGTCAGGGCCGCATCTGGACATGGACTACATTGGGTTGGCGGCGGCCAGGTTGGACCTGGCGCACCTGTGGCGTGAGCTGCAAGAAACGGTGACGGGCAAGCATGAGTCTGGAGGAGCAGAAGCGTGAGCATGAGAGCAGGTATTCTCACCGTCAGCGACCGGGGCTATCGCGGCGAGTACGAGGACCGCAGCGGCCCGCTCATCCGGGAGATCGTCACCGAACGCCTGGGCGCGACGGCCGAGTTGGAAGCCATTGTGCCCGACTCGCTGCCCATCATCCAGGGCACGCTGGCCGTCTGGTGCGACGAGGTGGGTCTGGATCTGATCCTGACCACCGGTGGCACCGGCTTTGCCCCGCGCGACGTGACGCCGGAAGCAACCCTCGCCGTGATCCAGCGCGAAACCCCCGGCCTGGTTGAAGCCATGCGCGCTGCCAGCCTAAAGGTCACGCCTCATGCCATGCTCTCGCGGGCGGTGGCCGGCATCCGGGGAAGGACGCTCATCGTCAACCTGCCTGGCAGTCCCAAGGCCGTCCGCGAAAACCTGGAGGCGATCCTGCCGGCGCTGCCTCATGGCCTCCGGCTGCTCAAAGGGGTCGAGGGGGAGAACCGGCGGCACGAGCTCCAGGTGCGTGAGGTGTGAAGCGGAGATAGGCGCTCAGATTGTTGTGAATGGATTTGCCAACAGAAACTGATTGCAGTATAATAACAGTCGTCGTCAAGGAGCACCGATGGCCCGGCGGGCCATCGGCGGGAGGCCACCCTAGCTCAATCGGCAGAGCAAGCGCTTCGTAAGCGTTAGGTTATCGGTTCGACTCCGATGGGTGGCTCAACAGGCCCCGATCCCGCCTGGGATGTCGGGGCCGTTTTTGTAGGTTTTGCGCAACTCTGCCCCAAGGATTCCTATGAGCGAGCGAACGCCACCCTCCACAAGCCTGGCAGGCCGTGATGTCTTGCGCCTCCTGTGGCGCGCGCTTGCCTCTCCCAAGATGGTAACCGTTCTGTTGATCTTGTTAGCCGCTGCCGTCTTGCTGGCCCTCCTTTTTTCGCCCCAGCGCCCTGATCCGTCTGCCGACGCCGCTGAATTGGCGCGGTGGACGAGTAACGTGCAAGAGCGTTTTGGCCGATGGTACGATACGTTATCAGCCCTCGGTGTCTTTGACGTCAGCACGGCGATCTGGTTGCGTGCGTTGCTGGCCTTGAGTGCCCTCTCGCTGATGGTGAGCCTGGCCGACGGGGTAGCCCAGGTTGTGCGCGCCTGGCGGCATCCTGAGGTGCGACGGACAGAATCTTTTTTCAAAACTGCGCCCCGTTCTGACGAATGGCGCGTCTCTCAGGAGCGGGCTGCGCTGGTGGAGGCTCTGGCCCAACAGTTGGCCTGGCCTGTATGGCTACCGTGGCAGCGGCTGCGGATACGCCCTCGCCGGGAAGAAGCCAGTCAGGCCAGTTATCTGCACCAGGATTGGCTCACCTGGCGACGGGTGGGATCGTCGCTGATGCACCTGGGATTGTTGCTCATACTGGCCGGCGTGGCGCTCAACGCTCGCCTGGGTTGGCATCAAGAAGGTGTGATGCTGATGCCGGGCCAGGCTGTCCTGCTTGCCGGACAGCCCGCCCTCTCGCTGAGCCTGGAAAGCGTGGCCGGGTCGCAACCGGGGGGGCGGGCAGCCAGCCGGGTTGCGCTGGACGGTCCGGACGGCACCTCGCTGGTGGGCACAGTGGCGGTGGGCCAACCATACACTGCTCACGGCGTGACGGTTTACCAGCGCGATGTGGGTCCCATCTTGCGGATATCGGCGAGGGGCGACGATGGCTCTGCTGATGCCGGCAACGGGACGACTGCGTTCATTCCCCTGGCGGATGCATCGGTAGAGATGGAGCCAGTAGACGAGGTCCGTCTGGTGTTTACTGAATCACGGGTGGAACAGTACGTTCTCATGCCGTATATCCAAAAAGTGATGCGGCTGGTGCTTTATCGTCAGGGAGAAAGGTGGGATACCCACCGTGACGAGTTGCAGGTGAAAGTTTACACTGGAAGCTCGGATGCCCCGGAAGCAGAGGGGAGCATCGTCGGCAGTGGGCCGATGAAACTCAACGGCATTGTTTACCAGTTTACCTGGGAGCAGTACGCTGTTCTGGGCGTGGTTCACTCGTCGTGCCATTGGCTGGTTAGGGTGGGCATGGGCCTGGCCCTGTTGGGCTTGACAGCGACGTTGCTCATCCCACCCGCTCGCCTGTGGGTGCGGGTGGTGGGGGAGAGGGAGACCTGTGTCGTCGGACTGGCTGGGGAGATGCCGGGAGGGCTGGAGTTGCTGGCCGGCTGGCGCCGGCGGCTGGTAGAAAGCGATGCCGATGGGTGATCGCCTGGTCTTTGGCCTGGGCTATGGAGCAGTGTTCATCGCGACTGCGTTGTGGGCTGGCCACCACTTTTGGCTACACGGTCGAAACAAAGTGGCCTTGGCGGCGCGGGGGAGCAGTGCGCTGGCCGCGATGCTGCTGGTCGTGGGGCTGGCGCTGTATAGTCTTCGGGTGGGCTATTGGCCGTTCCACACAGCCTACGAGTTGTTGACTGTTGGCTTGCTAGGGTTGGTGTTGGCTTCTTTGATCTTGCTCCTGCCGCAGCGCGACGGATTCCTGCTGTTGATTTTGTCGGGCCTGTCATCGTTGGCGGCTGTCTATGCGCTGTTGGCCGGTGGAGGGGCTGAACCAGCGACCCTCGTCTACGACAGCGGATGGCAAGCCGCCTACGCAACGTTGAGTGGCTTTGGCGGCAGCGGGCTGGTAGTGGCTGGCGTGGCGGCCGTCGTTGCCTGTGGCCGGCAGAGCGAGAATCTGATCAAGGAAAAAGCTGTGGCCCGGCGTGCCCTGGCCTGGGGCTTGCTGGCGCTGAGCGCAGGTCTGGCCTCGGGCGACTGGTGGTTCTATCGCTTGTCGGGTCGCTACTGGGGCGATGCGCGCTGGGTGGGCGTGCTCGTCGCGTGGCTGGTGACGATGGCCGCCTGGCATGGGCGTGGGGAGTGGCCGGGGCGGGGTTGGCGATCGGCCCTGATAGGGGTGGTCCTCGGTCTGGCCGGAGGCTATACCTTGCTGGGATTGGGTGGTGTGGGGTAGTGGATGGGCAAGGCTATGAATGTAGATGTACTGGTCGAATACCTTTCTGCCCAGGAAGGCATACTGGCAACTGAAGCTGCTCGAAGGTTACATCACAGAACTAAAGGAGCTTCAA
>CAYNKW010000168.1:0-9161 GCA_964397845.1 uncultured Anaerolineae bacterium
ATCACTGCTGTTTGCTTCGGCCTGTGCCGCACCCTCGCCGCCGCCGACCCCCACCTCTGCGCCGACCAACACACCCGCCCCAACCCTGACGCCCACCCCCTCCGGACCGCGCACGCTGACTCTGATGACCCACGACAGCTTTAACATCAGCGAGTCGGTCCTTCAAGCTTTTGAACAGGCCAACAACGCAACCATTCAACACCTACCCGCCGGCGACACCGGCGCGGCGCTGAACCAGGCCATCCTTAGCAAGGCCAACCCGCTGGCCGATCTGTTCTTCGGAGTGGACAACACCTTCTCTAGCCGGGCCATCGAGGCTGACATCTTTGAACCCTACGATTCGCCCCTGCTGGCCGAAATCCCCGATGCGCTGGAGTTGGACCCGGAGCACCACCTGTTGCCGGTAGATTTCGGTGACGTCTGCCTGAATTACGACCGGACTTACTTTCAGGAGAAGGGCCTGTCTCCGCCGCACACCCTGAAAGACCTGATCAAGCCAGAATACGAGAGCTTGACCGTGGTCGAGAATCCTGCCACTTCCTCACCGGGCCTGGCCTTCCTGATGGCTACTGTGGGCCACTTTGGCGAGACCGGCGACTATACCTACCGAGATTTTTGGCGCGACATGCGGGCCAACGATGTGCTTGTCACCGAGGGGTGGGAGGACGCCTACTGGGGCCACACCACCTGGGGGGGTGACGGCGACCGGCCTATCGTCGTCAGCTACGCCACCAGTCCGGCAGCAGAGGTCTACTTTAGCGAGGGGGCCTTGTCGGAGCCACCCACCGACAACGTGCTGGGCGACGGGGCCTGCTTCCGCCAGATCGAATTTGTCGGCATCCTCAAGGGCACGCCAAACCGCGATCTGGTCGAAAAGTTCATTGACTTTATGTTGAGCACCAAGTTCCAGGAGGACATCCCGCTGAACATGTGGGTCTTTCCGGCCAACCAGTCGGCGGCCTTGCCTCAGGTGTTTGCCGACTTTGCCCAGGTGCCAGAGAACCCGGCCTTTGTCAGCCCAGAGGACATTGCCGCGCATCGAGACGAGTGGATCGAAGCCTGGACTGAGGACGTTCTGAGGTGAGGCACCAGCAAACCCGCCACTTGCAGGGCGTAACTCGCGCCTTGCAAGTGGCCCTCTACTTGTTGCCCCTGGCGTTCCTGGCCGTGTTCTTCTTCTACCCCCTGGCCCGCATTTTTGGCGTCAGTCTGGCCTCGGCCGGCGGCGGCCTGGAGGCATTGCGTAAGCTGGTGGGCACGGACTATTACGCCCGGACGCTCTGGTTCACCGTGTGGCAAGCAGCAATTTCTACCTTGTTGACGGTGCTGCTGGCGCTGCCGGGGGCCTATGTCTTTGCCCGTTACGAATTCCGGGGCAAGACCCTGCTGCGCGCGTTGACCACGGTGCCCTTTGTCATGCCGACCATCGTGGTCGCCGCCGCCTTCTCCTCATTACTGGGGCCCAGAGGCCGCCTCAATCTCTGGCTCATGGCCTGGCGGGGGCTGGAGCGACCGCCGATCCAGTTGCATCACACCATCTGGATCATTCTGCTGGCCCACGTGTTCTACAACTATACAGTGGTGCTGCGCATGGTAGGCGGCTTCTGGGCCAACCTGAACCCGCGCCTGGAAGAGGCGGCCCGCGTGCTGGGCGGCAGTCACTGGCGAGTGCTGCGCGAAGTGACGTTGCCCCTGCTGTTCCCCGCGATCGGCGCAGCGGCGCTGCTGGTGTTCATCTTTTGCTTCACCAGCTTTGGCGTGGTGCTCATCCTGGGTGGGCCGCGCTTTGCCACGCTGGAGGTCGAGATCTACCGCCAAATGGTGCACATGTTCAATCTCCCGCTGGCTGCGGCGCTCTCGCTGCTGCAGATCCTGTTCACCCTGGGACTGATGCTGATCTACACGCGGCTCCAGACTCGTATCTCGGTGCCGCTGGAGTTCCGGCCTCGCCGCGTGACGCAACAACGTACCCAAAGCTGGTCAGCTCGGGTGCTGGTGATCGTCAACGTGGCTTTCATGCTAGCGCTGTTGGTCACGCCGCTGCTGGCCCTGGTCGAACGATCCCTGTCGGCAGGCATAGAGGGTGGGTATGACCTTCGCTATTACCAGCAGCTCTCGTACAGCCGGAGAGGCTCTATCCTATTCGTCCCGCCATGGGAGGCGATTCGCAATTCGGTGGCTTTTGGCACTGCTACGGTAATCCTGGCCCTGGCCTTGGGCACGCCTGCTGCCCAACTGCTGGCCCGGCCCCGGAGTCGCCTGGTCCGCTGGTTGGATCCTCTTTTCATGCTGCCCCTGGCCACCTCGGCAGTGACGTTGGGCTTTGGTTACATCATTGCCCTGGACAAACCGCCGCTAAACCTGCGCGCCTCACTGGCTCTGGTGCCGCTGGCCCATACGCTGGTGGCGCTCCCCTTTGTCATACGGAGTCTGCTGCCGGTGTTGCGGGGCATCCAGCCTGGTTTGCGCGAGGCAGCGGCGGTGCTGGGCGCTTCGCCGTGGCGCGTGTGGCGCGAGGTAGACCTGCCCATCGTCGGGCGAGCCCTCCTGGTGGGCGCAGTGTTTGCCTTCACCGTCTCCCTGGGCGAGTTTGGTGCGACGGTGCTCATCGCCCGGCCCCAATATCCTACCCTGCCAGTAGCCATCTACCGCTTCCTGGGACAGCCGGGCGTGGCCAACTACGGCCAGGCGTTGGCCATGAGCTCGCTGCTCATGCTGGTTTGCGCCGTCGGTTTCCTGGCCATCGAGCGCTTTCGCATTGGCAAAGTGGGAGAATTCTGATCCAGTTGGATCATTTGTCATTTGTCATTGAGAGTTCCCTATGTCATTCATCGAGGTGCACAACGTCAGCAAAAGCTTCGAGGGCACACCCGTTCTCCGTGACATCGGCTTTGGCGTAGAGAACGGGATCATCCTCTGTCTGTTGGGACCTAGCGGATGCGGCAAGACGACTCTGTTGCGCATCATCGCTGGCTTGGAGACACCCGATGCCGGTCGCGTGCTCTGCGAAGGACAAGACTTGCGCGGCGTTCCGATCCACCGTCGTCGCTTCGGGCTGATGTTCCAGGATTACGCCCTATTTCCTCACAAAGACGTCTTTGGCAACATCGCCTTTGGCCTGCGGATGCAGGGCCTACCCCTGGCGCAGGTACAGGCGCGCGTCGCCGAGATGCTCGAACTGGTGGGGCTTGCTGGCTTTGAGACCCGCGACGTGAACGAGCTTTCAGGCGGCGAACGGCAGCGGGTGGCCTTGGCCCGCAGTCTAGCCCCCAATCCCCGCCTCCTCATGCTGGACGAGCCCCTTGGCTCGCTGGACCGCGCTCTGCGTGAGCGGCTGATGAACGAACTGCGCGCCATTCTCAAATCGGTGGGCGTCACCGCCATCTATGTCACCCACGACCAACAGGAAGCCTTTGCCATCGCCGACCGGGTGATCGTCATGGAAGAGGGGCGCAAGGTGCAGGAAGATATACCGGAGGGTATCTATCGCCATCCGGTCACGCCCTTTGTCGCCCGCTTTCTGGGAATGACCAACCTTCTGCCGGGCACCGTCATCGCATCCGGCGCTGAACTGGTGGTAGAGACTTCCCTTGGCCGGTTACACGTGGATGCCCAGGGACTTCTATCGCCAGAAATCTCCTCGCAGGTGACGGTGCTTATCCGTCCCGAAGCAGCGGAACAGGTGAGCGAGACCTCGCCGGCGGAAGCTGTCAACCTGGTGGAGGGTGAGGTGTGGGCCCGCTCCTTCCGGGGAGACCGTTGTCACGTCATCGTGCGACATGCCGTGGCAGGAGACCTGACCTTGTCTTTTGGGGGAGGCGACCGCCTGCCTCTCCCCGGCATGTCCATCCGCCTGAGCCTTCGTCCACAGGCTATCATCCTTCTGAAAGACGGGCAGGAGGCCCCATTGCGGGCCCGCGGTGGGGCATCCAGTTGACAAATGTCTCATTTTGCAGTATGATGTTGCCAGCCTGAACCGAGCCGGTTTCTCAGAGAGCGGGAACTGGCAAATCACACAAAAGGAGCAAGGGGGATGTATCAAAAAGTCATAATCGTGGGCAATCTGGGCCGGGATCCCGAGATGCGGTATACACCCGATGGCAGG
The DNA here is from genome assembly GCA_964397845.1 of uncultured Anaerolineae bacterium. Classification (GTDB taxonomy): domain Bacteria; phylum Chloroflexota; class Anaerolineae; order CAYNKW01; family CAYNKW01; genus CAYNKW01. The sequence goes on from CAYNKW010000168.1 coordinate 4,106, forward strand.
CCGGTCACCACCCTTTCAGTAGCAGCCAACCGCAGGTGGACGAATCAGGACGGCGCTCCAGTCGAAGAAACCGCATGGTTTCGTGTCTCTGTATGGGGCAAACAGGCTGAGGCATGCAATCAGTATCTGACTAAGGGGCGTCAGGTCTTTATCGAAGGCACCTTGCGCCCCGATCCGGGAACCGGTGGGCCTCGCATCTGGACGGGCAATGATGGGCAACCTCGCGCCTCTTTCGAGGTCTTTGCTCAGACGGTGAAATTCCTGGGTGGCCGGAGAGATCAGGCCGTTGGTGGACCGCCAGCGGACACCGAGGAGCCGCCAGGCATGATGGAAGCGGAGGACATCCCCTTCTAGAGATGGCCTGGTTTGCTGGCTGGGCAACTACTCACCTTGTGCTCATATGGCGGATCACAATCGTTCGACTGAGCTCACGAAAGTCCGCCGCTGGATGCACAAGATTGAGCCGCGATTGGCCACCTGCTCCTGCTGGACCACAGTCCAGCAGGAGCAGGTGAGTAGTTACCTGGTATGCCTGCCATCATCCTCGACACCGATTTCCTCAGCTCATTCAAGATCGATCGCTGCGACTTGATCCGGTCGCTGTATCAAGTTGAGCAGGTGATCGTCCCCGTTGCCGTGCACCGCGAATTGGCTCAGACGGATCTACTGACACAGCTTCTGGCGATCCCCTGGATCGACGTCACGCCGATGGAACCGTCACCTGACGAAACCTTGCGGCAGGATTCAACCTTCCAGGCCCTGGGGTCTGGCGAACAGGCGTGTATCCTTCTGGCCCGCACCCTGCCCGACGCCGTGTTGTTGATGAGCGACAACAAAGCTCGGCAGTTTGCCCAATCTCAGGGTGTGACCAACGAGCACTCATTTGTGCTTTTCGCAGTGCGGCGGGTCTATCTGTTGGTCAAAGCCAGAGGCTCGTAAAAGCAAAGCAGCGTGCTGCCATAATTTCGCTGGTCTGCCAACGCCAGGTTGGCCAGAGGCAACGGGGTGTACTCTTTGGGATGGATCTGGACGATGACCAGCGATTCGGCGGACATCAACGGGCTGTCTTTAGCATCCAGGGCGGCCAACGTATTGGCCCACAGGCCCTGATACTGGGGCGGTGCGACGTAAACAAAGTCAAACGGCGCTTCATCCACGCGAGGGCGGGTCAGGAAGGCAAAGACGTCGGCACGGACGATCCTGGCCCGGCCGGCCAGTTGCGTCGTCTCCAGATTGTGACGTATGACCCGCACGGCGGCAGCGCTCCATTCCACAAAGACGGCCCGTTCCGCACCACGGCTGAGAGCCTCGATACCCACGCTGCCGGTGCCGGCAAAGAGGTCCAAAAAGTTCGATCCGACCACGTCGTGGCTCAGGATGTCAAAAAGCGACTGCTTTACCCGGTCTGTGATGGGGCGAGTCTTGTCTCCCCGCACGGCACGCAATTTCCGCCCTTTGGCTTGCCCACTGATGACTCGCATGAGCCTACCCCATCTGTGAAATTCGTTGAATCGGTGAACCTACTTGCTAACGAGAAGCGCGCGGCTCGCCTGGTCTGGTGAAAAACCGTGCACCGAACTATCCGAGAACTGCACAACGATCTGCGCCTCGGTTTCCTCCCCTTCAGGCACCACGCGCAGCACCAGCCCCTTTCCATATTCTGAATGTCTCACTGTCATGCCGATTGATAGTTGACCGGCGCTCCCTTATCCTCCTGGCCAAACTGTCTGTCTTCCCACGCCTTGGCAAAAGGCAGCAGATCCTCCGGCGTGGACACGACGTCCAGGATCCGCTCGCACGCCGCTTTGGCCGAGGCAATGCGGGGCAAGAGAGAGAGCTTGGCCTCTTGCGTCACTCGCCGCTGGGCAATCCGCCGGGCGGCGGCACTCAAAGCGGTGCGCATTTCGGCCAATGCTTCGCCAGGGGTATCACTGTCAGCATCAACCACCATCAGGGCGATGTCTGCCTGATGACAGAGACGAGCGCGAATCTCGTCGCGAGCCGCCTTCTCCATCAGATCGATCTCATTCAGAACCGCCGACTGTGGTGTACTGAGCGAGCCTTCGAATCGAATGGCGATGCCCAGCTCGGGGTAAAGCTTGTCTACCTTGAGGCGACGGTCTGTTTCTGGGTCCGCCAGCCAGTCAGGCGTGGCATTATCCACCGCGTGGAATTCTCCCAGGATCTGTTCGATGATCTCGAGCCAGGCACTAGACATTTTCATATGCTCGATCTTTGACGAATGAGGCAAGATTTTGGACGTCGCGCCCTTTGCCCTTCGGCCCAAGGACGAAGGGCAAAGGGCTGGGACGTCCACTCGTCGGTTTGAGGCAAAGCTTCGTCATCTGTTTGCGACATGGGGCCTCCGGTTACAATTTACAACTCTCAACGCCCAGTTTTCAGTATACCACAGGGCCTCTTTCATGGCAAGGACGCATCTTTTCACCGGGTTGGGTGTTCTTTACTACAGACCCTACTCATGGACAACCGCGTTCCTGAGGCCAGCAGATAACAGGATTCTGACCCACCGCAGAGATGGAGGGCTGAGGAGGCTATCTTTGCGGTGATTCTTTACCGTAAATTCTCGGAACAAGAGGTGCAAGTATGAAAAAACAAAGGATACGTGTCGTCGTCACCGGCATGGGGGCCATCACACCCCTGGGTCACGACGTGGCAAGCACCTGGACGAGGCTGTGCCAGGGCGAGTCAGGCGTTGGCCCTGTCACGTTGTTCGACGCCTCCAACTTGCGGACGCGGATCGCCGCCGAAGTGAAAGGCTTTGAGCCGGTAGCTCACTTTGGGCGGCGAGAGGCACGCCACTACGACCGCTTCATTCAGTTTGCACTGGTCGCCGCCGGACAGGCCATTGCCGACAGCGGTCTGACCTTCGATAACGGCGCCTCCGAGCGCACCGGCGTGATCATTGGCAGCGGCGTGGGCGGTATCGCCAGCCTCCTGGAGGCAGCCGACATCTATGCCAACCGGGGGCCCCGCCGGATCAGTCCCTTCCTCATTCCCCGAATGCTCGCCGATTCAGCGGCAGGCCAGGTAGCCATCACCTTTGGCATCCGGGGGCCGAACATGGCTGTAGTCGCTGCCTGTGCCACCGGTACCAACGTCATCGGTGAGGCGGCTGAGATGATCCGGCGGGGCTGGGTGGAGGCCGTCGTGGCCGGCGGCAGTGAGGCAGCCATCACAGGCGTGTCCCTGGCCGCTTTTAACGTCATGCGTGCTATCTCTACAGACAACGAGACCCCCACCCGCGCCAGCCGCCCTTTCGACGCCACCCGCAACGGCTTTGTCATGGGTGAAGGGGCTGGTGTTCTGGTACTGGAACGCCTGGAGCGCGCCCTGGCCCGCGATGCACATATCTATGGTCAAGTCGTCGGCTATGGCTCCACCGCCGACGCTTTCCACATGGCTGCCCCTGCCGAGGACGGCCGGGGCGCCGCGCAATCTATGCGGATGGCGTTGGAGGAGGCGGGGCTGTCGCCTGCCGAAGTGGACTATATCAACGCCCATGGCACCAGCACGCTCCTGAACGACAAAACTGAGACGATGGCCACCAAGACCGTCTTTGGGGAACACGCCCACCACGTAGCGATCAGTTCCACCAAGTCCATGATAGGCCACCTGCTGGGTGCTGCGGGCGCGGTGGAAGCGATTATCTGCTTTAAAGCCCTGAACGAAGGGTTGATTCCCCCTACCATTAACTATCAGCATCCCGATCCCGATTGTGATCTGGACTATGTGCCCAACGTGGCGCGCCCGGCCGCCATTCGCACGGCTATGTCCAACTCCTTTGGCTTTGGCGGCCACAATGCCACCATCATCCTTCAAAAGTTCGAGTAGTTGGGAATTGGAGTTAACATGAAGCGCTATGCGCACATTGTGGGCTGGGGCAAATACATACCCCAGAAGGTATTGACCAACGACGACCTGAGCCAGATGGTAGACACCTCTGACGAATGGATTCGCACCCGCACCGGCATCCGGGAGCGGCGCATCGCTTCGGAGCAAGAGACGACGGCCAGCATGAGCATCGCCGCTGCGAGGGAGGCCCTCCGCGTGGCCGATGCCGATCCGGCCCAAATAGATCTCATCATCGTGGGGACAGCCACGCCGGAGTATCTCTTTCCCTCGACAGCTTGCCTGGTGCAGGATGCGCTGGGCGCTCGCCAGGCGGCCGCATTTGACCTGAGCGCCGGTTGTTCCGGCTTTGTGTATGGCCTCAGCGTCGCCAGCCACGCCATCGAGTCTGGAGCGTACCAACTGGCGCTGGTCATCGGCGCAGAGACCTTGAGTCGCATCATTGATTGGACCGACCGCCACACCTGCGTCCTCTTTGGCGACGGGGCAGGTGCGGTGTTGTTGCAGGCCAACGAACACGCGGGCGGTGTTCTCTCCTCCGTCCTCGGCGCCGACGGTTCCGGCGGTGAGTTGTTGATACTGCGCGGTGGCGGCAGTCGCTTCCCACCCACGCCAGAGAGTGTAGCCAACGGCCTACACTACGTGCAAATGGACGGCCGGCGGGTCTACCGCTTTGCTACAAGGGTCATGACCCGCGCCACCAGACAGGCACTAGAGATGGCAGGCCTGTCGCCAAAAGACCTATCGCTGCTCATTCCCCACCAGGCCAACCAACGCATCATTGATTCGGCAGCCAAGGGCCTCAAGTTGGATGACAGCAAGATATTCGTCAACCTTGATCGTTACGGCAATACCTCATCGGCCTCCGTCCCCATCGCGCTTTGCGAGGCAGTGGAGGCCGGGCGGGTGAAACGGGACGACACACTGGTACTGGTAAGCTTTGGCGCCGGCCTCACCTGGGCAGCGGCAACCGTGCGTTGGAGCGTACCACTGCCGGTGGCCGCGCCGCCGCGCTGGCGGGTGGCCGTCCGCTGGACGCGCTATTGCTGGACTACCATTCGTCGCCGCGCCCTCAACGCCCTCTGGTGGCTCATCGATCGCCTGCTACTTCTGTGGATAAAGCGCAAAGATTAGTACTACTACGTTGTGTATGCAATCGACGGTCTCCCGCTAGCGGGACGACGTG
>CAYNKW010000169.1:0-9102 GCA_964397845.1 uncultured Anaerolineae bacterium
GGCGGCAAGGTCGAGGGAGCCGGCAGCGCCGACGCCATCCTCGAACAGACGCTGCGCCGCGAGATCGCCGAAGAGGTGGGCCTTGAGGTTCACGCCGAGATGGCCTACGTCAGAAGCAGCGCTTTCCTCGCCGAAGGCGACCCGGTCGTGGACGTGGTGTTCCTCTGCCGCTACAAGGCGGGCACGGCGGTCGCCGTCGATCCTGCCGAGGTCGCAGCGGTGCGCTGGATGACGGCCTCCGAGGCCATCGCCCATCCCGAGACGCCGCCCTGGACGCGCCTCAGCCTCGAGTTGGCAGAGCGAAAACGTCTCGAAAAGGGGTGGTGAATGACCGACACGCCAACTCGCAAACTCATCCTCATGCGGCATTCCCTGCCAGAGATGGTCGTCGGCGTGCCCGCCAGCCAGTGGCGGCTTTCGGAGGAAGGTCGGCTTCGGTGCCAGAAACTGGCCGAGCGGCTGGCCGCCTACGGCCTTGCGACGATCGTCACTAGCACCGAGCCCAAAGCCGTTGAGACGGGGCAGATCGTGGCCGAGGTTCTGGACCTCCCCTTCGAGATCGCACCCGGCCTGCACGAGCACGAGCGGGGCGTGGTCCGGGACCTCGGCAGCCGAGAGGAATTCCAGGTGCAGGTCGCCTGCCTGTTCGAACGTCCGGCGGAGCTGGTCTTTGGCCACGAGACCGCCGACCAGACCCACGCCCGATTCGCCGCCGCTGTCGCCCGCGTCCTTGAGCTGCATCCCCAGGGCAACCCCGCTGTCGTCAGCCACGGCACGGTGATGACGCTGTTCATCGCCCGCGCCAACGGCCTCGATTCAGTCCCTTTTTGGAAACGGTTAGGCCTGCCATGCTTCGTCGTTCTGTCTCTCCCGGAGCTCGGATTGATTCAAGTCATTGAAAACGTGGAAGCAGAGCGACGACGGCCCGTTTGATAAAATCATCAAACCCAGGTATAATGTTCCAACCCAGTAGAGCCAGACCCAAGAATGTCAATACTGAAAAGAACCTCCGATCAAGGAACCAAGTCTTCTAACGGTTAGGTATCATGTCCCAAGCACCGACCACTCGACGCGAGGACCTCTTAACCGCTATAGCAGGCTATCTCACCCTGGCGGCGGTCGCCGCCGCTAGTCTGAGCACCATGCGTCAGGCTGGCGAACGCTGGGAAATTGCGGCTGGATTGCTGTTGGCCTTTGGCATCTTGCTGGCCCGCGTACCCAAAGCTGGATCCCCTGGCTGGCACTCTCACCTATACCTGGCTGTGCAAGGAAGCCTGGTAGCCGGATTGTTAGCCATGCAGCCATCCACGGGGATATTCCCCATCCTCTATTTTATTCTCAGCCCGCAGGCGATGCTGTTGCTGCCCCAGCGCCCAGCCGTGCTTTGGATCGTTGCCTTTATTCTCGTGGCAGGCGGAAATATTGTGATTACTCAGGGCTGGTCAGAGGGTCTGATCGTGCTGCCGGTCTATGCTGGGGGGTATTTCTTCTTTGGCATCTTTGCCCACGCCCTGATCCGTGCCGATACCGCCCGCCGCGAGAGCCAGGCCCTGCTGGCAGAGCTGCAAGAGGCCCACCGCCAACTGCAGGAATACGCCGCACGCGTCGAGGAACTGGCCGTGGTCGAGGAGCGCAGCCGGCTGGCCCGCGAGATGCACGACACGCTGGGCCACCGGCTGACCGTGGCATCGGTGCAACTTGAGGGCGCGCAGCGGCTGATCCCACAGGACCCGGAGCGGGCTGTGGGCATGGTGGGTACGGTGCGCCAGCAGGTGCGCGAGGCACTGAACGAACTGCGACGCACGGTGGCGACGCTGCGAGCGCCGATTGAGGCCGACCTCCGATTGCAGGGCGCCCTGAAACGGCTGGTGTCTCATTTCGAGGAAGCGACAGACATCACCGTCAACCTGATGCTGCCCGAAGAGATGCCAGACCTGCCCAAAGAGCACCGACTGGCCCTCTACCGGGCGGCGCAGGAGGCCCTGACCAACGTTCAGAAACACGCCGATGCGGAGCAGGTGTGGCTGATGCTGACCGTGCATGACGACGCGGTCGCGCTGCTGGTCAGTGACGATGGAAAGGGGATCCCCCTGAGCGCTGAGCAGGCGGGCTTTGGGATGCGCGGCCTGCGTGAGCGCGCGGCACAACTGGGCGGCGAACTGCACCTTGACCCCAGGCCGGGTGGAGGATCACAGGTACAATTCTCCCTGCCCTTGCCCCAGGAGGGAGCCGATGGCTGACCCGATCCGCATCCTGCTGGTGGACGATCAACGGCTGATGCGCGAGGGGCTGCGCATCCTGCTGGAACTGGAGCCAGACTTGAAGGTGGTGGGCGAGGCCGAGGATGGCCAGAAGGCCGTGGAAGCCTATGCCGAGTTTCAGCCCGACGTGGTGCTGATGGACGTGCGCATGCCCGGCATGGACGGCGTGGAGGCCACCTGGCGGCTGCGCGAGCGATGGCCCCAGGCGCGCATCATCATTCTGACCACCTTTGACGACGACGAATACGTCTTCGAGGGTCTGCGTGCCGGAGCGTTGGGCTATCTCCTGAAGGACGTTTCGGGCCACGACCTGGCCGAGGCGGTGCGTACGGTGGCTGGGGGCGGCGCGTTGATTGAGCCGTCGGTGGCGCGCAAAGTAGTGGCCGAGTTTGCCCGGCTGGTGCCCACGGTCCGTTTCCCAGAGGCGGGTCTGCCGGAGCCGCTCTCCAACCGCGAGCGGGAAGTGCTGCAGTTGCTGGCACAGGGCCTGAGCAACCGCGAAATCGCGACGCGGTTGAGCCTGGCCGAAGGCACGGTGAAGAATTACGTCACCAACATCCTGCAAAAGCTAGGCGCCCGTGACCGCACCCAGGCTGCCCTCCGCGCGCGCGAGCTGGGAGTGATTTAACCGGCCAGGGTCTCCTTGCCGGTCAATGGCCCCGCGACGCCGCCAGCCGGACCATCAGTTGCGCGTAGAACCTCAGATTGTGCATCGTCGCCAGACGATAGGCCAGCGGGTCTCTGATCTCGAACAGATGATGCAGGTAGCCCAGGGAGTAGTTCTGGCAGCAGTGGCAGTCACAGGCCGTTGAGATGGGCCTGGAATCTCGCTTGTGCTTTTTATCCCCGGCGTACACAAAGCGGTAAAACCCCTCGACAAAGACGTCCACCCCGTCCAGGCCGGGCGCGGTGAAGGCATAGAGCCTTCCGCGCCGGGCATCGCGGGTGGGCAGCACGCAGTCAAAGACGTTGTACCCCATTTGAAAGCCGCGCACGACGTTCTCCGGCTTGCCCACGCCCAGGGCAAACCTGGGCAGATGGCCGGGCATCAACTGAGCCGTGTAGGCCAGCGTCTCCTCTGCAAAACGGCCCTCCGCGTCGAGCGGCCACCCGCCAAAGCCGTAGCCATCGAAGCTCAATTGCAAGAGTTGGCCAGCGCAATCCGCCCGCAGTTGCGGGTCGTAGCCGCCCTGGATGACGCCAAAGAGCAGAGGGCGATCCTGGCCAGTTTTCGCGCGTACCTCCAGCAGCCGGTCGAATTCGGCGCGGCACCGCCTGGCCCAGAGGCCCGTCCGCCTCACCGAGTCGGCGTTCTCCGCCGCCGATGCGTCCGCGCGAGGGCAGTCGTCCAGGCAGACCATGACGTCCGCTCCCAGGTCGAACTGCACCTGGATGCTCTTCTCCGGCGTGAACTTGACCTTGCCGCCCCCCCGGTCAATGTCCGTGAAGTGAACCCCGCGGTCGAGAATCACGCCGTAGCGGGGGTTACTCCGGATCATGGACATGAGCTGGAAGCCGCCGGAATCGGAGACGATGGGGCGATGCCAATGCATGAAGCGGTGGATGCCCCCCATGCTCTTGATCAGGCCGGCGCCGGGCTGCGTCGTCAGGTGGAAGGTGTTCACCACCAGCCCGGTCACGCCGCACGCCTCCAGGTCGTGGCTGTCCACTGTCCGCACGACGGCCCGGGTGGCATCGGGCAAGAAAGCCGGCAGCCGGAGCTCGCCGTGGGCTGTCTGTATGGTTGACAAAAGAAAAGTCATGGCCACCCCCTCAATCCGCGCCCTTCCCCCGATCCGCCCCATTCTGCTGATCCGCGCCCTCCCGCCGATCCGCGCCTTTCCCCCGATCCGCCTCATTCTGCTGATCTATGTTTTTCCGCCGATCCGCGCCCTTCCCCCGATCCGCCTCATTCTGCTGATCTGTGTTTTTCCGCCGATCCGCACTTTTACCCTCGATAACCAGCGTAAACTCGCCCCGGGGCGCGTGGGTCTGAAAGTGGGCCAGCACCTCGCCCGCCGTACCGTGTCGCGTCTCCTCGTAGAGCTTGGTCAACTCGCAGGAAACGGACAGCGGTCGCCGGCCCAAGATCGCCCGCACGTCTTGCAGCGTCTCCAACAGGCGATGCGGCGACTCGTAGGCCACCACCGGATACGGCGTGTCGCCCAGCGACGTCAGGAGCTTCCGGCGTGCCACCCGTTTGCGCGGCAAAAAGCCCACAAAAACGTACCGTTCCGTGGGGAAACCGGACGCCGACAGCGCCGCCGTGACCGCCGTGGGGCCGGGCAGTGGCACGACGGGCACGCCGCGCTCGACGGCGGCGCGCAACAACTCGTAGCCGGGGTCGGATAGACCCGGCATCCCCGCCTCCGACACCAGCGCGACGTCGCCCTCTGCCAGCGCTGCCAGGACGGCCTGCATCCGCACCCGTTTCTTGCGGTCGTAAGCGTCGGTGTAGCGCATCATCGGCGTGCGGATGTCGTAGCGGGCCAGCAGCCTCTGCGTGCGGGCCGGATTCTCGGCCGCGATCAGACTGACCTGGCGCAACGTCCGCAGCGCACGCTGGCTGATGTCTTCCAGGTTGCCAATGGGTGTGCCAACGAGGTACAGCGTTCCCACGTTTCCTACCATGAAAATTACTTTTTGATCACAAAGACAAGTTCAGTGTCGAAGGTCAGTTTGCTCACCTGCCAGGTCTGGTTCCCGGCCATCGAAAGAAACTGGCGCTGATAATGGGCCACCATGCCCTTCTCTTTTCCCCCCAGGCTTCTGACCGAATAACTGATCACGACGAAAGGCGTTTTGAGGGCCTGCAACAACCGCAACGTGCTGCCCTTTTCCTGGCGCTCCAGCGTGGGGCCGGTCTTGAGCAGCAGGGCCACGTCCGCTTCCGCTTCCGGCGGGCGGCACACGACGTCCTGCCAGCTTGCCAGGGGCAGCAATCCGGCCAGGGCAAAGAAACGATTCAAAAACGCAACCCTCGGCGCGTCAATGTCAAAGGCAAAGTACCGCGCCCCCGGCGGCAGGCGCATCCAGGGCAGCGTCAGCGGATTCAGCCCGCAGCCCAGGTCCAACAGCCTGCGGGGCAGGCCGGTGGCGGCCCAGATTTCGGCGTAGAACGAATCCAGAATGGGCAATCGCTCGCTGGTGGAGCGATGCAGGCGGAGGATGTGGCGGCACACTGCCTCAACCGCCGGGCCATCTCCCGCCTCGTAAGCAGCTTCAAGACGGCGATACGCGGCGTCGTAATCTATTTCCCGCTCAAAGGCCCTGTAGACCTGGTGCAACCGGCTCCTGGTTTCTTTGAGGGCCGTCTTGAAGTCGCCGTGTCTGAGCAACTCGCGCCGCGCAATCCGCCGGATCGTGTCCGGACACACGGCGCGGTATTTTTTTGTGGCCAGGACTGCCTGGACTATTCTGTCTACCTCAGGCGCACAAGAGTCCATCAATTCCCTTCGTAACCGTATAGCGAAGCTTTGCCTCAAACCGACAAGAGGAATGGGACACGGATTAACACAAATGAACACGGATTTCTTCAAATTTTCATCCGTGTTTATCCGTGTACATCCGTGTCCAAATCTTGTCTCGTTTGTAAAGAATTTGCGCCCTCCAGGAATTCACCTGGGAGTCAAGAAACCGGGTTCTTTGCACAGAAAGGCATCCCCGCCAGGGGAAAAGCACCTGAATGTAAACTTGCCGTTTTTGCGGCGACCCGCCTTCGGCGGGATTTATCCGGGTCGTTCGCTTCGCTCGCTCCAGAGCCTGCCCTGAGCAGCGTCGAAGGGATCAGAGATCAAGTTGGGAGCAACCACCACGCGAAAACCATAGTTCCTGTACCTGAGGACGGGATAGTTCCCGTCACGGGAAGCGCAGCGGATGAGCCTGACTTTATGGTAGAACGAGCCGCCGCGCAACACGCGGGGAGCATCCCCTTCCAGGTCATTGTCATCCCGGTAATCCTCGTAACTCGCCTGCCACTTGGTCCGGCACCATTCCCAGACATTGCCGCTCAGATCTTCGACCCCGTAGAGACTGGCGCCGCCCGGAAAGCATCCCACCGCGCTCGTCGCGCCGATGCCCGTGTCGTAATAGTTCGCCCGATTCGGGTCAGGCTCGCCACCCCACGGGAAGACACGACCATCCTGACCTCGGGCTGCCTTCTCCCACTGGGCCTCGCTGGGCAGTGTCATCTTCTCGTCAGGCCCAATGTCGCCTCTCTCGCGCAGTTGCTCTGTCAGCCAGCGGCAAAAGGCTATCGCTTCATACCAGGTCACGCCCACAACCGGGTGGTTGGGCAGGTTGAACGGCTCGCCGTAATCGCCGGGCCTATCCCAAGGCTCGTCATCCCAGCTCCCCTTCACCTGCCCGGCCTGCCATACCCCTGCCGCCTGGGCTTCTGGCCAATAGTGGCTTTCATGGTACCCACCGGCGGCCGTAAGAGCGGCATACTGAGCATTAGTCACCGGGTACTTGCTAATGCGGTAGGCCGGCAAGGCGACCTCGTGCTGCGGCACCTCCCATTCGTACCAATCTCGCTCTCCACCAAACTGCTTCAACAATATCGCTATTTCCTCTGCCCGAGTCCCCATCAGGAACGGTCCCGCCGGCACCCCGCACCAGGCAATATCTGGCAGGCCGTCGGGACGCAGCCCCACTCCGGGGCGGAGATCGCCCAGGCGAGCCAGGGCGTCGCCGGCAGCAGCGCGCTCGACGGGGTTCAGGCGGCCCCTGCTTACCAGGGCGGCCAGGTGGTCCCGCACCCGCCCTGTCAGGTCGCGCCCCAGGGCGCTGTCCTGCACCCGGTTCAAGCCAACCTCCACCAGGGCGTCCCCGGCCAGCCACGCCTTCCGCCAGGTCGTCTCGTCGTCGGCCGCCTTTGCCGGGCAGAGTTCGCCTACCAATGCCAGTGGCTTGTCCACATCTCCACCCAGGTAGACCAGCCGCCCCACGGCCAGCAGCACTACCTCCCTCCAGAGAGCGCCTTCCTCCACCAGGCGCGTCGCCTGCCTGGCAAAGTCCGCCTGGGCCGAGAGATGCGCCCCGGCCAGGTACTCCTGGAACGTGCGGTGGGGGAAGGTGAACACCCCCGGCGCGCGTTCCAGCAGCAGGCCGGCCCGTAGCTTGATGGCGCCGATCACCTGCCGCGCCCAGTCAAGGCTCCTCTTCGGGTGCAGTTCGGCCAGCGCCTTGCCCAGCCGCCACTCGCCGATATCGGCCAGGGCATCGCCACCTCCGGCCCCGCCTTCCCGGTGGGCTTTATACGCCAGCCGCCACAGCACCCGCTTCAGATCAACATCAGTGCGACCCGCATCCAGGAGCAATTGCCGCAGGCGGGGCGCTGCCTCCTCGCCGCCAGCCTTGATCTGCTCCCAGCGCCAGAGCAAGATGTCTACCGTGTCCTCGTAGAGCAGGGCGCGGGCGTCGGGCAGGCGGCCTTTGTGCGTGTGCACCAGAGCCATGACGGTGAGCAGCAGCGGGTTGGGAGCCAGCCGCCACAGGTCGGGGCGGCGCACTGCCTCTTGCAGCCGCCGGGCCAGGCCCTCCGCTCCCTCCGGCTTGACCACCCCCAGCCGGGCCAGTTCTGTGTACCATGCTCCGATGAAGCCGTCTATCTTGTCCTCGTCAAAGGGGGACAGTTCAAAGGAAGGAAAGCCTTCCAGTTGCCAGGCCGGGTCCTGGTAGGAGAGGACGCGGCAGGTGACAGTCATGCGGCTTTTCTCGTAGCGCCCGGCAAAGGCGGCCACGGCGTCACGGACGAAGGTGCGCTGTGCCTTTGTGGGAATCTCGTCCAGCCCGTCCGGCAGCACAATAGCCTTGCCATCCTCCAGCGCCTGGCACAGAGGCTCTCGAGCGAAGGGCAGGTTCTGGGCCTCCAGGCGGCTGACGATGAAATCCCACAGGTGGCAGGGCTCGGCTTTCCACACGCCCTCCGGCAGCCACCGGGCAAAGTCGCGTAGGACTACGGGGATGGGCACAATGTCTGCTTCGCGCTCCGGCCAGCCGGGGAGGCAGTCCAGCCAGCCGGCAGCCAGGCAGAGGGCCAGATGGCTCACGAAAGTGGATTTGCCAGAGCCGGGGTCGCCCAGCACGACCAGGCAGCGGTTGTCCACGGCCGCCTCCAGTGCGCGCAGGGGGCGTGTTTTGCGCGCTTCAAACACGGCGCGTCGCTCTCGTTCTCGTAGCTTCTCCTCCCCGGTGAGAGGCACCGCGGTTTTGGTGTCCAGGTCCACGTAGACCTGGGCCAGGCCCAGGCGCCGCTGGCCATCGCTGGGGTCGCTGGCCCCCAGGTCCACGCCCCGCAGGGGCAGGTGGCTGCTGGTGCCGACCAGCACCCGGCGGTAGACGCGCAGGGATTCGGTGGGATCCTTGGCCGGCGGGCCGACGTAGACATTGCCCTGGATGTCGCCGCCCACGGCCACGGCAGCGGTGGTTGCGGCGACGCTCCCCTTCTGGGCAACCGCGCCAGGTCCTTCCACCTCTGCTCGCAACTCGGTCTGGCCACCCAGGGCAGCTACCGCTGCCCGGTAGGTGTCCTCGTCGAGGATGCCGCTCTCGTAAGCCTGGCGGAGTTGCGCCAGACGTTCGGTGCGATCGTCGCTCATTCGTCCGTCTCCTCACGACGGCCGGAGATGCGGACGCCGCCCTGCACATCGCCGCCAACGGCGATGCCTCCCTCACCGGCCGCCACGCTACGATCCTGGGCAATAGCGCCGCGGCCTCTTACCGTGGCCTGGTAGGCCGTGCCGGTCGCGGCGGCGTGCTCTTGAGCCGCTTCCTCATACTGCTCCAGCAGGGCCTTGAGCTGCGCGGCAAAGTCGGTGTCGGCCTGCACCTCGGCATC
>CAYNKW010000170.1:0-1747 GCA_964397845.1 uncultured Anaerolineae bacterium
GCCACAGCAAGCTCTGCCGCCGTTGGGGGCAGGGACACATCCTCCACGACATGCCCGTTGTGGTTCTGTTCGATGTTCACAATCACCGGCACAAAGAAAGCTCCCGCCCCTATCAGCGCAAAGATAGCACCACCCGCCACATACCACGGTCGTACCCCTACCACATCGGCCACTGGCCCGGCAACCGCCAGGCTCAACGGCATCATCGCAGAAGTTAAGCTGCCGACCAGCGTGAACACACGCCCCTGCATCTCGGGCGCAACCGTCGCCTGCAGGATGGCAAAGAACGGCCCATTGACCAGGGGGTTCATAAAGCCGGCCACAAAGATGGCCGCCAGCGCCAGCCAGAACGCACTCTCTGAAGCCAGGCCTATCAGCATGATGACTATCCCGGACACCACCAGTCCGCACAGGGAGGTGTACACCCGGTGGCGAAACCCGCCCCAAACGCTCAGCAGTAGCCCGCCCAGCAACATGCCAATCCCCCAGCCGGACTCGAGCCAGCCCAACTGTAGCGCGCCGCCCTTAAAGTGCTCCGTGACCAGTAGCGGCATCAAGGAAAAAGCCGGATTGACTACAAAGTTGATGATCATGGCCATGATCGCCACTGCCATCAGGCCGGGCCACTCCCAGACGTAGCGCAGCCCGGCGCGCATATCGCTCCAAAACGAAGGTTTGCTTTCTGCATCGGCACCGGCAATTGCCTTTTTCCGTGGCTGGGGAATGACCACGAAAAGGAGCGGGCCGATGGCAAAGATAGCCGTCACCACGTCAATGGCCATGATACCATGCAACGGCAAAAGGCTGAGCAGGATCGCACCCAGCGGAGGGCCGATGACATTCAGTGCGCCTTGCATGGTTTGATTGAGCCCCGCCACCCGCGAGAGATGCTCTTTAGGCACCATTAACGAGGTGGAAGCCTGCATTGCGGGCCAATGGAACGCCCCACCCATCGCCCGCGCCAGCATGGCGGCGTAGACGTGCCACACGCTCATGGAGCCGCTCCAAAATTGATAGGCCAGCCACGCTGATACGAGGGCGACAAAACCATCGGCCACTATCATCACCCTGCGCCGGTTCCAGCGGTCCACCAGCGCGCCCGCAAAGGGGCCCAGAATCACACCGGGAAGTATGGCCACTAACATGGCGGTCGCCAGCACCGTCGCCGAACCGGTGGTCGTCGTCAGCCACCAGACGAGCGCAAACTGGGCCAACCGGCTGCCGATCAGGGAAAATGCCTGTCCTGTCCAGATGGTGAAAAACGGGACCTGCCATTGGGGTGAATTCTGCTTCGTGCTTGTCACGCCCAACTCTCCTTCCGTTTCAAAGGCTTTTCAGTGGAAGCCTGGCGTGCCGAGTGCTCTACAACGGCGTTCAACGACCTTAAAAACAGCGTATCCAGCAGGCACCATAATGCCCACTGGACTTTGGCCAATTTCGCGGTATCCCGGTATGTTGCGGAGTGAGACACGTCCATGTGCCGTACCTTGCAGCCCCGTTCGCATCTGGGGATGCTCACTCTCCCAAATGGCCAAAGTCCAGTTGTAATGGTATGACTACTGTGCCTTCACGTGGATGCTGCCATTCAAGGTGCGCAGCTCGATCGTCGTCTCGCCACCCTCGCCGATTTGCCCAACGAGGTGGTTTTTTCGCGCCCCTTCGACTCCCGAGACCGGCAACTCGGAGTGCACGCGCCCATGGGAGGTTCTGGCATCAAGTTGCCCGGAAAAATCTGCGGGGAGTGTCA
>CAYNKW010000170.1:1847-9023 GCA_964397845.1 uncultured Anaerolineae bacterium
GCCATTGGTGGTGGTAAAGATTCCCTCTTCCAACTGGCCCACCGATGCGGCAATCCTGCCGTTGGACGTTTCCGCGTGAATGTGTCCCGTGGCGTCCTGCAATTGAACCGCGCCGTTGGAGGTGCGGAGATTCACGTTGCCTGCCCCGCCCTGCAACTCGATAGCGCCGTTGGAACTCACCGCCTCGACCGCGCCGTCGATCTCGTGAACTTTGATCGAACCGTTGGCCGTGCGGAGGTTCGCGTCAATGGCGCGAGGGCTCGATATTTCGTAGCGCACAGCAACGCTGGTGCCAATCGGAGGCCTGGGGTGCTCCTTATAGATGTGAATCTCGTTTTCGTTTCGTTCAACGTGAACTTGGACCTGCTGGGCAAATTCTTCCGCCGCCGTTTCGCTGGGCGCACGGACTTTTTTCCAGGCGTGAACCGTCACCTGATCTTGATCCGAACCACGGAGCAAGATGGAGCCATTGTCCGTTTGGGTCTTGATCAACGAGACACCGGCGGCGTCAAGCGTCCAGTCCTGCTGTTCCGAGTATTCCGCGCCCGCACCAAACAAGGAAGCGATCCAGTCAAGCCCAGGCCAACGCCCCCGGCCTGGCCGCTTTCCAGGAAGGGCCTTGAGCAGCCGTTCGGCTTCCTCGGCCGTAATCTTGCCTTCGGACAACATTTCCAAGATTTCTTTTCGTTCTTCATGCATCGGTCGTGTCTCCTTTGAGCTTCGGGTTGCCTGGTTTCAGTTTCCAGGCTGTTTCTTCGGGGGTTCAGCTACTCGCCGAGCGCCCGTAACAGTTTCTCTGCCTCGGCAACGCTGACCTTGCCCTCCCGTACCATGCCGAGGATAGAGAGACGTTCTTCTCGCAGGCTCTCGGCACTGACAGAAGAAGCGACCTCCCCCTCGAACCATCCCCCAACACGCCTGCCCAACTGCTCCATACGCTCGGATAACTCCTCGGCCCAGGCCTCCATACGAGGCCCGAACTCTTTGCCCCAGACTTGCATGCGCTGCTCGAATTCTCCGGCCCAGGCCTCCATGTGACGCCCAAACTCATCGCCCCAGGCGGCCATCTGCTCGCCAAACTGCTCGAAAGTATCGCCGAAACGCTTTGTTTCCTGGGCCTGCCCGGCCTCTGTCTGTTCTTTCATCGATATCTCCTTTCTCCATTTACCTGGACACTCAACTTTCAAGTGCTTGCAAGAGGGTCTCGGCCTCCTCAGCGGAGATCTTGCCCTCGGCCAGCATCTTGAGTACGACCGTGCGCTCCTCCTCGCTGGCTGCCTGGCTCCTCCGCCCCGCTGCTGCGTGCCGCCTGGCGCGTTCTGCATCCCACTCGATGCGCCATCTCTTTTTCTCAGCTTTCCTCCGTGCCCGCTCCGCCTGACGCTGCGCTTTCTCCACCGCTTTCTCCGCCATGCGTTGTGCCCTGGCTGCCTCTCGTTCCGCCTGGCGGCTGGCGCGTTCTGCTTCGTGGCGGGCAATGGCCTCAAAGTCAATCCTGCTCAACTTGTCAGCTACACGCTGCCGTATGCGCTGGGCCAACTCTTCCGCAGCCAGCCCAGCCGGGGCCCCTGCCTCACCAAACTCGGCCGCAAAAGCAAAAGCAGCGCGTTCTTTTTCGGTTTCGTCCACTGCCTTGAGCGTAACGTTGCCGTGCGAGGAGGTCAGCGTGACCTGGGTTTCCCCATCTCCGATGACGCCTCGCCACTGATCGTCTGTCATCTCGCCGCTGAGCCCTTTGGCCCGCACCCGCCCTGCAGCCGCCTGGAGGGTAAACGTCGCGTTGCTACCCGGAAATGCCTTGACGGCCACGTTGCCGCGCGCCTCAATGCGGTAAGTTTGCGGCCCGGCAAAGACCGTCTTGAGCGAAACATCGCCGCCCGCTTGGGCCACATCGGCGCCTCCCAACAGGTTGCGCGCAACCAGATCCCCGCCAACGTCGCTCATAGAAAGTGTGCCATTCAGCCGGCGCAGATAGGCATCGCCCGCCACTGACTGCGCCGACAGTGAGCCGTTAATCCTTTCCGCCGACAGATCGCCGTTCACCGTGCCGAGGTCTACAGGCCCGTTCACCCGCCGCACCTCGGCATCGCCCTGCACCGTTCCAACGTCGAGAGGGCCAGTCCAGTCCTCTACAGCCAGATCGCCCTGGCCGCTGCCCAACGATACCCTCCCCGTGCCACCCTCGAACCGAGCGCCTCCCTGAACAGTGGTCACTTCCACGGCTCCACTCACTCCCTGCACAGAGAGGTCGCCCTGCGCCTGGACGACAACCAGGGAGGCGCTGGCTGGCACGGTCAGGCTGCAATCGCTGTTGGCGGCCAGTGCCACCGCGTCCTCCCGCTCTTCAACGGTCAGCACCTCTTCGCTGTCAACCTCAATCAACACCTCGGAATTATCCCACGTTGCCACCGCCAGGTCTCCCTGGCAGGCGGTCACTTCTACGCGGGGCGATTCCGAGGTCGAAATTCTCTGCTGATACATTGTCACCTCCTGGAGGCGTCTACCCGGCTATTCGATGAAAATCTCCACTCGTTCGCCGTCCTCTGCGTCTTCCACTTCGAGGATCTTGCCCTGCGCGCCTTCCTCTATGGCAGCCATCAACTCGTCCATGTCGAAATCTGCCAACCCGGGCGCGAACTGAGCACCGAACCTGAGGCCCATACTGACCAATCCCATTGGAAGGTTGACGTTGACCTTGGGCTTGCCGGTTGCCATGTTAAGCACCCGCACGCGCAACCAGCGCCCCCGAAAGGCGTCATTTGTCCTTGCCGGGGATCTCTGCCGCTCTGGCGGCTTGACGGCTGCCAAAAGCCGCGCGCCTTCTTCCGCCGAGATTTTCCCTTCGCTGACCATTTTGAGAACCTGTGCACGTTCTTCCTTCACTGATGCTGGCATATTTGCCTCCTTTTGACTTGTCATCCTTTCAATAATTCCAGGGCTTCCTCGGAAGAAAGTTTGCCCTCAGCCAGGTCTTCCAGGATGCCCTGCCGTTCTTCGGGTGAGATACCCGCCGGCTGGGGCTCCACGTCGTAGCCCAACGCGCGAATGAGGTCGTTCAACCGCCCTCGCACGGTGGGATAAGAGAGCCCCATCTCTTCTTCCACTCTCGTGATCTTGCCCCCACAGCGGACAAAGGTCTCGGCAAACTGCAACTGCTCCGCCGTGAGGCGATGAAACCTCCCCAGAGAGAAATGTCCTTCCACAACCGTATCGCAGTGCCGGCAATACACCCGCGTCACTTCCAGCGCCTCGTGGCAAACCGGACACTGACCCGGTACAGGATACATTGATCACCTCCTTGGTTACGCTCTTGAAATTCTGCTTGTGATGCGAGAAAATCTTTGATGCTTATAAAGATTTTTAACTAATTGATAAAATTATACCACAAACTGCAAATTTTGTCAAGACCCAATTTGTGATTTTCAATATCAACCTAAGAGATTTTAATATCGAGCGCAAAAATCTTGCATCGCTTTGGGCATTGACAATCGGGAACTGAGAATTGAGAATTATTTCATTAGGTGGTATAATTGGCCCCGTTCTACCCCAGGAGGTAACTACTCAGCCTGCTCGGCTTGGATTTGGCAATCCGGCAGGAGCCTGAGTAGTTACCCCAGGAGAAAAAAAGTCCATGTCCGTCATCTCTGGTCACAACCTGGCAAAATCATACGGCGCGCAGGATGTCTTTGCCGGCATCTCGTTCCAGGTGGCCCACGGCGACAAGATAGCCCTGGTGGGCCCCAATGGCGAAGGCAAAACCACTCTGCTCCGCATCATGGCCGGCCTGGAAACGCCCACCGAAGGCGCTGTCCACCGCATGAAAGGTCTGCGCATCGGCTACCTGCCACAGACTGGCGGCCTCACCAGCCAGCGCACCCTCTGGGCCGAGATGCTCTCGGTCTTTGAGAAGTTACTGGCCCAGCAAAAAGAGCTCCGCCGCCTGGAAGAAGCCATGGCCGACCCGGCGCGCCGGGAGGCGGCGATGGCCCGCTACGATCAGCTTCTCACCGCCTTCGAGATGGCCGGCGGTTACGAATACCAGGTGCGCATCCAGCGGGTTCTGAGCGGGTTAGGCTTTGCACGGAAAGCCTTCCATTTGCCGCTGGAGGCGCTCAGCGGCGGCCAGCAGACCCGTGCTCTCCTGGCCCGCCTGCTCTTGGAGGAGGCCGAGCTGCTGCTGCTGGATGAACCCACCAATCATCTGGACCTGGTGGCCCTGGAGTGGCTGGAGGAATACCTCATCGCCTGGCCCGGCAGCCTCGTCGTGGTGGCCCACGACCGCTATTTCCTGGACAAGGTCGTCAACCGTGTGTGGCACCTGGCTTATGGGCGGTTGGAAACGTACCCGGGGAACTATGGCAAATACGTGCAACTGCGCGCCGAGCGCATGGCCCGCCGCAGCGTCGAGTACGAGACACAGCAAGAGTACATCACCAGAACCGAAGCCTTCATCCAGCGCTACATCGCTGGTCAACGCACCCGCGATGCGCAAGGTCGCCGCAAGCGATTGGCGCGAATGGAGCGGCTGGAGCGCCCTCGCGAGGCGCGGCGCATCCGCGTGAAAATGAGCGCCGGACGACGCAGCGGCGACATCGTCCTGCGCACCCAGGATCTGCGTGTGGGCTATGCAGTGGGACAGAGCAGCACCGGCCAGAAAGTGGCACTTTTTTCCATGCCCGATCTGGAACTCCGGCGACTGGAGCGCGCCGCCCTCATCGGCCCCAACGGCTCGGGCAAGACGACGTTTCTCGAGACCATCCTCGGGCAGTTGCCTTCCCTGGCCGGCAGCGCGCGGATCGGGGACAGCGTGGTGGTGGGTTATCTCACCCAGGTCCACGCCGACCTGGACCCGGATCAGGCCGTGCTGGACATCGTGCTGGACGTCAAAAACATCAAGATCGCGGAAGCGCGCGACTACCTGGGACGCTTTCTCTTCAGCGGCGACGACGTCTTCAAGAGGCTAGGTGACCTTTCCGGCGGCGAGCAGAGCCGCGTGGCCCTGGCCCGGCTCACCCTACAAGAGGCCAACTTTCTCGTCCTGGATGAGCCGACCAACCACCTGGACATTGCTTCGCAAGAGATCCTGGAGAGCGTGTTGGCCGAATTCAACGGCACGATCCTGCTCGTGAGCCACGACCGCTACCTCATCCGGGCTCTGGCGACGCAGATTTGGGAGTTGGAGGATGGTCAACTGCGAGTGTACCGGGGAAACTATGACGAATACCTGCAAGAGAAGCAACGACAGCGGGCCGTCGGCCAACTGGAATCAACCCAACGTCATAAGCGACGACAACCTGCTGAACGAGAAATACGAAAAGAACGAGAAGCACGGCGGGAGCAAGAACGTCGTGCCCGCCGGACCAGCGAACTGGAGACGGAAATCGCTAGCCTGGAGAACCGGCTGGCAACACTGACCGATGCGTTGGCCTCGGCCAGCGCGGCGCAACAGCTTGACAGAGTGCGCGAATTGGGGGTAGAATACGATCAGGCAGAGCAAGCGTTGGAACAACTGATGGCCGAATGGGAGACCATCACCGAAGCTGTTGAAGCGTGCATAGCAGAGCGGGCGGCGGACAGTGACGCATGGACAGGTATCTTGTCGGACTGACGGGCAACATTGCCACTGGCAAGAGCGCCGTCGCCCGGATGCTGGCGGAACTGGGGGCGCATACTATTGACGCCGACCGGGTAACCCACAGCGTGATGCGCCACGGCACGCCCACCTGGCAGGCAGTGGTGGATGCCTTCGGCCCGGCCATCCTGGCTCCTCACGGCGAGATTGACCGGCGACGCCTGGGCGGAATCACCTTTGCCGACCCGGCCGCACTATGCCGGTTGGAGGCCATCGTCCACCCGGCCGTCGGTCTGGTCGTGAGCGAGGCCATTGCCACGGCAACCGAGCATGTGGTCGTCGTCGAGGCCATCAAACTCATCGAAGCGGGGATGCACCGTGCCTATCACGCGCTGTGGGTCACCACCTGCCCGGCAGAGATACAGATCACCCGGCTGACCTCGCTGCGGGGCTTGAGTGAGGCCGGGGCCCGGCTCCGTGTCGCAGCCCAGCCGCCCCAGGCGGAGAAGGTAGCCCTGGCCGATGTGGTCATTGACACCAGCGGCACGCTGGAAGACACGCGCCGCCAGGTCCTCGCTGCCTGGGAGGCGATTCCGTGAGTTTTGACCACAGATTCACTCCGATTCTCACAGATTTGGCCGAAAGTAACTAAAAACTCTTGAACCTGTGGTTGATTTCGACCAGAATTGAGAATTCGCCAATTTCCAGTTGATTTCAAGAGCGCCGGGGAAGGAAGAGAGCACCGATGAGCGAGTTAAAGATCGTCATCAGACGGGCCAAGCTGGAAGACGTGCCCGCCATCACGGGATTGATCAACGCTGCCCGAAAGGGACAGCCGCCACTCAGCCAGGAGGAGGTGCAAGAGCGGGTTCTGCAAAAAGGCTACCGCATTGCCGTCTCTCGCCAGGGTGCGGCTGCGGCGGGCTGGCAAACGGAGAACCTGGTGACACTGGTGGATGATTTCTACGTCTATCCGACCAGACTCCTCAACGAATTGGCCTCACCCCTGGTAGAAGAAGTGGAAAAAGCGGCTGGCGAGTTGGCCTGCGAAGCGGTCATCTTTTTCCTGGATCAGAACGCAGCCGAGGAACAGTTTACACTCTTGCTGGACAAGGGATACCTGCCCCGGGAGTTGGAGGGCCTACATCCCTTCTGGCAAGAGGTAGCCGAGGAGCATTTCAGTGACAACGTGGTCATGATGGTCAAACAGCTTTCCGACAAGATCAGGTTGGATCCATTATAGGGAGAGTAGGAGAAGCCATGTCAGGAATCAAGAGCTTTTTTGCCGATCATCCCCGCCTGCTAGCCTGGCTGGTGTTGGCCGCCGGCATGGTCGCCATCCTGGTCTGGGCGGCCAAAGACGTGGGCTTGCTGGCCGGGCAGTGGGTGGCGCTCATCGTCAGCACAATCCTGCTGGCCGGGCTATGCGTCTGGATCATCGGCTGGGAAGGCGACGACAAAGGCCTACCAGGAGAGAGAGACAGAGCATCCTGAGCCCTTGGTCCCATGGCCCAAGGACATGGGGTAGGCCGATTGGGAAAGTAACGCTGTACTATTGCTAACCTATTGCCAAAGGCGCGATTATGTAGTATAATCTATATAGC
>CAYNKW010000171.1:0-2912 GCA_964397845.1 uncultured Anaerolineae bacterium
TCGATGGGAACATAGTCAACCTCAAAGCCAAAGTAGCGCGGGCCAGCGGCGGCCACGCCCCCAAACCCGGTTTCTGTTGAAGGTTGGGAGCAAGCTCAGACCTTCTACTCGGCCTTCTGAGCCAGTTCCTCGGCAGCGCGCTGCACGGCGGCGATGATCTTGGTGTAGCCGGTGCAACGACAGATGTTGCCCGCCAGCGCCCGGCGGATCTCCTCCTCCGTGGGAGAAGGATTCTCGTTTAGCAGCGCCGCCGCCGACATGATAAAGCCCGGCGTGCAATAACCGCACTGCGTTCCCCCCTCTTCGACGAAGGCAGCTTGCAGGGGATGCATCGCCTCCGGTGCGCCCAGCCCCTCAATGGTGACGATTTCAGCGCCATCGGCCTGGGCAGCCAACACCAGACAGGAATTGACCGGCACGCCGTTCATGACCACGGTGCAGGCACCGCAGTCCCCCTCGCTGCAACCATCTTTGGTGCCGGTCAGGCCCAGTTGATCGCGCAGTACTTGTAGCAACGTGTGGTGCCCGGCAACTTTCAGGCTTACCGGTTTTCCGTTGACCCTCATCATGATGACGTGAGTGCTCATTCCAACTCGTTCTCTATAGCCCCTCGCAAAAGAGCCAATGTTTGTCCTGTACTTGTGGTCGACGCTTCCTCCCATTTACCTATAGCTTTCGCTTTGGATGGTTTGCTGGATCTCCTGCTGAAGCATACGCCTCCTCTAACGCCCGCCGGGTGAGTACGGCGACCATCCGGCGACGGTATTCGGCGCCGGCCCGAAAGTCGTCAATGGGACGGGCTTCCTGCCGGGCGGTTTCCCCTGCCTCGCGGAACAGTTGCTCGCCGGGCGGCTGGCCGCGCAACAGCGCTTCGGCCTGGGGTGCGCGGATGACCGTCGGCGCGACCGAGCCGAGGGCGATACGGCTGTCGCGGATCAGGCCGTCTTCCAGGACCAGCACGGCAGCGACGCTCACCAGGGCAATGATCATGGCCGACCGCTTACCCAGCTTGTGGAAAGCGCTGCCCGACGCCGGGCCGGGCAAGGCAAAGACGACCTCGGTGACCAACTCGTCGTCACGGCGGGCGGTCTGTCCGGGACCGGTGAGGAACTCATCCAGAGGGAGTTGCCGCGTGCCGCGCAGACTGCGGAGCGTGACCTGCGCTTCCAGCGCCAGCAGGGCCAGGGCCACATAGGCGGCCGGAGAAGCGTTCACCAGGTTGCCGCCGACGGTGCCTCGCTGGCGGGTCTGGACACCGCCCACGCTGCGGGCTGCCTGGGCCAACACCGTGGCTCGCCCCCAGAGCAGCGCCGACGTTTCCAGTTGGGCGTGGGTAGTCAGAGCACCGATGCGGACATAGCCGTCGCCATCGTGGTGGATGCCTCGCAACGCTGACAGGCGGCTCAGGTCGATCACCCGTTTCGGGCGCAACTTGTCTGCCTGCATAAGCGGGATCAAGTCAGTGCCGCCAGCGATGGGCCAACCGCCCGGATCGGCCAGCAGGGCCAGCGCTTCGTCCAGGGTTTTGGCAATCAACAGGTCAAAGGGTCTCATGGCAGTAATTGGTCCATCATAACTCGACTGTCATGCCTTCGCGGGCAATGAACGTGGCGGGAAAGACGGCCTGGGCCTTGCGTTCCATCGCTTCGAGAAAAGCATCGTCGTGGTCGGTGTTGTGATGGACGAGAGCCAGCCGCTTTGCGCCAGTGGCCAGGGCCACGTCGGTCGCCATGCGCCAGGTGCTATGCCCCCACCCCTGGCGGATCAAGCTCTGGTCGACGTACTCGTCCTCGTCGTACTCGGCATCGTGAATGAGAAGATCCGTCCCTTTGGCAAACCACATCAACTGCTGGTCCACGCCGACGTAGCCTTCGGTATCTGTGGCGACGACGACGCTGCGCTCGCGGTGGCCGATGCGAAACATCAGCACGCCTCCGCTGGGATGAGCCAGGCTGCGGTGAACCCTGACCGCCACAGCATCCGCTGGTACTTGCCCTCGGTCATCTCGCAGCCCCAGGAGTTGCGGCGGCGCATTGGGATTCGCCAACACGATCAAATCGCCCTGGCGAATGTGCTGGATTCGACGCTGGCTGTTCAGTTCTTCCAGCTCCAGCGGAAAGACTGGCGGCGCCATCGCCCGGGCCAGCACTTCCTGCAGATCTTCTTCCAACAGCTTGGGGCCAAAGATGTAGAACGTGCCACTGGCGTGGCGGGTCGGCAAAAAGAAGGGAAAACCCTGGGTATGGTCGTGATGCGTGTGGGTGATGAGAATCGTCGCATGCATCGGCTCGCCCGTGGCGCGGTGGTGGGCCATCATTTCCTGACCCAGACTGATAATACCTGTGCCTGCGTCCACAATGATGATGTGGTCTGCCACCCTTATCTCAAAGCACGTAGTATTGCCGCCGAATTTTACCGTCGTCGGCCCCGGCATAGGATACCCCCCCCGCACTCCCCGGAACTTGACTGTGAATGAGTCTTCGTTCATGCTACACCACCCTTTTCTCCCAGTGCCAGCCTTGACACCAGACTGGTTGCAGCAGCAGGCGCGACGCACGCCTAGTCTTTCAGACCTGCAATGATGGCCCGGCAAAAGGAGGCAGGTCGGCCGGCCGCCGTGACGAGATGAAATTGCCATTGCCGGTTAGCTCCATGACACATCCCCCTTATTATGATGAGCCTAGCCGGGCTGTATCCGGCCCCTGCCGGGCAAATCAGACTGCACTGTTCTTATTTTACCACAATTTTGTTGGATTGCACAGTTTTGCCCAGGTAGTAACGATAGCACGCCGACCTGGCCCAAGCCGTTACTAACTATGACCCTGGGCCAGTCAACCGCTGCTTGACAGCTATCTCTGGCGGTGATATAATGTAGCTACAATGTGTGGCCACATTTCCGAAAGGTGGAACGG
>CAYNKW010000171.1:3012-7393 GCA_964397845.1 uncultured Anaerolineae bacterium
GGCGGTGATATAATGTAGCTACAATGTGTGGCCACATTTCCGAAAGGTGGAACGGCGATGGCAGAGGTTGGAGTCCGTGAACTGAAGAACCACACCAGCGAGATCGTCCGAGCGGTGCGGGAAGAACGAGTCGAATACGTCATCACCTACCGGGGACGACCGGTGGCCCGCCTCCTTCCTATTGCCGACGAACAGGGTGACGAGCAGGCGTGGCAGGAACTCGAACGGCTGAGCCAGGAGATCAGCGCTCAATGGCGGTCAGACAAGTCGGCGGTCGAACTCTTGGACGAGGTACGGCGGTGAGGCGATGTTTGTCATTGACGCCAGCGTATACGTGAGCCGCATGCGACGGGAAGAAGCGCAGCACGCCGAAAGCACATGCTTGTTTGAGGCCATGGCAGCCCAAAGACTGCCCGTGCTGTGCCCCGAGATCTTGTTGCCGGAGGTGGCGGCTGCCTTGGCGCGCGGTCTGGATGACACGGAATTCGCCTATCGTGCCGCTGCTCATCTGCGGACGCTACCGGGCCATCGCTTCATTGCCGTGAATCGGGTACTGAGTGAACTTGCGGCCCAGTTGGCTGCCGAGTGCCGCCTGCGTGGTTGCGATGCAATCTATGCGGCCCTGGCGAGGCGGGAAGGCGTGCCCCTGATCACCTGGGATGAGCAGCAGCGAGAGAGGACGGCTCCCGTGGTGGAGACGCTGACGCCGGCCGAGGCACTGGCTGTGCTGGAGTAGCGCGGCTGACTACTATGCCTACGCGAGTTTGCCATTCGAGGTTCACGGCTACCGCATTGCCGTCGCCGGCAAAGCTGGCGTCTGGTCGTGGGATAGGCTCAATCGGGGAACAGTGACGCTGAGAGGAGGAAACGATGCTGGAACTGATCAAGAAGCGACGGAGCATTCGCCGGTACACCGGCGAGCCCGTCTCCGATGCGGACGTCAAGACACTGCTGGAGGCGGCTATGGCCGCGCCGTCGGCGGACAACATTCAGCCCTGGGAGTTCGTCGTAGTGCGTGAGGAGGGCCTTCGCCAGCGGCTGGCGCAGACCCACCCCTGGAGTCAGATGTGTGCCGGCGCGCCGGTGGTGTTCGTCGTCTGCAGCCATGGGCGGCGCTCCGACCACTGGGTGGAAGATGCGAGCGCGGCAACGGAGAACTTGCTCCTGGCGGCGGCCGGGCTCGACCTGGGGGCGGTGTGGGTGATGGTGTATCCGCAGCCACGATACGAGGAGCACGTGAGGAACGTACTGGGCATTCCTCGCGGGCTGCGCGTCCTCTGCCTGGTGCCGGTGGGCCATCCTGCCGAATCGAAACCGCCCCACACCAAGTACGACGAGAGCAAGATCCACTACGACAGGTATTAGTGGGGAGGCGAACTATGGCAAAGGTTGAAAGTTAATCCAGTGCAAAGGATCACCCGTCGGACGTTCCTCAAAGGCATTGCCGGCGCGGGACTGTGCGCCCTGGGCGGCGGCGCACTATGGGCCGACTGGCAGTGGGGCGGGGATGGGACGCCGATCGAAGCGCAGCCGTCGCTGCCCGACCACACCCGCGAGGCAATGTATTACACCAGCATAGATAGTGGGCTCGACTGCACGTCGTGCCACGCCCCGGCCGAGCCATCGCGTGCGCTCTACTGCCACGTGCCGCACCAGGGACGCTACGTCCGTTGCGGGCTCTGTCCCCATCGCTGCGTACTGGCCGAAGGGGAGCGGGGCACCTGCCGCGTGCGCGAAAATCGGGGCGGCAAACTCTACACTTTCGTCTACGGCAACCCCTGTACCGTCCACGTGGACCCCATCGAGAAAAAGCCCTTCTACCATTTTCTGCCCGGCACGATGGCCTTTTCGCTGGCCACGGCGGGTTGCAACCTGAGATGCCAATACTGCCAGAACTATACTATCTCCCAGTACCCGCCCGAGGAGATCCAAAGCTACGACGCCCCACCGGAGGCGGTCGTGGCTTCCACCGCCCAGAGCGGCGCGCCGACAATCGCTTACACCTACTCCGAACCGATCGTTTTTTACGAATACATGCTGGACACGGCTCGCCTGGCCCGCCGTGCCAGGCTGCGCAACGCGGTCATCTCGGCCGGCTACATCAACCCGGAGCCGCTGCGCGAGCTCTGCCGGGCCGTGGACGCCATCAAGATCGACCTGAAGGGCTACAACGAAGACTTTTACCGCCAGGTGTGCAGCGGCACGCTGGAGCCGGTGCTGGAGACGATCCGCATCATCCACGAGATGGGCGTGCATTTAGAGATCGTCAACCTGGTGGTGCCCACGCTGAACGACGACCTGGCGGAGCTGCGCGCCCTGGCCGAATGGGTGATGGAGACCCTCGGCCCCGAGGTGCCGCTTCACTTCAGCCGCTTCCGTCCCGACTACCAACTGATGAACCTGCCCGCCACGCCGATAGAGACGCTGGAGGCAGCGCGGCAGACGGCACTGGACGTCGGCTTGCACTACGCCTACCTGGGGAACGTGCCCGGCCACGAGGGCAACCACACCTATTGCCCCAACTGCGGCCAGATGATCGTCCAGCGCTCGGGTATGGCGACGGTGGCGATGAACGTCGTGGACGGCAGGTGCGGCTATTGCCAGACGCCAGTCGCAGGGGTGTGGCGATAAAGACTGAGGGAAAATCGTTGATGTTGCAAAAGTCACCGGTACACCAGGAAATCTGGCACAAAGGAGTGCGGCCTGATGCCCCTCCAGAAAGAACGATACGCTGGTTCGTTTGGCTGCTGATCCTGCTGGCGGTGACGGCGTGCAGAGCCACCCTTCGACCCGGCGCAGGGCAGGCTGAACTGACGGCAACGCCCACGGGCGAAACGGCCGTGTTGCCCATGCCCTCCTTTACCGCATTGCCCACGCCCACCCCCACGTTCAAGCCAGGCGACGTGCACCAGGCCGAGGGTGCCGGAAGGTGGTATCCTGCCGATCCTGCCAAACTGCAGGCCGCCGTGGACGCCTATGTGAGCCAGGCCGGGGTGGACCCGCTCCCCGGCCGGCTGCTGGCCGTGATCGTACCTCACGCCGGCTACACCTATTCCGGGGCGGTGGCGGGCTACTCTTTCCGGGCGCTGCAAGAGGCTTGCGGCGCCGATCACATCGGTTCGACTGGGCCTGTCAAAGTCCTGGCAGTCATCGGCGATACCCACACCGGCAACGGCTCGGCCGAGATCGCAGTGTGGGCGGCCGGTGCCTTTGAGACACCGCTGGGATCGATCGCGGTGGACAAAGCCGTTGCCCAGGCCCTCGTTGCTGCCGACCCCCGCATCGCGTTCGACCGGGCCGCCTTTCAGAATGAGCATCCGGTGGAGAACCAGTTGCCCTTCATCCAGGCTGTGTGCCCCGGCGTGCGGATCGTGCCGCTGGTGATCCGCCAGCCTTCGCTGGAAAACGCCCACCTCCTGGCAAACGCACTGGTGGCGGCCTTTGACGAGCGGCCGGCGCTGATCGTCGCCAGCACCGACCTCTCTCACTATCATCCCTACGCCGAGGCGCGGCAAATTGACGAGGTCGCCCTACAGGCCATCGTCTCTCTGGATCCGCAGGCCGTGGTTGACTCATCCCGCCGCTGCACCGAACTGGGCATCGCCCACGAGCCGCTGACCATGTGCAGCCAGGGGGCCGTGTTGACGGCCATGATCGCCGCCCGGCAGATGGGCGCGAACCGGGCGGCCGTGCTTCACTACGCCAACTCGGGCGATGTGCCCATCGGCGATCGGGAGGGGGTAGTGGGCTATGGTGCAGTGGCCCTGTGGCAGGATCAGAGCGGAGAGAACGCCCCGGCCAGCTTTGCCCTGCCCCCCACGCCGGCAGAACCGGCTGAGCCGATCTCCCTCTCACCGGGAGCCCAGGAGGAACTACTGGCCCTGGCCCGGCGCTCAGCCGCCCAGTTCCTCACCTACGAGACCTTCCCGGCGTTTCAGACCGATGAACCAGCGTTGCTGCAGCCGCTGGGCGCCTACGTGACCTACGAAAAAGACGGCCTGCTGCGCGGTTGCCTGGGCCGGCTGGTCGGCGACCTGCCGGTCTACCTCAACGTGCAATACGCAGCCGTGGCCGCCGCCCTGGCCGACTCCCGCTTTCCCCCCATCACCCCCCAGGAATTGGAGGGCTTGACGATCGAGATCACATTGATCCACCCGATTCGCCCTGTCGAGAGCCCCGGCGAGTCGGGCGATTCCGACGAGATCGACGAGTCCGACGAAATCAAGATCGGGCACGACGGCGTGCTGATGCGCGTGGGCGAGCAGGACGGCGCTCTCTTTTTGCCCCAGGTGCCGGTGGAACAGGGCTGGGACCTGGAGGCCACGCTGCTCAACCTGTGCCGCAAGGCCGGCCTGCCCGACGACGCCTGGCAGCGCCCCGA
>CAYNKW010000171.1:7493-9010 GCA_964397845.1 uncultured Anaerolineae bacterium
CTCATCAGGGACCACTTTACCGAAACCTTTGTCTTGCCCAATTTCAAAGTCGCCGATCGCGACGGCAGCCCCAACGCGGTGGGGCTGGAGCATCTCAGGGAAGCCCTTTCAATCCGCATGGTAGATAGCCTCATCGAAGACGAGGCCCGTGACAGGATCGTTCGGGCCAGCGGGGGCCTGATGCGCACCCTGATCCAACTCACCCGGCGATCGGCAGTGAACGCCATGGCCGCCGGCCAGGAGGTGATTTCGGTTGAAAACGCAGAGGCGGCCATCACCGAAGAACGAGCAAATTTCATCGCTGGACTGAGCCGTGACGACTATCCGGTGCTGTACGACCGCCACCACGACAAGCAATTGAGCGGTGACGAGGCCGTGCTGCGCTTGTTACAGACGCGCGCCCTGCTGGAATACGCCAACGGAGACCCCTGGTGCGACGTGCATCCCGTCGCCCTGCCCCTGGTCCTGGAGCGCGCCTCTCAGAAAGAGACCTAGCTTGTTATGCCAGCTTCACTGCCTGACTCTACCCTGGCAACTCTGAAAAAACTGCAGGGCCAGCTCCCTGCCCACCTGGCCCGCCGTGACCTGGCCGAGTTGGCCGTGCTGATGCGCTACGCCGAGCGGGGTGCCTGGGCCTTTGCCGTTTATAACACCGTGCCCGTGCGCGACGAGGTGGCTGGCGTGCTGAGCGAACTGCTGGCCCCCTTGCCAGTTTATAGATTTACCCTGTCACCTCAACGCCCCAACCCCCTAGATTACCTAAACGAGGTTCCCACCGGGCAGGAGCGGGCCATCGTTTTCTTCTTTGACCTGGAGCAAACGAATGGCGCCGTGTGGGAGCACCTGGAGATGCAGCGCGAGAACCTGGCCGCCCGTCCCCTGGGTCTGGTTTTCTGGATCAACCAGCCAGCCTGGCGAGAGGGGGTGCGGCAGGCGCCCAACTTTTGGTCGCAGCGGAGCGGGGTGTTTGACTTTACCATCGAGTCGCCGGCCGTGCTGACCAAAGTGCGGGGTGCCTGGGCTGGCCAACCGGTGCGACTGGAAGGTCCCGACGATTGGGAGCGTCAGATGCGCCTTTTCAGCGGCCTGCTGCGGGAGTACGAAGCGGAGGAGGCCCCGCCCGCCGGCCGGGCTGAGCTGCATGGCAAAATCGCCTACCTGCTCCACTTCCGTGGCCACCACGACGAGGCCGCCGAACACCTGGGGCAGCAATTGGCCCTGGCCCAGGCTGCCGGCGACCGGAGCCAACAGGTTCAGGCGATGAACAACCTGGGGCGGGTCGCCCAGATGCAACGAGGGCGGCTGGCGGCCCTCGAATGGTACGAGCGGGCACTGGTGGCTGCGGGTGACGACCCGCCCAGCCGCGCCGGGAGCCTGCAAAACATGGCCTCGGCGCTGCTGTGGGAGGGAGAAGCAGATCGTGCCCAGGTGATGCTCCACGAGGCCCTCGACCTCTTCCGCGCCGTCGGCGACCGCCTCGGCGAGGCCAACACCCTCCAGGCCATCGGCGACGTGCA
>CAYNKW010000172.1:0-9009 GCA_964397845.1 uncultured Anaerolineae bacterium
GGCCAAGCTTGAACAGGTTGGCAGGCAGAGATGAACTAACGCCGGGCGAACTCATAACCACTCCAGAGCCGTCTCAATGTCATCGGCAGTAATGCGCAGGGTGCGCCCGGCCTCAATATCGGCTTCACCCTCGCGGATGCGGGCCTGCCACATCTACTCACCCCCACTTTCTGAAGAGATACGGCCAGGATGCTCCGGCGCGACGTAGGCCATGATGCGCTCATAGCCCTGTTCCAGGATCGCCGTAATGACGTCAGCCGTCTGGCGATAGGCAGCCAGAGAAGAGCCATAAGGGTCAGGGATATCAAAGCGGCGGCCGGCCATCTCGCTCAATAGGTGCACTTTGCCGGCGTGGGCAGGAAAGTCCAAACGGAGAGCTTCGACGTGATCACGGGTCATGGTCAGCACCAGCGAGGCGGCTGCCATGTCCGCTTCGGTGACATTGTGAGCGCGATAGCCCTGGACATCCAGGCCTCGTTCTGCCATCACCTGCACTGTGTGGGCCGGAGGCGGCGCTCCTTCGGCCGTCCAGGTGCCTGCCGACCGCGCGCGAACGCCGCTGACGCCCGCCCCTGCCAATCGTCCATTCATTAACACCTCGGCCATGGGTGAGCGGCAAAGATTGCCCGTGCAAATGAACAAGATGATTTTCATCATGCGTGCCATCCGCTGGTGCTCCCAGAAAATACAGGGGTAGCGAGGCTGCACTGCTCGCCACCCCTGCCGTGCAGCGGCGTCGGACTAGCGCAACACCGGTTGAATCAGGCCATAGTTGCCATCCCTGCGCCGGTACAGGACATTGATCCCGTCGTCGTTGATGTTGTAGAAGACAAAAAAGTCGTGGCCCAGCAACTCCATCTGTTCGACCGCCTCCTCCTCGTCCATAGGCACTATGTCAAAGCGCTTGATGCGGACGATGCGGCGGAACAATTCATCTTCCTCTTCTTCATGCTCGGCGTAAAACTCATCGGGCAACGGCAATTCCTCGACGCCCCGTCCTCTGTCCCGACGCTTTCCTTTGTATCGGGCGATCTGGCGGTGGATCTTGTTGATCATAGTGTCAATGGATGAAAAAATGTCGTCCGTTCGCTCCTCGGCTCTCAGGATCTTGCCTCTGGCGCGCAGGGTCAACTGAGCAACCTGGCGGTGCTCCGCGCTGCGAGCGCTCTCTGTCGAAAGCTCTACGCGAGCCTCGGTGACATTCGACATGTAGCGATCCAGTCGGCCAACCTTCTTTTCTACGTACTCTCGCAATCGATCCGTCACCTCAATGTTTTTGCCCTGAATGATGAGCTGCATGGGAAACTCCTTTCTGTGAAAGTCTCAACCACTCTCTACAGCGGTACGAACATGCTGAATACCAACGCTCTGGGCAATGCTCGGATTGCCAAGGGCTATCGCGCCCTTGCCAACGTAAAAGCCCAGACCGATTGAGCACCGGCCTCACGCAAGGCCAGACTGCAAGACTCCAACGTAGCGCCAGTGGTGCAAACGTCGTCGATCAACAGCACCCGGCGGCCAGCCACAGCGTCACTATTCCGGCACTGGAAAGCATCAGCCACATTCTTCTTCCGTTCCGAGGCATCCAGTTCTACCTGGGGAAGTGTGGCCCTGGTGCGAACCAGCCAATCTTCGCGCACTGGCAAACCAATCTCTGCACCCAACGCCCGGGCCAGCAAGGCGGCCTGGTTGTAGCCCCGCTCGCGCAGGCGGCTGCGATGCAAGGGCACCGGCACGATCACGCCGGCGGGCAGGGAATCCCGGCGCCAATAGACGGCCATCAGGCCAGCCAGGGGCGCTGCCAGGCTGCGGAGGCCACGGTACTTGAGCGCGTGCACGGCCTGACGCAGGGGGGGCTCAAAAAAGGCTACCGACCGAACACCGTCAATGGCCGGGGCAGACTGCTGGCAGCGCTGACAAAAAAGCTCGCTAGACGAGGGATTGCCACAAAGAGGACAGAGCGGGGGCAATACAAACTCGACCTTCCGCTGACACTCGCTGCAGAACGGACTGCCTGCCTGACCGCAGCTCACGCAACGCTCGGGAAAGAACAGTGCCAGCAAATGAGTCCAGATGTTTCGCGCTACGGCCAGAACCTCCACGAATCCCCCGCATCGTGGTTAGAAAATGCCTGATTCCATGAATATTAGAATGGCGGGACCCAGCAGAATGATGAACAGGGACGGGATAATCAAAAAGACCATTGGGATAAGCATCTTTATCCCCGCCTGGTGGGCTTTTTCTTCCGCGCGTTGGCGACGCCGGAGCCGCATCTGGTCCGATTGAATACGCAGGACCTTGGCCATGCTCACGCCCAACTGTTCAGCCTGGATAACAGCAGCGATGAAGGTACTGACATCCCGCACGTCCATGCGATTGGCCATGGCGCGCAACGCTTCCCGCCGGATTTTGCCCAGTCCGATCTCCCTAATGACACGGCCAAACTCCAGGGCCAGTGCATCGTCCCACTTTTCTGCGAGCCTGGTCATAGCCATATCAAAGCCAAGTCCGGCCTCAACGCAGATGGTCAACAGGTCCAACGCATCGGGCAGCGCCTTGACGATTTCGCCCTGCCGTGATCGAATCTTGCTGCCCAGCCAGATGACCGGCATAAAGAAACCAAAGGCAGCCATAAGAGGGGGAAACAGAAAGCGATAATTGGCAGCTCGCCCCGAAGCCCTAAGAAACAGGAAAAAGGTTAGCCCCCCCAGTACGGCGGCAGCGATGAAACGCGTGGCTATGAACTCGGGTGCCCCCAGGTTCCCCGGACGTCCTCCCAGTTCCAGCCTGTGGCGCGTCGTCTCCAGCATGTTGGCTGGTGTTAAGCGGGTTACGAGGCTTGCGCCCCTTTGGACAATAGGCACCAGGACGCGCTGGGTGAAGGGCAAAGAAAGCTCGATCTCCTCCAGAGTGGCCGGCACCTCGCGGTCTCCGTACTCCACCATTCGCTGGCGGAGCAGCTCTTCCTCGCCAGGTTGGCGGAGGAGCAAATAGAGCCCGATCACCACTGCCGCCAGCAACAGAAGCCCACCAAGAATCGCCGTTGTGGACATCTCTCACCTCTCTACTTCTAACATTCTCTACAGCTTATACTTCGATGCGCACGATTTTCTGAATGGCAATAAACCCAATAACGATGCCAAAAAGTGCGATACCAATCATGACGAGGCCACAGGGAGTGGTGAACATAAGCATTATGTATTCCCGATTCATGAGGAACAGAACCAGCGACAGGACAATAGGCAGGAAAGTGATGATATAGCCAGAGATCATCCCCTGAGCTGTGAGAACCCGAATCTCACCCTTGATGCGAACCCGCTCCCGAATGGTGTAGCTGATAATGTCCAGGATCTCGGCCAGATTGCCGCCGACTTCGTTCTGGACGTTTATGGCCGTAACCATCAAGTCCAGGTCATCGCTTGGGATGCGACGCAGCATGTTGTTGAGCGCCTGCTCGCCGGTCAATCCCAGACCCACCTCCTGAATCACGCGGGTAAACTCTTCAGAGACAGGCGGAGGAAGCTCTTGGGCCACCGATTCCATGGCCTGCAACATACTGTAGCCAGAACGGAGACCATTGACCATCTGATTGATGGTATCGCCCAACTGATCGTCGAACTTGTGCAACCGTCCGCGCTTGGTAAAGCCGACGTACAAACGGGGGAGAAAAAAGCCCGCGATGCCGGCAAAGATGGCCAGCACCCACGTGCCAAATATCAGGTTTCCCACCAGGAAAGATCCGACGACACTAAAAGTGTTAATGATGAGGTACTCGGTCACCGTCAAGCGCAGGTTGGCCTGAGCCAACTGATCAGAGATGCCGGCACCAATGCCACGTCGCGAAAGCCTCTTATCCAACCCCTCGGCAAAGCGGTTGAAAAGCCGCTCCTCCCTGGGTTTTTTCCTCTCTTTGGTGTCATCCACCATCTCTGTGACCGTGGTGACCTTCTCAAAACGGTCACGCATCTCGCCTTCTTGCCTGGTGAGGATAAAGCCAGCGGTCAGGCTGCCGATGGCCACAAGGCCAAAAATCCCCACACCTACTAAAAGAAGAGGGTTCATTGAGGCACCTCCCTTCTGCCGGACTGATCAAGGAGTAGAAAACTCGTTTCAGCCTCCGTCGCCTGGCGATTCTTTCTCACACCGGAAACCCAAAAGCCTCTATCAATACCCTCGCCGGCTTCCCACCCCAAAGATACTCGGCGGCAGGTGGATGTTGGCCTGCTCGATTTGCTCCATGAATTTGGGCCGGATGCCGGTAGGACGCAATCGCCCGATCACTTTGCCAGCCTCGATGCCAGTCTGTTGGAAGGAGAAAACGTCTTGCATCACAATGACATCGCCTTCCATCCCCTGCACCTCGGTGATGCTCACCACCTTGCGGGAGCCGTCTCTTAACCGCTCCTCGTGTACGATGAGATTGATGGCCGAGGAGATCTGCTCCCGGATCGCCCGCACCGGCAGATCCATGCCGGCCATGAGCACCATCGTTTCCAGCCGGGCCAGCGTGTCACGCGGGCTGTTGGAGTGCGCCGTGGTCAGAGAGCCATCGTGGCCCGTGTTCATGGCCTGGAGCATGTCCAACGCCTCACCGGAGCGACACTCCCCCACTACAATGCGATCGGGACGCATCCGCAGGCAGTTCACTACCAGGTCGCGGATGGTGATCGCTCCCTTGCCTTCGATATTGGGCGGGCGAGATTCCAAAATGACCACATGCTCCTGTTTCAACTGCAATTCGGCGGCGTTCTCCACAGTGACGATCCGCTCATCGGCCGGGATGAAGCTCGACAGGACGTTCAGCAGCGTCGTTTTCCCGGAGCCGGTACCGCCAGAGATGACGGTGTTGAGCCGGGCAGTGACGCAGGCGCGAAGGAACTCGACGGACTCTGGCGTGAGAGTGCCAAACTCGATCATGTTTTCCACAGTCAAGGGTACCTTGGCAAAGATACGAATAGTCAGCACCGGCCCCACCAGGGAAATGGGTGGGATGACAGCATTGACACGGGAGCCATCGGGCAGACGGGCGTCAACGTAGGGAGAACTTTCGTCAATGCGCCGGCCCAACGGCGCGACGATGCGGTCTATGATGCGCATCAGGTGATCGTCCGACTCGAAAGTCAGGTTCGTCGGTTCTATCTTGCCGTTCCGCTCGACATAGATACTCTTGGCCCCGTTGACCATGATTTCGGTGAGGGTTGGGTCAGCCAACAGAGGCTGCAGCGGGCCCAGGCCCAGGATCTCGGCAACGATCTGCTCAAAGAGGCGCTGGCGCTCGCCACGGCTAAGGATTATGTTTTCCTCGTTCAAAATGGCGTCGAACAGTTCCTCAATGGTCGCGCGGACCTCTTCGGTCTGCGAGATATCCATTTTAGGATCGAGTTCGGCAATGAGCCTGTTCTGAACCCGGCTTTTGATATCGTGATAAGCATCGCGGGCCGGCGCCATAGGTTGGCGGCGCACCCGCAATTCGCGCATCCTCGACGGTGCTTGAGTCTCAGTTACCTGGGTCTGTCCAATGCGTTTCAAGAGAGACATAACATTCACCTCCTTCAAGTTGGAAAACTGGCTGATTCAACCGGTGTCAGCCAAACAGATGCCCCTTCCTCCGTCCCGATCGGACACTGGCGCTGCGTTTCTCCTCTCCCATCTCTTCCTCAACCTTTTCCAGGCTCTCAATGACGTAACGCGCCAGGTCTATGATGTTTTGTGCGACCGGCGATCTTCGATCCGCCAGAACGAGCGGCGTGCCCCGATTGACAGACTGCGCAACACTCCGCCCATCCAGGGCGATCTGTCCGCTGACCTCGTGCTTGAGGCTTTCGGCGATGTCCTTGGCTGTGATACGGCTGGTGCGGTCTATCTTGTTCAGCACCAGGAGGATCTTTTCCTTGGGATATTCCAAAGCATCTGTGACGTCAAAAAAGAACTTGGTGTTCTTGAGGGAAGGGATGTCGGGAGTAGCCAGCAACAGAATTCGATCGGCGCTGTCCAGCACATTCAGCACCAAATCGTTCAAGAAACTCCAGGTATCCACAACGATGTAATCGAAATGGCGTTTCAATTCGCCCAGGATAGCCGGGATGTGGTCCGGCAGGACCAGGTCTGCCATTTCTGGGCTAGGGGGAGCCAACAGGCACTTGACCCCAGAGACATGCGCCATGAAGGTGCTTTCGAACATGTCCTGATCCAGTTCCTTCATGTGCGAGGCCAGATCAGCGATGCTGCGCGATGCTTGCAGGTTCATCATGACGCCCACATCGCCAAACTGGAAACTGGCATCCATCAGCACCACTTGCTTGTTCTGCCCTTCTTGCAGCCTTTGCAGCGCCAAAGCCAGGTTGACAGCCACAACCGTGCACCCTGTCCCCCCTTTGGGACTAAATACGGCGATGATCTTACCCCGCTCAGAGGGTGCTCCGCCCACAGCGGCCTCGCCACCTGGTCCCACCGGCTGCCCAACGCGTATCGGCCGCCGGGCTCCCAATTCATGGACCTGCCGGATGGTGGAGACCAGTTCATCACTACTGAACGGCTTGATGAGGAACTGGCGGGCACCAGCCTGCATGGAACGGCGCAAATAGTCCGCCTCGCCCTGGACGGACATCATGATGACCTGCGAGAAGGGGATTTCCTGGGTAATGGCCTCGGTGGCCGCAATGCCATCCAGTCCGGGCATGTTGATGTCCATCAGCACGATGTCCGGCTGGTGTTCCTGGGCCAGTTTGATCCCCTCTTCGCCGCTGATAGCTGCGGCGACGACCTCGATGTCCGTCTCAAAGTAGAGAAGCTTCCGCAGGTTCTCGCGCGTCTCCGGTATGTCATCCACTATCAACACGCGGATTTTCTCTTCTGCCATGAATGGCATCACCTCCTGCAGAACAAGTAATCTCCAGCCAACCTGTGGGCGTTCAAGGTTGCTGGTTCAGTTTCAACTTCCGTGGCACCGCCTTTACTCAACCGTTGCCGGTGGTGGTGCCAGGATCGTCTCAGGCAGTTCCATCTGTTCCAGGCGATAAGGCAGCTTGGTAGGCGGCGATATGCGGAAACGCGTCATGATGTATTCCAACGTCACCTGCTCGGTTTCGTGCCGCTCCTCGTCCTGGCTCGAGCGCAACGCCAGGTCAATGACGTAATCGTTCCTGAGGAAATACTTTAACACTACCGCATCCTGGGGGCTGACCATCAAGATGATGGACTCAAACGCCTGGGGGAGCTGTACCTCTTCTCCTTCTTCCTCACCCTCTCCTTCTGGCGGCTCCCCTTCAGCTTCCGCCTGCGGCGGCTGGCCCCACACGCCTATGCCCAGCACTACGGCATCGTCTACGGTGAGCTGGCAAAAAGTCCGCTGCACCTGGTCGCCCACCACCTGGCAGCCCGGCAGGCAGTCTTCACCGCCGAAATAGGTAACGGGCGTCTTGATCTGCGTATCAACGTCCACGTCTATGAAAGCGCCACATACGATGACGTCCACCCGGTCGCCGGGTTGGATGGCATAGTTCACCGACGAGAGCTGGCTCACGGGAACGGCCACGTCTATCCGGCCAAAAGGAGTGATGAGAGAGGCCCGCTCTCCCAGGCGCTGCACGTCTTCCGCCGCGATGACCATGTCGGCGACCAACACCTCTGCCTGGTAGATATCTCGCCGGGCCAGCTTGCCCACCACCTCGGCATCATCTATGAACGGCTGCTCCGGCAGCTCGCCCACTTCTACAGGTCGTTCGCCCACCGCATCGGGCCGTATGATCTCACCCTCGCCGATGTTCTGCAAAGCAACCACTACGTCTCTCGTCTCAGGGACGACTTCGGTAGCCTCTGCTCCCGGGGTCTCTGAGGGCGGCGCAGTGGGGGTAGCACGTCCCCGCCCTCCCAACACCCAGATCAACACTGCCCCCACGATGACCAGAGCCAGCAGCACCACACCAAAGATGATGAGGAATCTCCCTCTGGCTTGCATTGTCTCTCCTCCTTGCGAGCGCGTGTGTGCCAGGTGACATTCGCCTACCTAATAATACCCTACCTTATGGCAAATGTCAAGAGAGAGCCCACAGCACAGTAGCGCGATACAGAGATAATAATACTCTACCTCATAGCAATTGTCAAGAGAAAAATAGTTACGTAGCCGCGTTTTCCATAACGCGCAGGCCCCGCGCGATATAGAAAACGCGGCTACGATATTTGTGGCCAGTATCAAAAACCGGACTTTTGACAATCCGCAAGAAACCCGTTTTCTGACAATTGGGCCACCGAGTTGAACCCAATTTGGAATGTTCTTTGATATTCTACAGACAGACCGAAGCACAGAAAACGGGTTTCTGAACGATTCCACGGCTTTGTCCAAAGTCCAATCAAAAAGGAACCACAGAACAATAGAAGAGCGGGGAAATACCCCGCTCTTGGCAAGATCTCGCTGGCATCCCATGGAGGAACGTTGGCCCAGGTATCTCCCGGTGGCAGCGATCATTCCACCAGGCGGATATAGATACGACTCAGGATCTCCAAGAAAATGCCGTCTAGAGCTTCTTTGTTCTTCGCCGGAAAGTATGCCCCGTTGGCGACATCGGCCATGTGTATCAGCAAGGGCTCGTCAACGGCCTGGCCCAGGCCAATGGTATAGAGGATGATGCCCTGCTCCCTGGCCTTCTCGGCATAGTATACGGCACAGTCATAGTCCCGACCTCCATCGGGCCAGAGATCGGGGCAATAACCAGGATTTGCGGTCGGCACGCCGTCGGTCAGCAGAATGATGAACCTGCTGGTGCCGGGGCGGCCGTAGTGCAGGCGGTCTAGCACCCTGAATAGCGGATTCTCGGCCGACGTTCCCTCCAGGCCGTTGTAGAGCACGAGGATGCCATCCCATAGCCCCGAGCCCGTATTCGTAGTGCCATCCGCATCAGGGAGCTCTACCGCTGCCAGCACATCATGGAAGTCGGTGCAGTCACCAGGCCGCTTGATGATGCACTCCAACTCACTGTCAATGCTGGAACTGCTGCTGTAGGAGACGAAACC
>CAYNKW010000173.1:0-3735 GCA_964397845.1 uncultured Anaerolineae bacterium
CTAGTGGATGGCTTTTGAGCGCAAATGTGGCGCATGACCAAATCACACGACTGCCACTCGTGATGGGATTTGGGCGTCTGGCAAAAGAGTCCGGTGACAGAAAGGATCGCCGGGCAAAAGTGTACCACAATTGCCCTGGATGTCAAACTGCTTGTGTAGGCTGTAAAGAAAGACCGAATCGGGTCAATTCGGTTGATTGGTTGACCCTCTGGCGTGCTGGTGGTATAATGCCTTGAAGGAGCTGATGGGCCGGTCAGTAAAACGGCCTTGCTACTCAACCAGGGGGGAAACCCATGGGCCTCAGGGCAGAGATCAAAGCACCGCCCTTCGACGCCAACCGTTATCACGGTGGCGCGCACATCAATTTGCTAGAGGATGGCGCTGTCACTTTCATTCTCACTGCCCCTCACAAGCCCTACGTGAGCGTGGTCGGTGAATTCAACGGCTGGGATATTCACGCCCATCCCATGTATTTTGACGGCGACCGCTTGTGGTGGATCACCGTCCCGCTGACCCAGCCTGCGCGCTACCAGTTTTACGTCGAAATTGACGACGTGGTGAATCGGGTGCAGGTGGGCGATCCCTACGCTCGCCAGGTACAATGGGACAACAACGGGCCCAATGCTTACCTGAGCTTCTGCGAGCCGTACCAGTGGCAAGACGATGGCTGGCAACCACCGGTACTCGACGAACTGGTGATCTATGAGCTCTGCGTGCGCGATTTCGGTGGGCGGCGCGAACCTCACGCCGACGTGTACGGCACCTTTGCCGGTGTGGCCGACCGGCTGCCCTATCTGCGCTCTCTCGGCGTCAACGCGATCGAGTTGTTGCCGGTGGCTCAGTTCCCTATGAACAGCGCCTGGGGAACCAATCCGGTTTTCTTTATGGCCCCGG
The DNA here is from genome assembly GCA_964397845.1 of uncultured Anaerolineae bacterium. Lineage (GTDB taxonomy): Bacteria > Chloroflexota > Anaerolineae > CAYNKW01 > CAYNKW01 > CAYNKW01. The sequence continues at coordinate 895 of CAYNKW010000173.1, forward strand.
AGCGCACCTATGGCACGCCCAACGACTTTATGGCCCTGGTGGACGCCGCGCACCGCCATGGCATCGCCGTCATTGTAGACCTGGTGTTCAACAAGGGCTGGCAAGACCATCCCTACTATCTCATATACCCGCCTATGTTTTCTCCCGACGGGCGGCTCATGGCCGATTGGAATCCCTTTTTCCGCCACTCGTGGCATGCCGGTGACCCCTCGGTGCATTTTGATCGCCACTCTGATCTCACCCTGACTTATCTGCGCGACATAGTGCGCTTCTGGCTGGAGGAGTATCGTGTGGATGGTCTGCGCTTCGATGGCGTGGGCGGCCTGGACTTTGACCCTAGCAATCCCCGGCGGACTACCTTTGACCCCGATCACGGTATCGCCGCGCTGGCCCGTGAGGCGCGCCGGGTCAATCCCCGTGCCATTCTCATAGCCGACTACACCGTCGTCCCCGGCTCCAATCCTGTCAAATCACCGGTTCGTCTGATGAACGAGACAGAGATTAACACCGTGTGGTGCGAGGCGTTCCCCGGCGTGATGGCCAATGTTCTGACCGAGGGTTGGCAATGGGAGCGAGAGCCTGTTGATCGCGCTATCGGTGAGTGCCTGGAAGCGGGTTTCGGCGCTGAATGCTGGCCGGTCAAGTACCTGGCCAATCACCGCACGACACGGCCGGTTCACACCATCAAATATCACCGTTTCTACCACATTCAGCCCCATCCGTCGGTGGCGGAGGACTATGCTACGCCGGACGACGTGGCCCTGCGGAAAGCGCGCCTGGGCCTGCTGGCGCTCTTAATCTCTGTAGGTACGCCGATGCTGTTGGCCGGGCAGGAGTTTGCCGAGGATAGCGCCAGCACTGTTTACTTTAACCCCATAGATTGGAGCATGTTAGAGCGGGAGAAGAACCAGGCACACCTGGATTTCGTCCGGCGGCTCATCCGCCTGCGGCGCGAACACCCGGCGCTGCGCACGGCCAACGTCGAGTTCTATCCCAACGACTTTGCAGCCCATAAATTGCTGTGCTTCAAGCGTTGGTACGAGGCCAGCGACGTGGTGGTCGTGGCCCTCAACTTTGACCATTGCCCCCGTCAGGTGAAGCTAGGCTTTCCGCAGCCGGGCTGTTGGCATGAGGCGTTGTCTGGGGATATGATGGAGGTGACAGGCCCTGAGGTGGAGGTGACGGTGCCAGAGTGGTATGGCGTCGTGTTCGTCAGGGATGTCTCTGGGTCTTGAGAACGCGGAGGCAAAAGCAGCCTGGAAATCAGAGGGCACAATGGTGTTTTTCCGTTGTGTCTTTTTACTCTTTGGGATGGCAAGCTTTAGAGCGATTCTGAGCCATTTCTCACCAGGGGAACGCTGAGGGTGACGGTAGTCCCCTGGCCTGGCGCCGAGGTGATGGAGAGCTCTCCGCCGAGCATCTGGGCGCGCTCGCGCATGTTGATAAAACCCAGACTGCCCTCTCGTCCTTTGATGGGATCTATTTCCGTGGCGTCGAAGCCTTTGCCATCGTCACGCACGGTAACGATCAACCGCTCGCCATCCACCGACAGGCTAATCCACGCATTTTGGGCTCGAGCGTGCTTCTTGATGTTACCCAGGGCTTCTCGCACCACAGAAAATATCTCTTTCTCCGCCCGGTCTGCCAGCCGCCGATCAAAGCCGCCCGGATCCACCGTCACGGAGAATCCTTCTGTACCCTGGAGTTGCTCAGCGTAGAACTCCAGGGCTGGCGCCAGGCCCTCTGTCTCAAGAGTGGCCGGTCGCAGGTCGAAGAGGAGCGTGCGTACCTGTTTCAGAGCGCGATCGACGACCGGTATCAACTCGGCCAGTTCCTTGTCTACCTCGTCCGGCTCGTGAACCAGCAACTTGCGGGTGAATTGCAAACCCATTCGGATAGCTGCCAGCAGTTGCGTGGGACCGTCGTGTAAGTCACGAGCCAGCCGCTTTCGCACGTCCTCTTCCAGAGCGACGATGCGGTCCTTCTCCTCGCGCAGCGCCTGCACCAACTGGGCGTTCTGAATGGCCGTCGCCGACTGGGCCGCAAAAGCCATCAACAATTCCTGGTCGGCCTGGTTGAATCGCCCGCCACTGGTCTTGTTGAGAAGCTGGAGCACGCCAATAATATTGCCCCGGGCACTAAGAGGAACGCAGATGATGCTTTCGGTGCTAAAGTCCCTGCTCTGGTACCCATTGTAGAAGCGCTTATCCTGGCTGACGTCGTCTACGATGAGTGGTTCGCGCGCCTTCAACACCCAGCCAGCGATGCCCTTGTCTTTGGGCATACGTTGACCCTCCAGCGTTTCGCCGGCGCCAGCGATGACAACTCTGAAAACCAGTTCGTCGGTGCGCCCGTCCAGCAACAGCAGGGAGCCGGCGACGGCACCTACCACCTTGATCGCCGAGTTCAAGATATTCGTGAGAAGGGTCTCAATGTTTAGTTCCGAGGTGAGCTTCAGGGTCATCTCCTGCAAGACCTGGAGGGCCATGGTACGCTGGCTGAGGCTGCGATATTCTTGCCGGAGGTGGACGTTCTCTTTTTCGAAGGCAATGAGTTGCTTTTCAAGAGCCTGTTCGTTCAAGTGTCCTTCTCCCTGGTTTCTCCTCTCTAAGCCCGCGTGGTCAAGTAGGCGATGCAGGAAGCCAAAGGGAATTAACGCTAAGGAGGATGAGGGGCTATGAGAGCCTGGATTTTGGGCAGCGCCTCCCGTGCGGCCTCCTCACCCACGCGGATTAGCGCGGCGGCCTTGTCGAAATCCCTCGGCGTAAAAGTTTCGATGCGCGGGCGAATGAGCACGCTCACTGGCCCCACCCGCGTCTTGATGATCTCTCGTTCCATAAG
>CAYNKW010000173.1:3835-8983 GCA_964397845.1 uncultured Anaerolineae bacterium
TGGGAGGGATCTGAAGGTCCGCTAACCCGCCTCTTGGCTGCCACTTTTTTTTCAGACCAAGGGCAAACTCGGTCACTCGATCCAATCCGAGACCAGCAGCATACAGGGAGCCAAAAAGCGCCCCGGCGCTGGTGCCAGCGATCATGTCTATGGGAATGTTTGCTTCCTCCAGCACGCGCAGTACACCAATGTGAGCAATGCCCCGCGCGCCGCCGCTGGAGAGCGCTAGCCCCACTATGCGCCGCGAGATGCGCCGGGCCAGGCGGTCGAGCGAAAGTTGGTCGGTGGCGCTCTGCCACAGCTTACCCCGAGACGATTGTACCATCCACGGCTCTGGCTTGCAGTCCAGCAGCAGACTGACATCGGCTAGTTCCATGGCTTTGGCCGTGATCTCTCGCTTCTGTGGGCAGCCACTCATCAGCACCCAGTCGAATTTCTCGGCCAGATAGCCTAACGTCTCTGCCAGACCGCCGCGCCGCAGATAATCGGTGGACTGGCTGTCCAACACTTCGATGTTGGCAGTGCAAATCGCCTTTTCCTCGACGCGGGTGAGAGACAGCCCGCCCATATCATACAGAACGACCCGCTGGCCCGTCTGCCGGGCCAGACTCATGGCCAACCTGCCCGTGTTGGGACCGACGACGGCGACGAGGTTGTACTCTTCTGCCCGGGTGGGCATGCGGCTGGTTTCCTCCAAACGACGACTCAACTCCCGGCTCATCTGCAAGGCGATGATGGGGTGATCCTCCAAAAGATCCTCCAGATCGTTCTTGCGGAGTACCCATACCTCCGCGTCGATCACGACCCGCACCATCGCCGAGCGAGGCTTTTCCAACAGCAAGGCCATCTCGCCAAAAAAGTTGCCCGGCCCCAGATAGGCCAGGATCTTTTCGTCGAGCGGCGGTCCAGTGACCACCTGAACCTGTCCCGACTCGATAAGGTACAGGGCGTCGCCCTCTTCGCCCTCGGAGAAAACTGCCTGGCCTTTCAGGTATCGCTCGTGCCGAAGCCGTTCCGAAATCGCCCGTAGTTCACTGTCCGGCAGATCGCTGAAAAAAGGAATTCGACGAAGGTTCTGTAGCATGGGGATATCCTCTCTTTCCCCCCCGCTCATAGCCGGGTTGCCAGCCCCATTATAGCACAAGTTACTCGTTTCGCCAATGGGCGAGCCCCCCTAACTCCATGTCCCAACCGTGTAACGCTCTCTCGCAACCTCTTTGCGGTTGCCTGATAAATGTGGTACAATAATAAGTGTGGTACGTTCGTTGGCAGGGTTGGGGGGCTCTTGGAGGCGGAGGAATGTGAAATGGAAGATAACCTGAGCCACAGTCAGGGGTTTAGCTCCCTTTCTCCATCGGAATCTGGGCCTGGGATTAGACAATCCAAAATGGCGCCGTCATCGGCTGTATCGGAACAGGAACTGCGCCGCCAGCTCCGTGATCTGTCCACTCTCACGGCTGTTTCCATAGTACTCAACTCGACTCTTGATCCTGAGGAGGTGTTGCGCACCATCGTCTCGGCAGTGATACAGGTCATTGGCTGCCAAAAGTCGGCTATCTTTGACCTGGATGCCACTGGCACGACGCTCTCCTTGCGGATGAGTCTCGGCCTCAGTGCCGATTTCGTCCAGGCGGTGCAAAGCCTGCCTGAAGGCGCGTGGTGGACGGACGTCGCCGTGACGGGCGAGGTTGTTGCGGTCAGCGACATTGTTGCCGATCCACGTTTTGCTGACTTTGTTGCCGACGCCGACGCCGAGGGCTTTCGATCTTTTGTGGATCTGCCTCTCGCTGTGCAGGGCCAGAACGTGGGTTGCCTCACGGCTTATTTCACCGAACCACGCACTTTTACCGAGTTTGAGCTGGAATTGTTGGCTATTTTTGCCAACCAGGCGGCTTCGGCCATGCACAATGCCCGCCTGTACAACCGGTTGGAGAGACGGGTGAGAGAGTTATCCGGCCTGGTCGAAATAGACAAAGTCATGACAGCCATCCCACGCTTGAATCAGGTGCTGCCGGGCCTGGCCGAGGGATTGTGCCGCGTGCTCGATGCTGCCGGCGGACTCGTCCTGCTGTGGGAGGCCCGGCAAGAGCGGGGAGGGCGTGGGGCAACGGTTGGGCTTTCGCGGCAGGTCTTGCGACTGCTCGAAGACACACCCGATGAACTGTTGCTGGTGGCCGAGACCGTGGCCAGGCGAGAGCCAGTGATCGTCGAGGATGTCGTCGCAAGTCGTCTGGTGGGTGAGCAGTTGGCGGCCCAGCTCGGTTTTAGCAAACTGGTCGGCTTGCCTCTCATAACCGGAGGAAAGGTGGTGGGAGTGATGGTGCTGGGCGACCCCCGGTGGGTCGAGCAAGAATGTCTGCATCGGGCCATGCTGGCCGCCCGGCAGGCAGCCCTGGCCATCGCCAATGCCTTGCTTTTTGAGGAAACGAGCCGCCAGGCGCGGGACTTGATGGCCCTCAGTCGTGCAGCCTGGACTGTGGCCTCGCTGGGCGGGTTGGACACCGTGCTTTCTCAGTTGCTGCGAGAACTGGATCGCATTGTGCCCGCCGATATGTCGGCCGTCTATCTCCGTATTGAGGAAGACGATGCACCGGTGCTGATGGCGTTTAGAGGCCAGTCGTTGGAAGATAGGTTCGGCCTGGGGCGCGCGACGTGGCGGGGCCTTTTGGAATGGGTTACCTGGCATAAACGGCCACTGTTTTTGTCGGGGGAGCAGGAGGTTGAGGCGGGTTTTGAAGGTCTGGCGCAGAGGATCTCGGGATCCTTGCTCTGCGTTCCCATTTTGTACGAAAACCGTTGCCTGGGAGTCATTGCCCTCGAACATCGGTGGGAGGATGCCTTTGGCCAGCGGGAGCAATCGCTGGTGACTTCTTTTGCCGATCACGCAGCCGTGGCTATTGAGAACGCCCGGCGGTATGATGCTGTCCTGCAAGAACGAAACCTGATCCAGACTATCGTTGCCAGCATGGCCGACGGCGTGGTGGTGACGGACGCTGAGAACAGCATCGTCGTGTGCAACCAGGCGGCGCAGGAGATGTTGGGCGTGCAGATGGGACAGCGCTGGTCTGTTGACCGGGCGCCGGACGGGCTAAGCGGCCTGGTTGGAGCGATGGCCAGAGTGAATGGCCCGGCGCCGGCAGGTAGCCAGGGGCGGGCCACGCTGGAGCGGGCAGGCCGGATTCTGAGCGTCAGCGCGACGCCACTACCGAGTGAGGACGGCGAGAAGCAGGGATCTGTTTACGTGATCCGCGATATCACCCATTGGGCAGAACTGGATCAGATGAAGTCCGACTTTATCAGCCAGGTATCGCACGAGTTGCGCACTCCTCTGACTACTATCAAAACACTGGTGGGCTTGCTGAGAGAAGGGAGCCAGGACGGCGACGAGGTGCGCGAATATTTGGATATCATCGAGTCTGAGGTGAATCGCCAGGCGCAATTGGTGAATGACCTTTTGGAAATGGGGCGTCTGGAGGCGGGCGAAGTGAGTTGGACAGTGGTAGAGGTCTCGCTGAGCGAGGTGGCTGAACAGGCGATGCGGGCCTGTCTCCCTTTGGCCACAGACAGGCAAATTGCATTGACCGGACACCCTCTGCCGGCACTGCCCAAAGTTATGGGCACCCCTCGACGTCTAAATCAGGTGCTGGTGAATCTGCTGGACAACGCCATCAAATACACCCCGCCCGGAGGGCGCGTGACCGTGGAAGTTGGCAGCGACGAGGCCTCTGTGTGGGTAGCTGTACGCGACACGGGGCAAGGTATTTCCAAGTCGGATCTGCCGCATGTGTTTGAAAAGTTCTATCAGGTTAAGCGAGCTGGGTGGAACGCCGAGGGCGTGGGTCTGGGTCTCGCCATTGCCCGGCAAATCGTCGAGGCATTGGGCGGGACCATCGAGGTGGTAAGTGAGGTGGGAAGCGGGACTTGCTTCACCGTGCGTTTGCCCAGGGCGCGAAAGATCGTGGCAGCGATGAAGGAAAAGCTGAAGAGGAGTAGAGAATGAGTGCGCGTATTCTGTTGATAGACGATGAGCGAAACCTGCGCCAGGCTCTGGGCACATACCTTCGTTACATTGGCTATGAGGTCGTGGCCGTGTCCAGCGGTGAGGAGGGCCTGGCAAAGCTGCGCGATTGGCACGCCGACCTGATCATCTGTGACATTATGATGCCCGGCATGGACGGTTTCGACGTGCGCCGGGCGTTGGAAAAAGACCCCCGCCATCGCGACACGCCGTTCATCTTTTTAACGGCAAAAGGGCAACTCGACGACCGTTTACATGGCCTGCGTTCCGGGGCAGACGACTATATCGTCAAACCTTTTGAGCTGATGGAGCTGGAAGCACGGATTGAGTCGTTGTTGCGGCGCGTGACGCGTGCCCGCGCCGTGGCGGCGCAGGAAGTCGAGGCCCTGAAGGAAAACATTCTGGCTAACGTGACCCACGAACTACGCAGCCCCGTGGCCGTCGTGCGTGGCACCCTGGAACTGGCGATGGAGGGCGCTTTTGGAGACGACCTGGAACAGGAACACCGTTTCCTGTCACGGGCCCTGGAAAGCACGCGCAGCCTTCAACGGTTGATAAATGACTTGTTGCTCATGATGGCCCTTGACAGTGGTGAGCTACAGTTGTTTCTGGAGCCGGTCTCGGTGGCGGAGCTTCTTGTGCGGCACAGCCGGGCCAGCGCCTGGCGCGTTGAAGCCGCCGACGCGCTCGTGGTTCATGGACCAGAGCCCCCTGATCTGACAGTGTGCGCTGACCGGCGTTATCTGGAAACGATCGTGGGCCATCTGGTGGGCAATGCGCTCAAGTTCTGTCCGGCGGCAGCGGTGGAGATTCGGGCCGAGGCCCGGGACGACGGGGTCGCCATCACAGTGACCGATCGAGGGGAGGGCATCGCGGCCGAGCATTTGCCCCGTATCTTTGACCGCTTCTACCAGGCCGACATGTCTTCCTCCCGCGCCCATGAGGGGCTGGGATGCGGTCTGTACCTTGTCCAGGTGTTGGTGGAGGCGCACGGCGGGTGCGTAGAGGTGGAGAGCCAGGTCGGGGAGGGAAGCCGGTTCACCGTCTGGTTGCCTCAGGGGTTGCCCGAGGGTCTGTGCCGGGCAGCGGATTTGCACAGGGAGAGCGACCGTCTGTGACCTGGATCCCAC
>CAYNKW010000174.1:0-8943 GCA_964397845.1 uncultured Anaerolineae bacterium
GGCCACCCCATACGCTCGCCGCAAGCGCGCCGAGCAACATACCGCAGCCGGCAACAGATGCAACAACACCCAGCACCGAGGCGTCGGAAAAACTCAAGACCAGGGGGTTGATCAACACGATGACCATGTATCCGGTAAAGTTAGTGAGGGCGTAGAAGAGCAACAAGTGCCGCAACCCGGGGCGCTCCTTGATGTAGGTCCAACCGTAGACAACATCGCGCCATCGTGAGTCTCTTTTACCCTCCTCTTGACCGGTGACAGCGGGTTCCGGTTGGGGAATCCGGATGATGAGCAGGGTAAACACGGCGAAAAAGAAAGTGGCCAGATCGATCAGGAGAACTCCCTTGAGACCAATAACCATAACCATCACCCCTCCCAACAGTGGCGCGATGATCTGGGTGACTGCTGGCCCCAGTTGAATCATACCACTGGCACGACCAAGGTGCTTCTTGGGGATAAGCAGCGTCGTGGAAGCGGTGTAGGCCGGCGACTGAAAGGTATTGCAAGCTGAACCCAATGCCGTCAACGGATAGATGTGCCATGGTTCGAGGCGCCCCGCAGCAAACAAAAGCAAAACCACCAAAGTGCGGACAGCAGCGCCGGTGTCGCTCAAAATCATGATCCAACGTCGGTTCCAGCGGTCTGCGAGCACACCCGCCAAAGGCGCTAGCATGATACTGGACAGGGCACCAAAGAAATAGACAAGTGACATGTGCGTAGCCATGGTAGTACGCTGGTAGATCCAGACTCCCAGCGCGAAACCAGAGAGGCCGGAGCCAATTATGGAAATCAGTTGTCCAAACCAGATGATGCCGAAAACGTACCCCTTACGAGTTACGGCAAGTCGTCTTACGGTCATGTTTCCTCCGTCCCCTCCCACCTTTCGACCAGCACTCATTCCTTCTCACCTAGTCCGGCGATGAATCGGTCAAGTGCTTCCTGATCCAGATCTGCCTCGGGAAAGTCGGAGGGCGCAAACTGGACGGTGCCCGACTCGCGGCAGTGGCGAATAAGTGTTTGCAAGGCAGAAATCAGATCGCAGCTCAAACGTGTTATCGTTGCTTTGCGGTACAGATTTGTGTCATAGTGCCAGTCAAGTTGTAGTTGTCCGCTGATCGTGCCAGCGTTCAGGTGGATTTGCCCATCTGTGGGGCCATCGGGGAAGTGGATGCCAGTCACACGGTAGAGTGGATTGTCCAGCAGCGGCGGGCGGTAAGTAAAGGTGACAGGTGGTTTCACCGCGAGTGTCTCATCGGTGGCGCACAGGAGACTGTAGCCCAGGCCGTGCTGTGGTAACTGGCGGGCTTGCTCTTTGACTGCCTTGAGGGTGGTGTCCAGATGTTCCGTAGCGGGCACATCAAGATACAGCGGGTACTCGGCGCGCAAACAGCCAACGACGCGTGACGTATCCAGATCGGTGAAGGAAGTTCCGCGCTGGTAGTGACTGAGTCCAACCAACAGGACGTTGTGATTGCTCCATTGGGTCAGCCACCTGGGCCAGAGCAGTGAGAATGACTTCTTCCGGTTGTACGTAATATACATCAGGAAGCTCCTGCAACTGTTGAGTCTGTTCTGGTGTAAGGCGCGCCGTGACAACCTGAGTCGTGCCAGTTGCTGCTCCGGTGCGATCAGAATCGGTGGGCAGCGGATGGATCTCCTGGTTGGTGACGTGGTGCCAGTACGCTTGCTGCTCGTTCAGTTCGTCGGAGCGGGCATACTCGGCCACTCGCCTCACCCAATCGGCAAACGTAGCCGTTGGTTGAGGCAGTTGTTCTTCCGCTACCTGGGCCACCTGCTGGTAGGCCGTGTGGAGGTCTTCCAACAGGATAGGCTGTGCTGCCGCATCGGCACTGAGCGGCGTGATGGCCAAGAGCAAACGGTCAGGGTAGTCCGCCCCCATTTGCAGATACATTGCCCGTAGGAGCGGTGACTCGGCCACTCTAAAACCACGCCGCAAGCGCATGATTTCGGCAGAGATCGCTTCACTGTGTTCGTTGGGCGAAAGTGTGGTCAGGTCAACCACAGCCACTTTGCTGACGCCCGGCTGCGCCTCAAACGTCTGTCGCCAGCCATCACCTCCTCGCGTGAACTGGAGCCGCAGTGTGTCGTGATGGGCACATACGAGGTTGATGGCCTGCTCCGACATCGTCGGATCAAGACGTTGTTCAAGTTCCAGCACAACGACGTGTGGTTCGTGGACGTCTTGTGCCAGCAAACGCTCCTGGTAGGATGTCAGCGGCAACGCTTCCTCAACCTCTTCGGCCAGGGTCGGCTGCAACACGCCCGCCAGTTCCGCGATGGTCTGGTTTTGGAAAAGCTGTTCAGGATCGACGTGTAAACCGGCTTCACGCACCCTGGCCACGACCTGAACCCCCATCACCGAGTCCCCACCGAGTTCAAAGAAGTTGTCGTGAATCCCTACCTCCTCGATCCCCAACACCCCTCTCCAAACGGTGGCCAACTTTTCTTCAATTCTGTTCCGTGGGGCAACGTAGGGCGTTTGTAGGCTGGGACGCGGATGCTTTGCCTCCGACGTTTCGACTTGGGCGGCTTCTTCCAGTAAGCGCTCCGGCGTAGATTCTTTGGCCTGCCGAATCAGTGTCGGCAGATGCCTGGTGGAGACGGCAATTTGTGGCAGGCGGTTGCGAAAGAGAATGCGTTGCAAAGCCTCGACCCCTTCTTCAGGCAAGATGGCATCACTGAAATCGCGCTGGTAGCGCTCGTCGGTAGTTGGCTCTGGCCCGATTGTCTCGGGCGCGTCTTCGTCCACCGAAATACGGAGGCGGGAGGCAGCCGCTTCCTCCACCCGGATCATCGTAAACTCTTCGACGTCCACGACAACGCGTCCTTGCTCATCAATCAATGTCACCTGGACAGTCGCCGTCTCCTTACCGCCTGTGCTGTCCGGCTTGCGACGCACGTAGCTGTAAAACCTACCCGGCAAACTGTCGTAAATGTGCGCACGCTTGTACGACAACGGCAAATAGAGGGTTTCGCTTTCAACCGCCGCAACAAAGCTGGTAGCAACGTCGAGCAAGGCAGGATGCAGCTTGAAGCCTTCCAGATCGGACGAGAATTCCTCGTCGAGTTCAATCAAAGCGATGGCCTCGTCTTCACCGGCATTAACACGTTTGAGGTCATGCCATCGTGGACCAAACTTCAGGAAGCCCTCGCTTGAAACACTGTGATCTATGTCCTCCGCCGTAACGATTATTTCCGAAATGCTACAACGAGCATGAATTGCCTCAACATCGCGCTGCCGTGGCGTGGCATCCGCTATGTGCTCCAGTTTTCCCATGACGTGCGTCTGCCACTGCGTCTCCCCGCTGGTCGCCACACCCGCTTTGCTTCTCACATGAAAACCAAACCCATCCGCCTGCTCCTCAAGGATGAGTTGGGCTTCCTTACTGTCGCCCTCGCTCACCCTCAGCGGTACGAGGAAAATAGCCTCACGGATCTCGAGGCTGGCACTCTGAGTACGATCTGCGAACGCCGCACGCGCCAACTCCAGGTGCGTTGTACCGGGAACCGTAGGGGTGCCCAGGAGTATGTGGTCAGACAGAACCCAGTGTTCAGCCGGGCTTAGTTCCATCTGGTAAATCGTCCGCTTGTCCGTCTCTTGGTAGAAGCTATCGAGCAGTGGATGGTCAACTGCTGTCGTTTGGAACGTTGGTTTGGCTCGCGCGACTGTGTAGGTCGGCGCTGTGTTGACTGCCATACCAATCTTTGCCCACGCATCCCAGTTAATCGAGACCGTCATCGTGCCACCCTCCGTCCTTGGGCCGGAGGACCAAGGGTTGTGCCCATTGCGAGCATGGGCAAAAGCATCCATAAACGCATTCGCCGCGCAGTAATCCACCTGACCCAAACCGCCTGTTGCCGCCGTGAGCGAGGAACACAACACCAGAAAGTCAAGCGGAATATCGCGGAAAACGGTTTCCAGGACCCGCGTTCCTTGCACTTTGGGCGCTAGCACGCCAGCGGCAACTTTTTCTGCTTTCAATTGCATCACCCCCGCACCGGGTAACCCGGCAGAGTGAATGACCCCATGAACCGTGCCAAATCGCTCACAGGCGGCACGGACTGCAGCTTCCATCTGGTCCCGATCAGCCACATCCGCCTGTACCACCGTGACCTCTGCGCCTAACGCTTCCAGCTTCTGTACATTCCGAATGCGTAGGCTGGTGCGGTCTTGCGGGTCGTGCGTCGCCAGCCATTGTTCCCGTGCCTCAGGTTGCGGGAAGCGAGAGCGGCTGGTCAGCACCAGCTTTGCCTGCACGGTTTGCGCCAGGTGCTCAGCCAGCGTCAAGCCTATGCCGCCCAGCCCCCCCGTAATCAGATAGACCCCCCCATCGCGCAGCCTGTAATTTCCCTCCTCTTTCAACTCTGCCAGCGGAACCGGCTCATACGTCTGCACCAACCGGTCGTACCCGCGATAGGCGATAATCGAATCCGGCGTACTCGCCTTCAGTTCAGCGATGATTTGCTCGACAAGTTGCGCTTCCTGCTGCGAGCCGGCCTCGGGCAGCACAATGTCGATGCTGCGAGTGGTGATATTGGGCATTTCTTGCGGGATGACCTTGCACGGCCCCAAAAGGGTTGCCTTTTCGGGATGAACGACCTCCTCACTGGCAACTTTTTGCATGTTGCTCGAAACAACCGCCAGTTGTCGATCTGCGCTCAGATTTTGTGCACCAATCGCCTGGGCCAGAAACAGCAGGCTGTAGAAACTGCGCTGCAACGCTTTCTCGGTGAAATCGGCGACGCTTTCATCCAGTGGGGTCACATTCCACAAGTGGACAATGTGGGTTGGCACCTGGTCGCGCTCGTCGAGCGCCGCCAGCAGTGCTTCGTAATCGTCGCGGTGGGCCGGATGAACGGTGTACGTATTGCCATTGGCAGTAAACTGTTCACCCGCGAGCACGGTTACCACTTCATGCCCTTGCGCCTGGAGTTGTTGCGCCAATTTCGTGCTCAAGCTGTCACTATCGCCAAATAAGAGCCAGCGGCTCTCCGTCTTCTGGGCTTCTTGCACGGGAGGCATAGTGCGTTTCCAGGAGGGAACGTAGAACCAATCGGCGATGTTTGGATTCTTGAGGAAGGAAACGGGTTGGGCCCCTGTATCTTCCGGGGGGGCAACCCAATATCGCTGCCGCTCGAAAGGATAGGTGGGCAAAGACAGGCGCAGTCGCCGTTCGTCCTGGTAAAAGGCTTGCCAATCAATCAGGACACCGGTCAGCCACAACTGGCCCATGGCGTGTAGCAAGAAGGCATCGTCGTCCTGGACATCACGCGGATGGCGCATGGAAGAGAGAACGATTTGTTCGGGAGCAAGATCGGGATGGCGTTTGGCCAGGGTGCGCAGTGTGCGCCCCGGCCCGACTTCCAGCAACACCTGTTCCGGTGATTGGGCTAGCACGCTCACCCCTTCGGAAAAGCGGACGGTCTGGCGCAGGTGCCGCGCCCAGTAGGCCGGATTGGTGGCCTCCTCCGGCGTGGTCCACGTGCCAGTGACGTTCGAAACGTACGGAATTTGCGGCGCGTGCAACTGTACCCTGCTCACCCGCTCCTTGAAAGGCCCCAAAATAGAGTCCATCATCGGGGAATGGAAGGCGTGGGAGGTGTGTAACTGACGACTGGCGATCCCCTCGTCGGCCAACTGCTGCTCCAAGGCGACGATCGCTTCCGTTGGGCCGGAGACCACGCAACGTGATGGTCTGTTGATCGTCGCTACCGTCAGTGACTCATTGAGCAACGGCTGCACGTCCGCTTCAGCGAGCGGTACAGACAACATAGATCCTGGTGGCATGCTTTGCATGAGCCGCCCCCGCTCAGCCACCAGGGCCAACCCGTCTTCCAGGGCAAAGACCCCCGCCAAACAGGCGGCAACGTATTCCCCGATGCTGTGGCCGATCATCGCCTGGGGTTTCACCCCCCACGACATCCACAACTGGGCCAGTGCATACTCGATCACAAAGAGCGCTGGCTGGGTAAGCCACGTCTGCTTCAGTTTTTCGGTGGCCTCTTTGGCGTCGGCCTCTGCTGGATAGAGCACATCGCGCAAGTCGAGCTTCAAGTGCGGCTTGAGCAGTTCGGCACAGGTGTCAACGTGCTCACGGAACAACGCCTCGTGCTGATACAAGTCTCGTCCTACGTTCACATATTGTGCTCCCTGGCCGGAAAACATGAATACGACGGGCCTCTCTGTCTGTACCTGCGTTCCGGTCAACACTCGCTTCGGATCGCGCTCTTGCAGGGCGGCAATGGAATCGGCCACCGCCTCGCAAACGACCGCGCGGTGATATTCGAAGGCCCGGCGTCCCACGTGAAGTGTGTAGGCCACGTCCGCCAGGTTCAATTCGGGATTGGCTTGCAGATGGGCGACCAGGTTGTCCGTCGTCTTTTCAAGGGCTGTCTCGGTGCGGGCTGACAGCACCAACTGCTGGTAACGCCGCGATTCGCCCGACGGCTCAACTTCAGGGGTCTCTTCCAAAACGGCGTGAGCGTTTGTGCCACCGATGCCGAATGCGCTCACCCCGGCGCGGCGAGGTTGTCCATCCGTCTTCCACCCACGCAATTCGGTGTTGACGTAAAATGGGCTGTTGGCAAAGTCAATTCTCGGGTTGGGGGCCTCGTAATTGACGCTCGGCGGTAATATCTTGTGCTTGAGCGCCAGGGCTGTCGCAATGATATTGGCCACACCGGCGGCGGTATCTGTATGGCCAATGCTGCCCTTTACTGACCCAATCGCACAAAACTGTTTCTTGTCCGTGTAGGCACGAAACACCCGCGTTGAGGCCTCTATTTCTATCGGATCGCCAAGTGTCGTTCCCGTGCCGTGCGTCTTGATGTAAGTGACTGTTCCCGGATCGACATTTGCTGCCTGGTATGCCATGGAAATCACAGCAATCTGTCCCTTGACACCGGGGGCTGTAAAGCCGACCTTGGCCGAGCCATCGTTGTTGACTGCCGACCCTTTGATTACGGCATAGATGTGGTCACCATCCCCCATGGCTTCAGACAAACGTTTCAGGACGACTACGCCAACACCGTCACCGAAAGCAGTCCCATGGGCTTTGGCATCAAACGGGCGGCAATGCCCATCGGGCGAAAAGATGCTCCCTTCCTGATAAAAGTACCCTGACTTTCGCGGAACCCCGATACATGCACCGCCAGCCAGGGCCATATCGCACTGATAGTTGAGCAAACTCTGGCACGCCAGATGCGTTGCCACCAGCGATGTGGAGCAGGCAGTCAGCACACTGAGGCTGGGGCCCTTCAGGTTGAGCTTGTAGGCAACCCGTGTCGCCAAATATTCTCGCTCGTTGTTGATCCCGGCAGAAAAGACCAAAGCTGGCTGGGAGTGACGATAGGGGTAGAGATTGCTCACCAAATAGGATGTCGCACTGCCCCCAGCAAACACACCGATCCAACCAGGGTAGGTCTCTGGATCATACGCAGCGTCTTCCAACGCTTCCCAGGAACACTCCAGAAAGATACGCTGTTGCGGATCCAGAAGTTCCGCCTCGCTGGGCGGGATATTGAAGAAGGAGGCAGCAAATTGATCGCAGTCTTTCAGTACCGGGCGTGCTCTCACATAGTTGGGTTGGTTGACTTGTGCAGGATCGCGTCCCGCTTCTATGAGTTCCTCAATGCTGAAAAAGGTGGTGGTTTCCACACCCTCACACAGATTATTCCAGAACTCGGCGGCGTTGTTCGCCCTTGCAAAGCGCGCGCTCAGGCCTACGATGGCAATGCTCTCGATTTCATCGAGCTCGTCATGCATTCTCAATTCAGTCATTACTTCCTCTCCTATATCATTATTGCCCTTGTGTTAAGAATGTCATTCCGTTTTGGGGCTTGGATTTGGGTTCTGGGCCTTGGAACGCAGCCCCCTATGCATTCTGCTTACTTGGGTTATGTAATAATGAACGGTGTCTCATTTTACCGGCTTCGGTAAGAAGTTTGAAACCAGATCATTACCTCTCTGATGGCAGCCCCATGGCTTTCGAATGAATGGTCCTCACCTCGATTGGCCAAATACCCCTGAAACCAGGTCAACGCCTCGGGCAGCCCCCCACGATGCTCAGAGAGTTCGTGATCCTCCCCGGGATAAGTGATGAGCTCAACGGTCTTCCCAGCCTCTTTGAGCGCCTCTGCCAGCTTGCGGCTTTGCTCTACCGACACCCGCGAATCGGCCTCACCGTGTTGGATGAGTAACGGCGCGTTGATGAGCTCCGGCCAATGAGTTGCGGAGCGAGATTCGTACAAAGCAGGATCATCCTCGGGCCATCCCCCAACCATTGAGAAGCAATAAGTGTGACCTTCCTCACATGACATGAACAGATCGGCCAAACCGCCGACGGTAGCGGCTGCCTTGATATTGTGTGTACCTGCGAGCGTTTCCTGTTTGAGTGCCAGGTAGGTCATCATTCCACCCCGAGAATGGCCCATCATACCGATCCGATCTGGGTCAACGTAAGGCAACTGTTTGAGCAAGGGCACAAGGTTCAGCACATCATTGACGTCTGCACCTCCGAATTCCGCCTGGCCCTCGCTGCCGGCATTGCCTCGATACTGGGAAGCGACCGCCACGTAGCCTGCCTCGACAAAGAGGGCAACCTCCCATCCTTCCAGAACACCATATTCCCGGCATCCGCCTCGGTTGTAGATGATCACTGGATGCAGTCCATCATCCTTCGGGCGGCCAAAGAAACCGGTCACACGGTATCCGTCGCTCCAATAGGTGAGGACGTAATACTCTGAGTTCACTGTACTGGTGATCAAGGTCATGGACTCGATTGCGCCATTGACGCCAGGGGCCAGGGTGGGCACGATGCTCGGTGGCGGCATTGTAGGGGTATAGGGCTCTGGATTCACCGTATCGATGATCGAGGTCATGGACTCGATTGAGCCATTGACGTCGAGGGTTAGAGTGGGCAC
>CAYNKW010000175.1:0-8894 GCA_964397845.1 uncultured Anaerolineae bacterium
TCATCCTCCTTTATTTCCTCTCTCTTTCGTTTTTCTCTCTGAGGATATGATTATATGATTAGAATATGATTATACCATACCTTGGTCGGTCACGCTACTGGGCTATATTCTTCATCGTGTTGGAGCTGTCCACCACAAAGATGGCAAAAGCCCAGTCGGCCTGATAAGTGGCGCGCAAGTCGTTGACGTAGTCGCGCACTTGCGTAAAGTAAGATGTGCTCCTGTCGTAGCCCAGCTTGCCCATGACCTCGCCGATCCAGAGCCCCTGATCGCTTTGCGGCCGCGAGATCGGCTCATAGCTCGTGGGGTATCTTCTCAAAAAGTAGGGGCAAAAGTCGCACCTTGCTCCGGCTGGATCGCCAGATCCAGCCGCCGGGCGACGGATTTGACAATCCGTCGCGAGCGTACACAGGCACAAAGCTCTTCCTACCCCAAGATATTGAGAAGATACCTCGTGGGGATAGGCTGGCTAAAGTGGTCGTCGTAGACAAAAGTGAGGTGCGCAGCGGGCTCTCTGGTTGCCCACCAGTTGGTCGCAGCGACGATCTCGCTGTAAACCTGATTACGTTCTTTTTCTAACCAGTCCTCGGTGGATGCGTCAATGCTGCCATCACTCTCTGGCAAGATGATGCCCACCGCCACGCTGCCGATCATGAACTCGCTGGTCTGATAGTAGTTGGGTTCATCACCCGTGCCGGTGGTGGCCATAGCCTGACCGGCAAAGGTAAAGTCTTGCGAAGGTGATAAAGATCTTGACAGTCGCCAGATCATGTGCTATACTGCTACTAATAGACTGACTGGTCGGTCTATTATCGGCTACAGCCCTGAGAAAGGAGGAGATGTAATTAATGGTCGTTGTCTTGTTATTAGTCACCGTTGTAGGCAGCGTTCTGGTGACCTGGTTGCTGCCTATGGCTTTCAAGAGCGAGCCGCCCTACGGCGTGGCGGTGGATATTGCGGCCGGCACGGTAGCGGCCATAATCTGGGCACTTTTGGCCTATAAGGTTATCTCGCCGACCATTGGGCTAGGAGAAGGTTTGCTGGCGATGGCGCTGAGTGCCAGCGACGCTATTGGCCTGGCGGCTGTCATGTTGTGGGTGCTGCGGCGGATTAAGGGGTGACAGGGGGCAGCATGACGCCTCGGTCGGACGTCTCGGAGGAGCGGAAGACGCAGATTTTTCAGGCGGCCTTGACTTGCTTCAGTCGCAAAGGCTATCACCAGACGACGATGGACGACATCGTGGCCGAGAGCGGTCTGAGCAAGGGCGCGCTGTATTGGTACTTTGAGAGCAAGAAAGAACTGTTCCTCTCGCTGTTCCAGGAGGTCATGGGGCAGTTCAACCAGACGTGGGAATCCATTGTGAACGAGAAGGCCAGCGCGACGGATAAGCTGTTGTCGAGCCTGGCGCTCTTTCGCACTGAATTTAAAGAGTTTGTTCCCTTTTTTGGTGTGTTGATGGAAGCCTGGGCGCTGACCCTCCACGACGAGGACGTGGAGAACCTGACCCGCGAACTCTATGAACCTTACCTGGACATCATGACCCGGATTGTCGAGGAAGGTATCACCAGCGGCGAGTTTCGTGTAGTCTCCTCTCAAGCGACGGCGATGGTGGTTATGACGCTTTTTGACGGCATCGCGCTGGCGTTAGGCACCGGTTTGCAGCAGCTCGACTGGGACGATATCGTGGACGCGGCAGAGGAACTGGTGTTGCACGGCCTGGGAGCGGAGGGCGAGCGTGGCGGCTGACGAACTGGTCATCGAAACCGAAAACCTGACGCGGGCTTTCAAAAATGTCGTCGCCGTGGATGGCCTGGACTCGAGTGTGCAGCGGGGCGAGATCTTTGGTCTGGTCGGCCCCGACGGCGCGGGCAAGACGACCACCATCCGGCTGCTGGCGGCCATCATGGAGCCTACGAGCGGCTGGGCCAAGGTGTTTGGCCATGATACAGTGCGGCAGCCGGAGCCGATCAAGCGACGCATCGGATACATGGCCCAACGATTCAACCTTTACGGCGACCTTTCCGTGTGGGAGAACCTCAACTTTTTCGCCGACGTGTTCGAGGTGACGGGAAGGGTGCGGCGAGAGCGGATCGAACGGCTGCTGCGCTTTGCCCGGCTGACCGAGTTCCGCGACCGACGAGCGGCGCATCTCTCCGGCGGGATGCAGAAAAAGCTCGCCCTGGCCTGCACACTTGTCCACACACCGGAGATCATCTTCCTGGACGAGCCGACTACCGGCGTGGATCCGGTCTCTCGTCGTGAGTTTTGGGACATTCTCACCGAGCTGCATCTGCAAGGCATCACGCTTTTCGTCAGCACGCCGTACATGGACGAGGCAGAGCGTTGCTCGCGGGTGGGATTGATGTACCAGGGACGGATGGTCGTCTGCGACACGCCAGAGCGGGTGAAGGCAATGACCGAGGGTGAGTTGATCGCGCTGTGGCCCTCGGATTTGCATCGTGCGCGGGAGGTGTTGGCCCGGCTGGGGGGCGTTTTGGAGGTGCAAACCTTCGGCGATCAGTTGCGCGTTTTTGCTGGAGACGCTAAAGACGTTATGGCTCGCATCGAGTCGGTGCTGGCTGGACGGGGCATTGAGGTGCTGGACGTGCGCCGGGCCCAGCCCCGCATGGAAGAGGCGTTCATTTCGCTCATCCGGCGCCGCATGGCCGAGAATGAGGCGGGAGTGTAGCTCGCCGGGGTGAGGTCGTTGGAACGCTGTCAAAAGGGGGTGAGAGACATGGTTTCAATTAAAACGTTGGCTGACGTGTTGACCGCCGTGCGCTTTTGCCTGGCGGGAGTCATTCTCTGGCTGGGGGTGAGGGGCGGTGCTGAGGCGCTACCGGCAGCAGTGGTGGTCCTGATCCTGGCCTGGCTCACCGATGTGCTAGATGGTCCTCTGGCGCGACGCGACCCTTTGGGCCGCCGCACCTGGATCGGCGACCGGGATCTGGAGACAGATATGTCGGTGAGCCTGGCGGTGCTGGTTTACCTGGCGCTGGCGGGCTACCTGACACCCAAGGCAGCCGTCGGGTACGGGATAGTGTGCGCGGCACTCTTGTGGCATTTTCGTTCGTTACACCTGGCCTGGGCCGTCCAGGCCCCGCCTTACGCCGGAATGCTCTACGCCGCTCTGCGCGACGCTCCACGCTATGGTCTGATAGCCCTGGGTTACCTGGTTTTGGTCGTCGTGGCGACCTGGCTGCACTTTCCCCAGGTGGTGGTGCCGCATTTCCTGGGGGGGGGATGCGCGACCTGGGAAGAACAAAAGCGGCAGACGAAGGGGCGCGGACAGAGAATGAAGGATGCCTGGAGAATGGCAACGGCAACGGTCAGCGATGGCGGCCGTCGTAGCTGTCGAAAGCTTCGAAGAGTCTGAAACCTATGAATTGGCGACGGGTCTTGTCCATCATGCGCAAAGAGTGGTGGCACATCACGCGGGACCGAGCTTCTTTTGTCCTGCTGATGCTCTCGCCGGTGCTGGCGCTGGTGACCATGGCCTATGCCTTCTCCGTAGACATCAAAGACGTGGCCATTGGCGTGTTGAACCAGGACCTCAGCCCGCTGTCGCGGCAATACCTGGCCCAATTGGGTAGCACCGACGCGCTGCGCCTGGAGGCTTGGCCGCGGAACCTGGACGAGGTAGAGCAGTTGATGATGCAGGGCCGGGTCAAGGCAGTGGTGGTCATCCCGCGCGGCTTTGTCCAGAACCTGAGGGCGGGGCGCACGGCGTCTATGCAGGTCGTCGTGGACGGCACCGACCCCAACACGGCCGGCCACGCTATCCAGCACATCAGCGCGCACACGGAGCATTTTGCTGCCCAGCAGGCGACCCGCCAACTGGCGCGGGCGGGCTTGCCGATAGATCGCTTGTCCTCCATTGACCTGCGGCTGCGGGCCTGGTACAATCCCTCCCTGCGTTTCACGGTCTCCATGGTCCCCGCGCTGGTGGGAATCGTGCTCAGCGTGCCGGCCATGGCTGCATCGCTGGCGATGGCCCGCGAGCGGGAGTGGGGCACAATGGAGGGGCTGATCGCCACGCCTATCCGCCGCGGCGAGTTGATCGTCGGCAAGCTCGTCCCTTACGTGTTGGCCGGGCTGTTGAGTGTGCCGCTCTGCGTGGCTACGGCCGTCTATGGCTACGACGTTCCCTTTCGGGGCAACCTGTGGATCTACCTGGCTTTGTCGGTCGTATTTCTCTTTGCCACTATGAGCATCTCTCTGTTGCTTTCTGTCTTTACCAAGAGCCAGCAGGTGGCTATCATCGGCTCCATGACGGTCTTTCTCTTTTCCGGCTTTTTCTTTTCCGGCTTGCTGATTCCCTTTGCCATCATGGGGCCGGTGCTCAAGATGGAAGCCTTTATGTTCCCTACCACCCATTTCGTCATCATCAGCCGGGGCGTCTTTGTCAAAGGCGCTGGTCTGGCCGAGTTGCAGGGTTACGTGGCCGCCCTGGCGGGCATTGGTGTAATTTTCCTGACGCTGACCGCATTGATGTTCAAGAAGAAGCTGTAGCAGAACGAGAGGACGGATGCTACACCGAATTTGGAACCTCATTGTCAAAGAATTGATTCAGCTTTTCCGTGACCGGTTGTTGGCTCCCTTTGTGCTGCTGGGGCCGCTGAGCGAGTTGTTGATGGTGGCCTGGTCCACGTCTCAGGGTATCGAACATCTGCCGACGGCCGTGCTGGACCTGGATCACAGCGCCGCCAGCCGGGGCCTGATCACGGCTATGGCCAACACAGAGACCTTTGACCCCTATTTTGTGGAGACGCTGGATCAGATCACAAAAGACATAGATGGCGGGCGGGCGTTGGCGGCCTGGGTCATCCCCCCCGGCTTCCAGGCACAACTGAGCGATGACACCGGCGATCCGCCGCCGGTGCAAGTCGTCGTGGACGGCGCTGATGCGGTCGCGGCGCAGAAAGCCACAGAGGTCGCACAAGGAGTGGCAGCCAGCTATGGACAACAGGCGGCCCTGCAACCGGCCGCGGCCGACGTTGGCGGCGCGGTGCCGCTGGAAATGAGCCTGCGGGTGTGGTTCAACGAAGAGATGAAAGAATCCAACTATATGATCCCGTCCGAGTTGGGCTTCATCGCTGCTGCCATTGCGGCCATGCTCGCCGGCATGGGCATTGCCCGCGAACGAGAGCTGGGCACGCTGGAGCAGTTGATGGTCACGCCCATCCGGCCGCTGGAGTTGGTGCTGGGCAAGGTGACGGTGGCCATAGTCCTGGGCTATACCGAGTTCCTGCTGATGCTGGGTATGGTCGTCTGGCTGTTCGACGTGCCAATGCGGGGCTCGCTACCGCTGCTGATGGTTGTGGCTTTCTTTTACATGCTGGTGGAGTTGGGCTGGGGCCTCATGATCTCCGCCGTGTCTCGCACGCAGATGCAAGCCCTGCTCGTTGGCTTTGCTGTAGTCATGGTCATGGTCATCTTTTGCGGCTACGCTTTCCCGGTGGAGACCATGCCGCCGTTGATGCAGGCCATCGCCAATGTTTTCCCCTTGAAGCATTGGCTGATCATCTTTCGCAGCATCCTGCTCAAGGGAGCTGGCCCGTCGGTCTTTTGGCGCGAGTTGCTGGCCATCGCCGGCCTGGGGGCGGTGATCTATACTGCCACCGTGTTGTTGCTACGACACAGACGGTTGGAATAGCAGAGATAACAAGGAGTGAGGTACCGAACGTGCAAGGCAGAGCCAACAATCACCCCGCTGAGCGCGACGCAAGCAGCGCCATCGAAGCGGTGGAACTGACCAAACAGTTCGATAGTTTCACTGCAGTGGACGGGGTGAGTTTTACCGTGCGCCGGGGAGAGATCTTTGGCTTTTTGGGGCCCAACGGTGCGGGCAAGACGACCACCATTCGTATGTTCCTGGGCCTTATTGCCCCCACGGGCGGCCGGGCGACGGTCCTCGGCTTTGACATCGTCCGCCAGGTCACTGAGATCCGTCAGCGCATCGGCTACATGTCGCAGCGATTCGGGCTCTACAACGACTTGACGGTGGCCGAGAACCTCAACTTCTTCGGCGGCACCTATGGCGTGCGAGGGCAGCGACTCCAAGAGCGCAAGGACTATGTCCTGGAAATGGCCGGCCTCAAGAACCGCGAGGGCGAGTTGGCCAGGAACCTCGCCGGCGGCTGGCGGCAACGGCTGGCCTTGGGTTGTGCCATCCTTCACGAGCCGGAGATGCTCTTCCTGGACGAGCCCACCGCCGGCGTGGATCCCATCTCGCGCCGCGAGTTCTGGGATCTGCTCTACACCCTATCGGACGAAGGACGCACGATTTTTGTGACCACGCATTATATGGACGAAGCGGAACACTGCCACCGGCTGGCTTTTATCCAACGCGGCCGGCTGGTGGCCCTGGGGTCGTCGGAAGAGATCAAGGCAGAAAAGATGCGTGGCCAGGTGTTGGAAATAGACTGCGCCGCGCCGGAGGTGGTCATGGGCGTGTTGCGGGCCGCCGGTCTGTTCGACGAGGTGTCGCTCTACGGCGCGCTGATCCACGTCGTGGCCGAGGGCGTTGAAGCGCTCCGCTCCCAGGTCGAGAAAGTTTTGCGGGAGGCGGGCATTGAGATTCAAAGCATGGAAGTCATTGCCCCGTCGTTGGAGGATGTGTTCATTGCCAGCGTGCGGGAACAAGATCACAACAAACGAGACAAGATTTCGGACACGGATGCACACGGATAAACACGGATGAAAATTTGAAAAAAATCTGCGTTCATCTGTGTTAATCCGTGTCCCATTCCTCTTGTCGGTTTGAGGCACAGCTTCGCTAGATGTTTGGGGAGAAACCAGATGAAACGAACCATCAGTATTCTAGCTATCATCGTGGCTCTCATTGCGGGGGCGGTGGGGATTGGCTGGGTCTACTTTCGCCTCAACCCGGCGGCCTGGGACGAGTTCGTCGCCCAGATACAGGGAGAGACAACGACTGGCACCGCACCGCGTCCGGTGAGGCGTCCGGCCGGAAAGACCGGAGGATTGGTCGCCTCCGGCACCATCGAAGCCGAGGAGGTGATGATCACCGCCGAGATTGGCGGGCGCATCGTCGCGGTGCTGGCCGGCGAGGGGAACCAGGTGGCTGAGGGCGATGTGCTGGTGCGGCTGGATCCGACGCTGCTGCAGCCCCAGCGAGAGCAAGCCGAGGCTGCCGTGGCGCAGGCGCAGGCGGCGCTGGACGCGGCACATGCGCAACTGGCCCTGGCCAGAGCCGGCGCTCGCCCTGAAGAGATCGCCATGGCTGAGGGGGCGGTGGCCGGGGCGCAGGCTGGTCTGGAAGCGGCCCAGGGCCAACTGGCCGCCACCGAAGCCGATCCGGCGGCGGCGCAGGGTCAGCTATCGGCGGCAAAGGTGGCACAGACTAACGCCGAGGCGCTGGTGACAGCCGCCCAGGCAGGGTTGGATGGTGCAAAGGCTCAGTTGTCCGCTGCCCAGGCCGAGCTTGCGGCGGCACAGGCTCAGTTACGACTGGCCCAAGCGCAGTTGGCTTATTTGGAGGCCGGCGCTCGCGCCGAGGAGATCGCCGCTGCCGAGGCGAACCTGCGCGCAGCCCAGGCAACTCTCGATGGGGCCCGGCAGGCTTACGATCCCTTTGCCTGGCAGCCGGGCGTGGATGTATCGCCGATCGGCGTGGCCTATCGTCAGGCGCAGGCCGCCGTGGACGCGGTGCAGGCTCAGGTGGACTTGCTAAAGGCCGGAGCCACTGAAGAGGAACTGGCCCAGGTCCAGGCTGCCGAGGACGCGGCCGGGGCGGCTGTTGCTGCTGGTCGAGCCGCCGTGGAACTGGCCCAGGCAGGTGTAGACGGTGCGGAAGCTCGGTTGACCCAGGCTCAGGTGGGTGTGGAAGCGGCCGGTATCCAGGTGACGCAGGCGCAGGTCGCCGTGGAGGCGGCCCAGGCAGCCGTGATCATCGCCCAGGCTGGCATAGACGCAGCCCAGGCCCAACTCGACCAGGCCCAGGCCAGTCTCGATCTGCTGAAGGCCGGCGCCCGTAACGAAGAGATCGCGCTGCTGGAAGCTAACGTCGCCCAGGCTGAGGCGGTACTGGGCGGCGCCGAGGCTGCCCTGAAGGCGTTGGACGCTCAACTGGAACGCATGACACTGGCCGCGCCGGTGGGCGGCGTCGTCGTCGAACGGCTGGTTCACGCTGGTGAACTGGCCGCGCCCGGCGCGCCTCTGCTGACGCTGGCTAACCTGGACGAGGTGACGCTGACCGTCTACGTGCCGGAAGCCGACCTGGGAAAGGTGGTGCTGGGTCAGACGGTGGAGGTCACCGTGGATGCCTACGAGGACACCTTCACTGGCCAGGTTTCCCACATCGCGTCGCGGGCCGAGTTCACGCCCAAGAACGTGCAGACCCAGGAGGAACGGGTGCACATGGTCTTTGCTGTCAAGATCCGGCTGGGCAACACCGATGGCCGGCTAAAGCCGGGCATGCCGGCTGATGCGGCTTTTCACTAGTAGCGCAAGATGCCCTCTTGCGCCACGGAGCTATCTTTAGCAGGAAACTGCTACTTGCCAGAAAGTGGCCTCCTCTTCCCAAGCGGGGGGGCATTATTATTGCAGGTTAGTACTCCTCCAGCCCTCGGCGGGTGGCTTCTCGCCTTTGGGCTTGTCCCCGCCACCGGAGCTGATGACGATCATCAAAGCGCAGAGTAGGACGAGTTGTCAACTCGTCCCACCATCGGGCAGAGTAGGACGAGTTGCCAACTCGTCCCACCATCGGGTTGTCAAAAGAGACTGTCGGTGTTATAATCCGTTTGAATTAAATGCACTTACACACTCCTGGAGGGAGAAAACAAATGCGATTTACAAAACTGCGCCAGAAACTGGTTGACGAAGGGCTAGATGCCATTTTGATCACGAACCCGGCCAACCGGCGCTACCT
>CAYNKW010000176.1:0-8826 GCA_964397845.1 uncultured Anaerolineae bacterium
AAGGCCCAGCGAAAGGGGAACCACTGGCGGTCCAGGTCGAACTCGTTGTAGTCCAATATCCAGAACGTGCCGCCCGGCTTCAGGGCCCGATGGGCATTGGCGATCACTCGCTCCTTGTCCTCATCCTCGAAGCCATGCAGGGTGAAACAGATGAACGCCTTGTCGAACTCTTCGTGGAAAGGGAGTGGTTCTTCAATGCGCCGGTTCAGAAAAGTCACCTGGGGATAGGCCCGGCACCGCTTCCGAGCCTGTCGGAGCATCTCCTGGCTGATGTCCAGCCCGACGACCCGCCCGGTGGAGCCCAGGGCCTCCAGCATCACGCGGATATTCCGGCCGGTGCCCGATCCCAGAACCAGGATGGCATCGCTCTGATGGATATCCATCCGCTCAATGGCCCGCTCAATGAAGGCCTGATAGCGCCCTACCAGGAGCAGGTCCATCATCAGATCGTAGTGGCGTGCTCCCCTTCCCTCAACCTCAATATGGCTCCGTTGCGACATTACTCCTCCCTCATTCAGCAATCATCACCTTTCTCGAACTTCTCGCACTCCAGGCACCGATATTCGTAGATGGGCATTTGCCTCACTCACTTCCCTCTGTGCAAATTCTCAAGTCAAGGCTGCAGAAGTGCCTCTATCTTGCTTTTCAAGACGTGCCTGGGAAACGCTCACGCCGCCCGCGAAGCCGGCTGCCATCCGGGCGGTTTTCAGTTGTCAATTTGCCTCCCTCTCGCGTCTCGTCTGCTGCGCGCCACGCCAATTCAAGATCGCCTCTTGCAGTGTACTCACCGCCAGTTCGGCGCAGTGAACGCTCTCCTCCGGCAGACCGTCCAGGGCAGCGAGCAGGTCTTCCGGCTTGATCTGGCCCACTTCCTCCAGCGACATCCCCTGCATTAGGCGAGTGAGCATGCTCCCACAAGCCACACTTGGCCCGCAGCCGTCGGTCATGAACGTAGCTTCTTGAATCCTCTTCCCGTTCAGCCGCAGGTAAATCTCCATCGTGTCGCCGCACCAACCGTGCACGATTCCGCGTGCATCTGGCTCAGGCATACGGCCCAGGTTCCTGGGATTGTAGAACTCTTCAACGACCTTGTCCGAGTAGACCGCCCGCGCCTGCTCGATGATCTGCTGCTGAAGCTCCTCTACCATGCGGTCAAAGTCACTTGTCTTTTCCCGGTTAACCACATAAACCTCCGCTCAGTTCCTCCCCGACTCAGATGTGGACGACCTCCCTTTGAGCCACCGCCTTCAATTCGCTTACCTTCCAGATGAGGGTCGGATCCTGGACGCGGGCGACGAACAGGATACCGTTCACAGGATACCGTTCAAATGATCCACCTCGTGCTGTAACGCCCGGGCCAGCAAGCCTTCACCCTCGACAGTGATCGGCCTTCCACGGCGATCCAGCCCCTTCGCCACCACCCACTCGGCCCGGCGCACTTCACCCACCAGGTCGGGCACGCTCAAACAGCCCTCCAGTCCCACCTGCTCCCCTTCAGCAGCGGTGATTTCAGGGTTCACCAGCGTGATGGGATTCTCTCCCACGTCCACGACGACCACCCTTTGCCGGACGCCCACCTGCGGCGCGGCCAGCCCTACGCCCGGGGCATCATACATCGCCTCCAGCATGTCGTACGCCAGACGCCGCACCCGCCGCGTGACGCGGGAGACTGGCTGGGCCTCGTTCAACAGGATGGGGTCGGGATATGTGACGATCTCTAGTACTGCCATCTTGTGTCATTTTCTCCAGGCGCTCCATTACCTCAGCCAACTGCTGCTGCAGCATCTCGGCCTCCTCCCGCAGCCGGCCTACATCGTCTTGCTCATATTCTTCCCCGGCAGGAATCCCCTCGTGGCCGTGTCCGCGGCTTGTGAGGCACGGTTCGGCTTATATCAGGGCAAAGCCCTGTCGAGGAGGAATGTGCGACTCAACGGCTCCTCAGATAGAGCTTTGAACCTCGTGTGTTTGAACCGTCAACTGCCCAACACGATGCGCGTGCCGACGGCGTTCAGGGCAAAGCTGTCCGGCATCTGGTGTGCAAACTCGCTTTGAGCCACAAAGCCGGTGCAGTGAGTGGCCACCACCAGCTCGGGCGCTAACGCTTTGAGCGCGCCGACGGTGGCATCGATCTTTTCCTGGGGCATGCCGGTCAGGTGAAAACCGCCGACAATGGCATGCACGTGATCCTCGCCGGTGATTGCCTGAACCTGCTTCACCGTGTTGACGATGCCCGCGTGGGCGCAGCCCGAGATGACCACCAGGCCCTTGTCCTTGAGGTGCGCCACCAACCCCTGGTCATCCCAAAAATCATCAGGCTGCCATTCGCCGTCCACCTCGACGTAGGCCAGTGGGAAACGGCCCTCAAAGGAGGTCACACGCTCCACCTGGCCGGTGCTGGTCAGGCCAGGGGCCAATAGATAAGGCTCTTTGGTGACGATCACGTCCGCGCCCAGTCCTTCCAGCGCCTGGCGGGGCGGGAGCATACCCAGCTCAATTTTTAGACCGTTGGGAAAGATGAGCGCCCGCTTGAGAAAGGCATCGGGGTGCAAGACCAGGGGGATTTTCTGATCCCTGGCTTTCAAGAACTCACCCAGGGCGGCAAAGTGATCCACGTGCCCGTGGCTGAGAAAGGCCCCGTCCACGGCCGCCGGGTCGAAGCTCATGACGCGCCAGTTGTGTTGGATGCCCGCCGTGGGAAAACCGGCGTCCATCAGAACCACGTGCTTTTCGCCGTTCTGATAGGTTTCGACGAGCAGCGAAAGCCCGTGCCCGGCCAGCGGCGGTTCGGCGACCTGGCCCTCGCTGCCCATCAGCGGAAAGCGTTTCATCGTCGGCGTGCTGGGCAACAACAGGTCAGAATAGTTGTCCATCAGCGTGGTGATCTCGATGCGGTCTACCGGTGTCAGATCTACACTTTTAACCATGTTTCACCTACTACGAATCTCGGCTAAGCCCAAGCCTGAAAAAACAGCTTTCGTCTACCTACCTGGGAACATGGGCGTCGTCTTTATCGCCGGCACCCGTTCCACCACCCCCTCGGCGATCGGTGCGAACAATTCTGCATCATACACCTCGATTTCCCCCGCGTCGCAGCGGCGGGAGAGCTGGGGGTCCAGCGGGATTCGCCCCAGGAACGGTACACCCAAACGCTTTGTCATTTGCATCGCCTGGCTGGGGCCAAAGACTTCGATCTTTTCCCCACACCTGGGGCAGGTGGCATAGCTCATGTTCTCCACCACCCCCAGGATGGGTGCCTTCATGCGCTGGGCCATGCGGGCCGCCTTGCGCACCACCATCCCCGCCAGATCCTGCGGCGAGGTCACCAGCACCACCCCGCTGAGGGGGATGGACTGCATCACTGTCAGCGATGCATCAGAGGTGCCGGGCGGCAGATCCACGACCAGATAGTCAAGCTTTCCCCAAAAGACCTCATTCCAGAACTGCTTGATGGCGCTGCTGATCAACGGCCCGCGCCAGATGACGGCTTCATCCTCGCTGGGCAGCAGTAGGTTGATGGACATGACCTTGACACCACCGGAGGTTTGGACAGGGATGATGCCTTGCGGGCTCATCGGCGGTGGCCGGTGGAGCCCGAACATTTTGGGTTGGCTGGGGCCGGTGATGTCAGCGTCGAGCACGCCCACGCGCTTTCCCTGTCGGTTCAGCGCCACCGCCAGCAGCGCTGCCACCGACGACTTGCCCACGCCGCCCTTCCCGCTCAGCACGGCTATCACATGGGCGATCTCGTTGACGAACTGCGCTGGCTTCGGTCCGCCCTCGGCCGCGGCCATGAACGCGGCGCGTTCCTGCTGGCTCATCTCGACCAGGTCCACGTCCACCTCGAGGCCGGTATCCAGCTTTGCCACCGCCTCGCGCACGCTGCGCACTAACTCATCTTTGATGGGGATCTCTTTAAAAGGCAGAGCCAGGGTGACCGCGATCGTGACATCCTTCACGCTAGCGCCCTTGATCATCCCTAGCTCCACCAGATTGCGTTTCATCTCGGGGTGCACTACCCCACGCAAAGCGTCAAAAACCTGTTTTCTCGTGATCATTTTTCCTCCTCGGTGAGACTGTGACATCGTTGTCCTCGGCCTATCCATCTGCCCGATGTGTTAGAGTGCGAGTTTCATGAAATCGTTCCGCCTCGTAGGAGGGCACAGACCGCATGGATCTTGGAAAGGCATCCACTCTGGCTCCTGCCGCATCATCGTCAGTAGTCGTTGCGCACCCGCTCCACGAAGGGAAAGTGGGCCACGATGGCCACCCGCCGCCCGGCTCCCCGCTTCACGATCACCTCCTCAGCATTCACCTCCAGCAGCGACTCAATGGTAGTCACCCTCGCCCTCCTCCATGTGCCGGGTGTGAGTGTCCAGAATATAATCCATCATCTGACGCGTCTCTCGCAAATCCTGCGTCCACCGCCTCAACACTTTATCCCCCAGCGCGGCGAGGCGATAGACCCGTCGAGGGGGTCCCTGTGTCTGCTCCTCATCCCAGGTTGAGGTGACCCAGCCCTTCCCCTCCATATCCCGCAGTGCCCGATAGATGACGCTGGGGTCTATATCCTCCAGGCCGAAGCCGCTCAGTCGATCGATCAAGGTGTAGCCGTGGGCCGGGCCGTGATGGAGGAGCAAGAGCAGCGTGGGTTCCAGGAACCGCACTGCCCGGCGAGAGTATCCTCTCTGACGCCATCTTTGCCCTCGACCTTTTCCTGGCACTCTTTTTTTTCCTCCGACATTGCGTTAGCACCTTCTCGACCAAAGCTTTTCAAGTATAGCATACTATATGTGAATTGTCAATAGACAAATCTCAAATAGCGTTGCTACAAATCAGCCTGTCCAAGCAACTCGAGGAGAATCATCGCCGCTCGCTCGACCAGCACGGCGCAGGAGCCCAGACCACCTGGAGCGTGGACCATCTCCCATAGTCTGGCACACTGAATGGCCCCCAGTTCCTCCAGGAAGCGCTTCCTATACTGAGTGGCGAGGCCGAGCGCCGGCCGGTCGTCTTGGTCCAGGCTTTCCCGGCCAAGCAGCCCGCTGATGACCAACACTCCGCCGCTCAATGCCCCGCACATCTCTTGCTGAGTGTCCCCCACACCGCCCGCAAAGCCGGTCGCCATCCGCGCACACTGCGACTCCAGATGGCCAAGCACATGCTCGCCCACGGCGAGCAGCATAGCCTCCGCTCAGTGGTAGCCTCGCCGGACCAGGTCGTTGGCCTGCGCGGCCACGTTTTTCCGCGTGCGTATATCAGCGATCATACGCTTTTAACCCTCACTCTCGCTGTTGTCGTATCTTCTCAAAAAGATGGGGCAAGACCTCCGAGGTTTCCTTAATTGGCGGCATCACATGGCTTCTGAGGCTCCCTATTCGCCACATCGCGTCTGAATTTGGGACAAAAACCTCGGAGGTCTGAGCGATGCCCCAAAATATTGAGAAGATACCTGTTGTCAATCGTACGCCAGACGTGTCTCTTTGTCTGTCAAGACATACTGGATGCGCTCTCGCCACCTGGCCGACTGCCAGGTCCCCAGCTCCTGGTGGATCAGGTAATAGTTCTGCGGAATGGGATGGGTGCCGATAACCACCTCCAGCCCGTATTTGGCGGGGATGAATTCGCAGAAGGCACCCAGCCGCGGACAGGGCGGGTAGCCGACCACCAGGCCCGTCGCCAGATGGATGACGTCTGCGCCGTTTTTCTTCATCTCGGCCGGAGCATACTCCACGTTGCCACCAGGGCAGCCTCCGCAGGTGGTATAGCCTACCAACTCGACCTCCTCACCCTCGTACAGGGCAAAGGCCCCTTCCCGGTCTCGCAGAGACCGCAGGCACTTGCCGCCCGCACAGGTGTGATAACGATTGCAGATGATGATGCCGATTTTCCTCACGTTGAAAGCCTCCTTCCCGGTTTTGATACCAGATACTTTACCTTTTGCCGTAAACAGACAAGGCCAACCCAGACTTACATGGGCGGCCCTTGCTGTGCCCAACCTTACTCGGGTGCCCCAATGCACCTGGATTCTTGGCCTGGCGGATCGACTCCGCCGGGGTGATTTCTGCCGCTGCAACGGCCATAGTATACCACAAGATGGCGCATTTTGCACGACATGGGCCGGTTGTTCTTCATAATAGCCTTCGCCGGGATCGCCAACCGGACTCGGGAAATCCGAAATGGGGGGTATTGGATTTTTCCTCAATCCATGATATAATGGCAACACAAATCCAAACATGGCACCATTCCAGCCCTCATCGTAGTCCACTGAGAAGCGAAGCGTGAATGATCGACGGCCACCCCCCAGTCTGGGAGAGATCCTGTGGGTGGTCGGTGTTTGTTCATCTGAAAGTGGCCTTGCTCATCGAAACACCTCCTGCCAAGTCTGGTGCTGTAAGAATACCATTGTCGGATTATTCTGTCAAGTTGCAATGCTGCGCGCACTGTATTTCTATCCCGACCGGCCCAGCGCCACTTGGCACAACTTGAGTTAACCAAAATGGGTCCACGCAGAAAGATGGGGTAGATATGCTCGCAGGGGGTGTGCCACCCCCGTCTATAGCCTTGAGGCGATATACCACTCCTGGGAATAGGACGCGGGTGACACACCCGCTTTGAGCACACGCGACCAAAATTCATTCGTCCCTTCTGGAAAAGGGAGGTTCTACAAATGGAAAAGAAAGGGTCCTTTGGCAAGGTGCACCTTGTCCTGGCATGTCTATTGACAAGTGCCATCCTGGCTGCTTGCGGCCCCTCCCAGGCCGAGCTCAATGCCCAAGCCACAAAGATTGCCGCCAACATCCTGGCAACCCAAACGGCAGAAGCGCCTACGCTCACGCCGACGCCTACTTTAACATCAACGCCGACCCCCATACCGACACCCACGCTCACGCCCACGCCAACGTCGACAGATACACCCACACCAACCGACACACCGAGGCCAATGGCAACGCGAGCTTGGGTGTCCCCGCCTGCGCTGGCGGAGACCCACGAGTGCATCGTTTGGGGCAAAGACCCGATCGAAGGCGAGAGGTCGCTGCCCGCGGCCACTTGCACGCCCACTCCCAAGCCGACGGACACCCCCACACCTCTGCCAGAGGCTATCCTGTTGGAGCCAATGAATCACCAATGGCAGACCTATAACAACTGTGGCCCTGCCAGCGTCGCCATCGTGCTCGCCTACTATGGCCACTGGGTCACTCAACAAGATGTCAACGAAGTGATGCCGGGCGGTCTTGCGAACCTCGAGGAATACCTGTCTCGGTATCTACTGATGGCACGGGCGTATGCCGTCTCTCCTGGCTCCCCGTCCCGCACGCCGGTCCGCCAACTGCTGGCCAATCGCATCCCGGTTATCGTTGGTCAACGCCTGTCGGTGGAGGAAAACACAGGCCACTTTCGCGTCGTCCAGGGCTACGACGATGCGTCCGGTGAATTCATCCTGGATGATCCCTTGCTAAGCCCTGACTTGCGCATTGACTACGACACCTTCAGCAGGCTCTCGTTCCGAGGTAACATTGTCCCTGTCTATCCCCCCGACAAGGATCTTCTAGTTAAATCTTTGATGAAAAACCTGGGAATGAGAGAGGTACCTCTTTGATAAGAGGCAATCCGCCTAGTTAGGCGGTCCAGCGCAATTCATGGGCTTTGAAGTCAAGTTGCAAGTCACATCCTTAAAACCTGAAAAGCGTCGTCTAGCCACCTATCACTGATTTCTCGCCGGATGTCACCCTGCTTGCCGGTGAGCGGGGTACGTGTCGCAACTGATTTTGCATCATTCCGCAAGTGGGCATCACATTCGGGGCAAAGCGCCGCCCAACAAGTCGCTCTTTGCGCCAGGACAAGTCCGAAGCATTGGTAAGGGGCAGTAGCAGTTCACGGAGGAGGGTATTATGAGCGATGCATAGCCGACTCCTATCCCAGGAGCAATCCCGGTTGGGGCTCGGCTGCTTATCAAGCCTATCATCAATTCATCTATACCACAGGAGGAGGTTCGATGTTTAGACGGATTGCCAATAGCTGGGAGTTGATCAAGGCCAGTGCCGGTGTGTTGCGTGCCGACAAGGAATTGATAGTGTTCCCCATCGTGGCGGCCATTGGCGTTCTGATCGTGACGGCCACTTTTGTCTTTCCGATGTTGTTTGCGGATTTCTTCGATGCGGTAGTGGCCGGAGACTCGACGGTTCTCGGCGTCGTGGTGGCCTTTCTGTTCTATCTGGTGCAGTATTTTGTCATTTTCTTCGCCAACTCGGCCCTGGTTGGTGCAGCCATGATCCGCCTGCGCGGGGGCGATCCAACGCTTGGCGATGGGTTCCGCATCGCGTTTGGTCACGTT
Organism: uncultured Anaerolineae bacterium; assembly: GCA_964397845.1. GTDB lineage: Bacteria > Chloroflexota > Anaerolineae > CAYNKW01 > CAYNKW01 > CAYNKW01. Next base: position 8,333 of record CAYNKW010000176.1, read on the forward strand.
GGAGCGATATTGGGTTACGCTCTGGTCTCGGCTACGGTGGGCATGATTCTGCGCTGGCTGTCGGAGCGTGGGGGTATCATGGGGCGGATTGTGTCTTCGCTGATCGGACTTGCCTGGAACGTGGCCACGTATCTGGTGGTGCCGGTCCTGGTCGTGGAGGACATCGGCCCGGTAGAGGCCATCAAGCGCAGCGTAGATTTGCTAAAGAGGACCTGGGGCGAGCAGATCGCTGGCAACTTTAGCATTGGTCTCGTATTCGGTCTGCTGTCGCTACTGGTGGTGCTCCTCGGCGTGCCGGCGATCGCGTTGGTTGCAATGTCAGAGTCGGTGGCCCTCGTTGTGCTGGCAGTCCTGGTCCTTGTCCTGGCCCTGGTCTTTATGGGTCTGATCAATTCGACGCTGAGCGGTATCTATACGGCGGCGGTGTACCAGTACGCGGTGACAGGCGAGACCGGCAGCTACTTTCGCCAGGATCTGGTGCAGCACGCTTTTCG
>CAYNKW010000177.1:0-8795 GCA_964397845.1 uncultured Anaerolineae bacterium
CCGCCATAAGGTGGGTCCCAGGCGTGGGGCGGGTGCTGGGCTATGACGACAAGCCTGCCTGTATCCCCACAGTCCCGTGATCGAGGAGATCCGCCGTCGCGTCGAAGAGATACAACAGGAAGATCCTTTTCGATATCTGTCTATGTCGGAAGGGTGGAGCCTGCCTGGTGAACGGTGCGGCCAGGGGCCGCTTCTGAAATGGCAAGGGTTGGCGTCGGAGGATGGTTTGAATCGGGAGGCAGTTCAGTTGCCGGCTAAACGCCGTGGAGGAGTGCTGAGCAGGATCGTAGATAGCCAGAGGTACATGTTTATCTTTCCCGCGTGTGTATCTATCGCAGCGAGCGGCGGGAGGTCAAGAGCATAGAGGATCGGAGGAAAGCCATTGGAAATCTGTTCTTGCCTGAGTAGGTCTACGGGGTCAAAAAAAGGAGGTGACTGCAAGATTACAGAAGATGAGAAGGCCGAAGGTCTGAACAAAGAGAATTCACTAAATTTACCAAAGGAAGGAGAAGCAGCCATGAGTTCTGTCGAGAAAGAGCAGAAAATAATAACGCGAAGGGATTTGCTCAAGGGGGCAGCCGTTGGCGCTGTGGCAGTGGCTGGCGCTGGTGTTTTGGCCAGTTGCAAGGCAGCCCCAGCTCCTGGTGTGCCCGAGAAGTGGGACAAAGAAGCAGATGTAGTGGTGGTAGGATACGGAGGAGCCGGTGCCGCGGCGGCCATAGAAGCGGCTGAAGCCGGAGCCGAGGTGTTGATACTTGAAAAGGCACCAGTGGCAGGCGGCGCTACCGCCATATGCGGTGGCATAATATACGGAGCCGGGACCTCGGTGCAGAAGGCCGCAGGCATTCAAGATACAGCAGAGGAGATGTACAAGTTCTGGATGGCCTGCGGGGGTGACTCGGTCGATCCCGATCTGGTCAGGCTGACCTCCGAAAAATCTGCTCCAAACATCGAATGGCTCATTAGCCTCGGCTGTGACTTCCCAGTAGAGAAGCTGTATATGTCTGGCGCAGAGGGCATTGAGCCATACGCTTCCATCACTCCGCCTAAGAGGCGTGGGCACTGGCATGCTGGGCAAGGCTTCACCGGCCCCGTGCTCTTCAAGGTGCTGGCAGATACAGTCAAAGCAAAAGGAGCTGAGGTCTTGCTAGAGACTAGCGGGAAACAGTTAATCGCTGACCCCGACAAGGAGATCCTTGGCCTCAAGGCTGAAACTGGTGGAGAGACGCTGTACATTCGCGCGAATAGAGCCGTGATCTTGGCCAGCGGTGGCTATGCTCGGAACAAAGAGATGTTAAAGGCATATAGCTTCAAAGAGGGCTATAGGGGCGTCACGTCAACCACGCCGTATGTCACTGGAGATGGCATTCTCATGGCCCAAGCGCTGGGCGCCGATCTCAAGGGGATGAACGAAATGTGCTCATTGCCCGCCGTGAAAATAGACTGGGGGAATCTCGACAACACCATAACGCGTAGTGGCCCTATAATTTTAGTGAATGAGAGGGGAAAGAGGTTCTGCGATGAGACCGTCCATTACGACGTAGTATGTGACGCGATCACTAGACAGCATATCGCCTTCGCCGTCTTTAGCGCAGAACTGGTCGCCCAGGGAGGAAAGCAGATAGCGGCTATCTTTAGTGATGACTTGGCCAAGGAAATCGGAGACGGTATAGTAATAGAAGCGGCCAGTATTGTTGAGCTTGCTACCAAGCTAGGGGTCGAGCCGGCGTCTCTGGAAGAGACCATTGACAACTGGAACACGTATGCAGAGCAGGAAAAAGATCCCGAGTTTGGCAGAGCAGGAGGCTTCGGTTCCATCAAGACCGCTCCCTTTTACGCAACGGAGGTCACCATAGGGATTGTGGATAACACTGGAGGTCTTGAAGTGAATACAAGCTTCCAGGTGATCGACATATTCGGCAAGATTATCCCAAGGTTGTACGCCGCAGGCCCGGGTATGGTTGGTGGGATCATGGGACCTATCTATCCGGGGAGTGGCTCTGCCGTTTGTGCGGCTATATGCTCAGGCCGAATCACCGGCAAGAACGCCGCTGCGGAGGAACCTTGGTCATAGGGGCGTGGCCTAAGAAGCGGTTAGTCGCAATGGGCTCAAGTGAGAGCTCGGACCTCTCCGGGCTCTCACTTTTTTGAGGCTTGACAAAAGCGCGACCCCGATGTGTATTCGGCGCCAGCATCGCCCGTTGCTACACGGTAAGGCATCAGTTCTGTTTAAAGGAAAGAAACATGAAGCGCATAGCTTGGGTGAGCCTTTGCGTCTTGCTATTGCTCACCGCATGTTCAGCCTTGGTGGGAAGTCCGGCTGGGGTTGCACCTGCGCCTGCCCAGCCAGGCATCGAACCTGAAGAGTGGGCCACTCGCTACCCCAAAGAGTATGACGACTGGAAAGATTCAGTGCACGGTGCTGCCTACCTTTCGGGCAATCCGGACGCCCCAGGCTGCACCGATTGCCACAGCGACCCTGAGACCGGAGAGATACAGACTCCCACTTTCCGCCTGGAGATTCCCTCCAGATGCGCTCGTTGCCACGCCGATGAGAAAGTGATGAGCAACTATGGCATTGTCACCGATGTATATGACACTTATCGGGCCGATTATCATGGTACGACGATAGAATATTACCTGGCAAATGACCCAGCGACGTGGCGTTATGAGGCTGTTTGTAGCGATTGCCACGAGAGCCACGCCGTCTATGGGCCTGATGACCCCAAGTCTTCTGTAGCGCAGACCAACCTACTGGCGACTTGCCAACAATGTCATATTAAGGCCCCACCTGACTTCGCTGCGGCTTCCGCCGGACATTATCGAACCACCCGGGAGGCATCTCTCCTCGTGTACTGTGTAAAACTCTTCTATAAGGTCCTGATTCCCACGGTCATCGGACTCATGCTGGCCTACATCGGGTTGGACATCTCACATCGCCTGCGAAAGAGATTCAGGGGAAAAGAATCATGACGGACAGAGAAGACGTTACCTTCACCAGATTCGTTCTGAGCCAGCGGATAGAGCACATCCTATTGATAATCTCCTTTGGCATGCTATGTCTCACCGGTCTGCCCCAGAAGTTTTACGACACCGCCTGGGCGCAATGGATCATGTCGGCCCTGGGAGGCATCGGAAGTGTGCGCGTTATTCACCACCTCTTCGCCTTCATGCTGGCCTTTGAGTTTCTCTATCACGTCATCGTCATCACCTATGAGCTGCTTCTCGTACGTCCCAGACCATTGCCCATGCTGCCCCGATTACAAGATGTAAGAGAGGGGCTGCGCTCCGTCGCCTATCTCTCCGGCCTGAGACCGGAGAAGCCCCAGTTCGACCGTTATGATTTCCGGCAGAAGGTCGAATACTGGGCGCTGCTCTGGGGCTTGCTGGTCATGGGGGGCACGGGGTTGATCCTGATGTTTCCTGTTGTGGTCACGAGATATCTTCCCGGCGTCTTAATTCCTGCGGCCAAGGTAGCACACGGCTACGAAGCGATACTTGCCTTCCTGGCCATCATCACCTGGCATCTGTACAATGCGCATCTATCGTCGGGAGTTTTTCCTCTGGACACCAGCATCTTCACCGGCAAGGTCTCAGAGGAGAGGATGTTGGAAGAGCATCCTTTGGAGTACGAGCGGCTGACTACGGGACAGAGGGAGGCCACGAGTGAGGGTGGCGCAGGGGAGAAGTGAGGATATTATCTAGATGTAGATAATCTCTGAGAGGAAAGTGGAGGGAGCGATGCCAAGGGGAGCAAAGATAATCACTGCAGCGGTGTTGATAGTAGTCGGGCTAGCCAGTATGGGGATGATATGGCTGAGGGACAACAGCAGGAGATCCGAATACTGTGCCGAATGCCATGTTATGGAGCCGTATTATAGTTCGTGGAAGTCGTCGGACTATCTGGCCCACGAGCACGCCAAGGTTGCAATCCCTTGCCAGACTTGCCATGCCCGGTCCATCAAGGACGAAATGATGGAAATAGTGAGCAATATCGCTCAGGATTTTGAGGTGCCTCTCAAAGAGCAGAAATTTCCCACCGAGGATTGCTTCCGCTGCCATGCAGACTATGCACATCTGGCAGAGTTAACCAGAAATCTTAAAGATCCGGACGGAAATCCCCTGAACCGAAATCCCCACGATTCACACCTCGGCGAGATGGAGTGTCACATCTGCCACAATATGCATAGGCTTTCGGTGGATTATTGCGCTATATGTCACGGCCCTACGTTGACGGGGCCAGGGTGGACGACCCCTGAGTAGACCCACTCGCTACCGGTGGCGACCAATGTTGCTTCCTGAATGGTTACCGGTCATCTGCCGAGGGTGTCCTTGTTAGTACTTCATCGGCCAAATTATTGCTTTTTGGGCGAGAAAATTAACCACAAAGACACAAAGGAGAAAAATAAGAATTTGTCAAAGCGTTTCTGAGAAAGCAGTCAATGGAGATCAGGGTCAATGGCTGAAGAGCTGAAAAACATACGGATGGAATTCACACCTATGGCCCCAGGGCGCGATGTCGTTTTGACCATCGGCGTCTTTGACGGCGTTCACCTGGGACATCGCCATCTGGTGCGACAAGTGGTGCGCCGCGCCCAGGAACTGCGATGCCTGAGCGGGATCATCACCTTGCATCCCCACCCGCAGGCCGTGTTGGCCGGGAACGGCCCTCTCTATCTGCTCACCCTGGCTGAGCGTCTGGCCTTGCTGCGGGGCCTGGGGCTGGACGTAGTGACTACTCTGCCGTTCACCTTGGACCTGGCCCGGCTGTCGGCCCTGGAGTTCATGAGCCTGGTTTGCCAGCACCTGCGCTTGCGCGAACTGTGGGTAGGATGGGATTTCACCTTGGGCCATCGGCGCGAGGGTAGCGTGGCTCGCCTGACCGAGATTGGCCAGGGGATGGGCTATCGGGTGCACGTGGTGCCGCCGCTCGTCCTCAACGGCCAGACCGTGTCCAGCACCCTGATTCGCAACCTCGTCTGGCAAGGCCAGGTAGAGACGGCGGCCCGCCTGCTGGGGCGATGGCATCGTGTCAGTGGGACGGTGGTGCCCGGCGATCGACGAGGCCGCCACTTGAGCTTGTCTATAGTGAACGTGGCCCTTGCTGCCGGCCTGACCCTGCCAGCCAATGGTGTCTACGCCGCCTATGCCCGGCTAGGGGGCAGGCAATGGCCGACCAGGGCCTACGTGGGACCCGGCTTTGCCGGCACCGGGCGGCAACTGCAGTTGCGCATACCAGACCTGGCCGACGACCTGTACGGGCACTGCCTCCGGGTAGAGTTCGTTCTTTGTCTGCGGTCCGACGTGCGCTGTGCCTCAGCCCCAGCCTCGACTGAGCAAATGGAGAAGGACCTGGCCCAGGTACGGCAAGTCCTGAGTCCTGTCTGAGCCACCTCCCTGGAGGGCCATAGCTCTTGTCGTTGCCCGGATCCTGCTTGCTGAGATGAATGCCTGCCAGCCACAGGAGAACAAAGCGATGCAACTGACCCCGCTCATAGTCCCGGGGGCAGATCATGCACGAACGAGCGGAGAGCGTGGGAGGCGACCTGGAGATCAATTCCTGGCCCGGCCAGGGCACGCGGGTCGTGCTGCGGCTGCCTCTCACGCCTGGAGGGTGAGAAGCACGTGATGAACACAATAGAGCCGTTGCGTATCTTGTTGGTGGACGACCACGTTCTGTTTCGCAAGGGGATGGAAGTCTTGCTGGCTTCCCGCCAGGACATGGAAGTGGTGGGCGAGGCCGGGGATGGGCTCGAAGCGATAGCCAGGGCCCGGGAGACGGTGCCTGACGTTATCCTGATGGACATCCACATGCCCGAATGTGATGGCCTGGAGGCAGTCAGGATCATCAAGCGGGAGATGCCCCACGTGCAGATCATCATGTTGACTGTGTCTGACGATGACCGTGAGCTATTCACGGCCATCAGGAATGGGGCGGGGGGGTACCTGCTGAAGAATCTGGAGCCTTACCAGTTGTTTGACGTGCTGGAAAGGGCCCGCTATGGCGAGGTCCCCATCTCTGGGACGTTGGCGGCCAAGATCCTACAGGAGTTCAGGCAACTGGATCAGAAGGTGGCGCAAAAGCCGGAGGCGAGAGACGCGCTGACGCCAAGGGAGATCGAGGTCCTGGAACGGGTGGTAGAGGGCGACACCAACAAGGAAATCGCCGAAGCGTTGTTTATCACGGAAAACACGGTCAAAATTCACCTGCGCAACATTCTGGAAAAGCTGCACCTGCAGAACCGCATCCAGGCGGCGGTGTACGCGGTGCGAGAAGGGCTGGTGGACGATTCCTGGCGAACGCAATAGCCCACCTGGGTGATACATTCGCCCGGATTGCATAGCCCGTTTGAGTGATATGGAACGCCCGTGCCCTGCCCGATAGAGCTATCGAAAGATAGCTCTTTTTTCATCCCCAAAATCGCCCAGGTGAGTATTGGAGAGAGGGGCTAAAAGTGGTATTCTAGCCTTAAGAAGGTATCGGATAACTCAAACGCTCTCGGTTCAACAGCGGCTGGTTTAACATAATCACCAAGGATACCTATGCCGAAAGCGAAGTTGCTCAGTCATAATCTGCTTTACCACTCTTTCCGGTTCGGCCAGAGGGCTATGGTGGATGCAAACCACCTTGGCTAATATCAGGGCTGCCATGCCGACCAGTTCCTTCCCCTGCGGCAGGTGAGGGCAAGGTTGAGCGAGACTACTGACCATTCAAGCGCTCAGGTCGAGGGGCAGCGAATGATGACGAGCCAGAATGCGCCAATTCATCACGGCGGCGATCATCAGTGCGGCGATGTGGTTCATGTCATCGCTACGATAGGGTGCCTTGTCGGCGCCGTGGTTCATCTTGACCAAACCGAAGCGTCCTTCTTCCACAAAGCGGGCCTTCTGGGCAGCCTTGTATTCATCCCTCCGACATGGTCGGAGCACTTTGCCGAACACGGTTGAGTCGCTTTTTCAAACACGGTCGAACTGCCTCTCAAAACATGGTCGACTCAACTGTAATGGCACACTCCACCCGCATGTGAGTGGCCCACATCACCCGACCATGGGTGGCCCCATTACGGGCGGCAATTGACACCGTTAGCCCGCTAGATCAGCCGGGTTTGAATGCCTTACTAATGAGCCTTGGAGAAAACACTATGATGTATAAACAACATGGAATGCTTTATTTACTACTAGTTATCAGCCTCATCAGCCTACTAGCTGGATGCGTCAATAATCTAACCAATTCTCAGTTCACAGTAAGGGTATCAGGAAGCACCGTTGGCTTGCAATTTGACGGTCAATGCACTGCTCAGAAAGCAGGATTTTTGCCTGGAGATAGTGTCGCCCAGAGTCTTGATGTCAAGGGTACGGTTGGACTCCATTAGCCAACCACAAGATTATGAGACAAGTGGGTTTTTCATCTACTGTGCAGTTGCCAATCAGTCAGTAAATGGGACAATCACTGTTGAATTATTGCAGGAAGGTAATGTGGTTGCTAGTGCTCAATCCACTTCACCTGAAAAACCAGCAACACTCGAATTCGGGAAGAAGCCATAATGCCAGGAAACCGATGATGGGCTAACATGAGATGGCAACTGGCATTCGGCTGGACTGATTGTAAGTCAAGGCTTGATATGCTAATCGTACAATAGTGTATGACCATGCGGGAACTCATCGGGCCGAGGTAAAGATTTGGCTTTGGACGGTGGTGGCACATTGCTCAAGTGCGTCCGAGGAGCGTTGCCATCCACGATAACCTGTGTGTTGGATTGACTATCTGAACGGGAGGGAAACATAGGGAGTCTTGGGACCACAGAGTTGATTATCATTCTGACGATCGTCCTCCTCATCTTTGGCGTGGGCAAGCTACCACAGATTGTTCGGTGTGATATGCACACTCACAAATGATTTTCGAGGGGTGCAAGTGCGTCATTTGAATTGCGCACGACTTATATACAGTCAAGCAGGGAAGTCTGGGCTCTGAGCCCGCAATGGTTTACCATAACTGGTATTTTGGGCTCAAAATCGCTTATTTTGGCTTGCTGGGAAGTCTATCATTATCTCGCTCTTGCTCTCGTAAATTGGCCTTAGCCGGATTTCAACAAATCCTAAGACATTTCTAACCAATAATGGTTGACAGGGAAGGGAAATAGATGGTAAAATGGATGATGGGTGTAATATTGTAAACACCCACAACAGTTCGTTGACGGCTTTAGGATTTGAGCCGGTTGTCCGTGCGCTACTGGGAAAGCTGAGCGGGCTCAGGTTGGCCTGTCCGCCATAAGGTGGGTCCCAGGCGTGGGGCGGGTGCTGGGCTATGACGACAAGCCTGCCTGTATCCCCACAGTCCCGTGATCGAGGAGATCCGCCGTCGCGTCGAAGAGATACAACAGGAAGATCCTTTTCGATATCTGTCTATGTCGGAAGGGTGGAGCCTGCCTGGTGAACGGTGCGGCCAGGGGCCGCTTCTGAAATGGCAAGGGTTGGCGTCGGAGGATGGTTTGAATCGGGAGGCAGTTCAGTTGCCGGCTAAACGCCGTGGAGGAGTGCTGAGCAGGATCGTAGATAGCCAGAGGTACATGTTTATCTTTCCCGCGTGTGTATCTATCGCAGCGAGCGGCGGGAGGTCAAGAGCATAGAGGATCGGAGGAAAGCCATTGGAAATCTGTTCTTGCCTGAGTAGGTCTACGGGGTCAAAAAAAGGAGGTGACTGCAAGATTACAGAAGATGAGAAGGCCGAAGGTCTGAACAAAGAGAATTCACTAAATTTACCAAAGGAAGGAGAAGCAGCCATGAGTTCTGTCGAG
>CAYNKW010000178.1:0-8762 GCA_964397845.1 uncultured Anaerolineae bacterium
TTCTGGACGCATGAGGTGAAACAATGAAACACGCTCTGGTCAACGGCCAACTCACTCCTGCCACTCCCAATGCCCCGGCGATGGCCACCTGTCCGGGCTGCGGTGGCCAGGTCAAGCTGCGTAATCGGCAGGGGACTTGTTTCTGGCGACATGTGGAATTGCCCCGTGAGGGATGTCATCCAGCGTCTTCTGAACTGGCTGTGATGGCTGAGATTGATCGGCCGACCCAGGGCAAGAGCCCGCTGGATTGGTTTGGCGAAACAGACGGATCGGATAGAGCCCGCAAATAGGAACGTTTGTGGTCATAGATGACCACAAACATATAGTTTTGCGGTATCTTCTCAAAAAGATGGGGCAAGACCTCCGAGGTTTCCTTAATTGGCGGCATCGCATGGCTTCTGAGGCTTCCTATTCGCCACATCGCGTCTGAATTTGGGACAAAAACCTCGGAGGTCTGAGCGATGCCCCAAAATATTGAGAAGATACGTTTTGCGGCATGTTCATGAGAATGATGAGCGCTTCCTGATCTAATTGGATGAGCAACAAAGGCGGCGGGTGTTGAGCATATTAAAAGGAGCAAAGCTTGGAAGATTTTTGGGCATGCTATATTGAGCCATCAGGCCAACTAGGCTCCGATTACTGGACTTATTTTGCTGAACGACTTGTCGATCTCGCAACCATTCCCAAAGACGCTGCCGTATTGGATATTGGAACCTACGATGGCAATGTCCTCTTCAAGGCTATGAAAAAAGCAGGGCCACGCGGCTGCGGTGTTGGGGTAGATATTTACGGCGGCGGACTAAAAGATGGTCTTACCGAGGTGATGGAACGCGGGTTGGGAACCGTGATATTTGCCCAGATGGACGCTGCCTCCCTGGGCTTTCTACCCGAGACATACGATTCTGTGTTGGCCAACTTTGTCGGTTGGGATTACTGCTTTGACTTTGATCGCATGGAATTCACCGCCTCTGATTGCAGGATGGCCGAAATCATGCGCGTGCTGAAGCCGGGCGGTCAGGTTGGCATCGGTTTCTGGATCGAACAGTGTGATATCGAATGGATTGCTGAAGCATTCAAGAGATACCTGCCCGAGTGCGAGGAAGCAACTGGAAAAAGAATCTCCTCTTATGGAAAGGAGAATCCCAAGGGATATAAGGCCATCCTTCACAGCAGCGGTTTCCATAATATTAGTGTTCATGTGGAGACAACGACATTTGTTTCGCCTGACGCAGCAACATGGTGGCGGCAGATGAAACAAGCTGCTCGCGAGTATTTCGAGAAAATGCCTGATCTGGCTAAACTGGAATGGTTCAAGGAACAGGTTTTCGCCGATTTACAGCAATTTTGGTCTCCCAAGGGCATTCACTTCGACAAGACGGTATCCTATGCCTTCGGCACCAAGTTCTGAAGAAAGGCAATCTTTGTAAAAAGGCGATCAAGCCGTACAACCCCGTTTGCAGCAGACCGTGCTACGCACGGAGGGTACGCAGGCCTATTTGCCAAGATTGGCTATAGCCGAGCGACAGTTGGAGCCAAAACGCACGGCTGCTGAAACCCCCGTTGGGCGGCTCAATGCGCTTGAAACGTCCATGTAATTCACATCACGTTTCGAGGGTTTTTGAATGGCACCAAAACTGGAGGGTCAACGATGGCAAAGCAGCACAGTGTTGTTGTGAAAAGTACAGATGGTACCCCTAAAGTTGCTCCGATGAAAGAGTGGCTCCGTCGGAATTCACAGCATGTGCCCGGTGGGTTAGATGCAAGTCAAAGCACATCTCACCAGCTAAGAAGAGGTCTTGTCAAGAAAGGTTGGAAACTTGAAGAACTGCCTGACCAGGTCCTATTGATCAAACCTGATGAAGATGGAGACACATCGTTTGCTGTTGAACTCCTGGGCGGTGATTCGGGTGAGGATGAGGTCATGGTGGGGGCAGAGATAACCTTCGGGTTGGAGCGTGATTTACAATCAGCGCTGCGTGCTAACATCGAACAACTTGAGCCAGGCTTGAGTATCATTGATGATGGTAGAGAGCGTATAACTGATACTGGTCGAATTGATATCACGGCGATAGACACTAATGACAACGTAGTGGTCATCGAACTGAAAGCTGGAACAGCACCACCTGTGGCCGTCACTCAAGTTTTAGCCTACATGGGCGCAGTTGCTGAGATTGACAAAAAGCCCGTGCGCGGCATGTTAGTAGCGGGGGGCTTCCACAAGCAGGTTGTCTTAGCGGCCCGAGCTATTCCGACTCTTCAATTGAAGAAGTATTCGTTTCAATTTTCATTTGAATCAGTAGAGTAGCGAGGGTGTGGCCAACCACAGTGCCACCTAACCGCTCGTTCCGCGATCCGTCCGGGCGTCTGGTCAATATATCATTGGATATGGCCCGTCACCAGGGACGGGTCTCCTTACCCTGGCGGTTCGGAGTGCCAAGCCGGTCTGGGCTAGTCCCCAGCTCTGGCCACGCACAGGATAATGTCTTGTGTACCGCGACGTCGGCGCTGGGGCACAAGCCGGAAGGCAACAATGGACAGATTTGAACTCGAGGGACAAACCTACTACCAACAGAGCCGCAAGTGCGCCCAGGGGCAGTTACATGGACCGTATTGGTATCGCCGTGACCAGGTCTCGGGCAAAGTCAAGTACATCGGGCGCGGTCTCCCAGCAGAGATAGCAGCGGTGCGGGCTACCCATGACGCCATGTTGTCCATGATGGTCCAGGAACGGCGGCGCCTGCTCTCCCAGGCCGATGCCCTGGCGTGGCTGATTGGCAACAAGCCATTGAGAGACGGTGACCGGGCGACCGTGACCGCCCTGGGCTTTGGGGCTTGTATTGTATTTGCGCTGGCGCTGGCCACTAAACAAGACGGTGGCGATGGCAGGGGCTAAAACCTTGTGTGCGGCGACGCTGGTCGGGGCACAAGGCAACGGAGCGTGTCTTGTGATCCGGGCGGATCTGCAGGCGACACAAGACGCCCTCTTGTGTGACCTGGTGACCACGACCGTACACAAGGCGGCGGGCAGCCTGGCCGGGACGCTGGGCTGCTCCTTTAGGCAGATGCCATACTCCACTTATAAGGATAAAGCGACTGATGGGCGCTAAACGTTACGCAGTCCAGGCCCAAGGCCAGCGACTTGACATCTGGGAGCCGGTCTACTAGACTGACAGGCTTGCGGCTTGTCCGCCGCGCTGTTAGGCGGCGCGACTGTCCAGGGAATGTCATTATGAAATTCGTGATACCGTGCAGTGCCAAAAAGAGAAAGCGTTATTGGACTTTTGAGGGGCGACAGGTCATATTTGTGGCCCATCCCAATCTGTGCAGTGGATCGGATTCACACGTCTTTTTCAGGCCCGATGACTCAGTTCCATACAGCGCCCAGACTTGGAGGCAAAAGCTACTGGCTTACAATCAAAGGGGTGCAAATCCAGATGACTTGTGTCGAGCCGCTGACTTGTATGCTCGTGAAATATACAGAGAACTTGCGGATCGATTTGGCTGGGCAAACACATTCATCCTCTCGGCTGGGTGGGGGTTGATAAGAGCAGATTTTTTGCTTCCTTATTATGACATTACGTTTTCTCGACAGGCCGATATCTGTAACAGGCGGGGCAAAAACGACAAGTACAATGACTTTAATCATTTTCTAGATTGGGCCAGTGTTGGTCGAGGTGAAACCATCGTTTTTTGTGGTGGTAACGACTATCTTCCTTTGTATTATGAGCTGACACAGAATATTCCAGCGAGAAAAGTGATCTACCACAAAGCCAAGAGGCCACCGAGGAAACCGGGATATGTGTATATTGAGTATGATACAACGAAGCGAATGTGGTATTATTGCTGTGCCAAAGATTTCGTTCATGGAAAGCTGGAATTGTGAGTCGGGTTTGCGGAAGGCAGAAACCGCTCAGCAGTCGCTGCTCGTGCCAAGCTAAGCTCGAGGCATTGGGTGCGGAGGTGTGGGAGACGGGCCGCCTGGCGCATCCGAATGAATATTAGGCATTGCCTATCATGATTGTGGGGTAAAGGGGGTACAGTAGGGGATCCGAGAGACTTTACCCCAGCGGTAGGTGTTGGGGTAAAACCTGGGCACCAAGGGACACGTTGTCCCTTGGTGGGCGTGGGTCTGCCCCCAAAGAACCGCGTATTATTAGGAGGTGTTAGCATGAAAGACGTCCGGCAAATTCCCCAACTAATTCGACAGCTTCTCGAAATCGTTAAAGAACTAGAACGTCGCTTTCCTGGCCGCCGTTTCACCCTAGATGGTCATTTGGTTGGCAGTTTGGGGGAAGTGTTTGCAGCGTATTGCTATAGGTTAGAATTACTGTCAATGGTAACGAAGAAGCACGACGCGCGAACCCAAGATGGTCGTTTTTTTCAGATAAAGACGACACAAAGGGCAAGGGTTGGTCTAAGGAGCAGGCCGGACTATCTTTTGGTCTTGCGCATCTTGCCAGATGGGAAGATGGAGGAGGTATACAACGGGCCGGGCGCATTGGCTTGGCAAAAGGTTGGAGAACGTCAGAGTAATGGGCAACATTTCATCTCTCTATCGAAACTCACGAAGCTAATGGAAAACATTCCTGAAAAAGACAGACTACCGAGGCTAGGTGGGCGCGTGGGGTGAGTAGCAAGGGACCTGTGGGCCCCTGGTTCTCAGGCCAGCGGAGCCGTGGCCCAGCGTTGCCTCCGGGACGCGTAAGGAGAAACAGTGAAACACGCCTTGGTCAATGGACAACTTACTCCTGCCACTCCAAATGCCCCGGCGATGGCCACCTGTCCAAACTGCGGTGGCCACGTCAAGCTGCGCAACCGGCAGGGGACTTGTTTCTGGCGGCATGTGCGACTGCCCCGTGGCGGCTGTAATCCGTCAAATCCCGAACAGGCGGTGACAGGTGACGACGTCGTTAACGCTGGACGCGCAGGGTAGGGGACTTGGCCCCATCGGTGGGTGTTGAGTCTCTGTCCGACGCGGCAGCGGAAAGCGAACTACCACAAATTGACGTGTCGGGTGGTCAGGTTGGTGTCATCGGCGACGATGCCAAGGTAGAAGGCGGGATACACTTTGGGAAAACCAGGGAATGAAGGTGCCTCATGCCTCTCCTGGGAATGGGACGGGTCGAGGCTACGGCGGCAACGAGCGACGCAATCCGCAAATGGAATCCCCGCTATGTCGTCCTGGTAGGGATCGCCGGGGGCGTTGCTGGGCGGGGCGTGCAACTAGGCGACGTTCTTGTTTCCAGTCAAATTGTGGACTATGAGCTGCAAAAGATCATCCCCCACCGGGCTTTGAAAAGCTGGTGGAGCACGGCTACGGCGAGCGGGTCGAGGTGCGCCGCAAGCCGGTAGACGACCTGAGAGCAGCAGTGGCGGAGCAGACGCCGTTTTTCGACACCGCCACTGAGGACTTTGCCGTGGCCATGCCGCGCGGCGGCAAGGGCTTGCCCAGAGGCGGCTGGCAGATCGCCCACAGACTATGGGGAGGAGGGTAAATGGACGCTTTCACTGCCGAGTATCTTGCCAACCTGACAGCCGATCTGACCATCCACGCCCTGGCCGCCGCCGGCCGCCGCCTGCGTGAAACCCTCGGCGGCAGTGAGGAAGAGCAGGCACTGAGACGCTGCCTGCAAGCCGGGATCGTGGCTCTGTTGGCCGCCGCCACCGCCAAAGCCTCAGAAGAGCTAGACCTGCTGGCCGACATCTTTGGCTCTTTCTTCCGCGACCCAGACGTGGGCCGGGAACTGGCGGCCATCCTCAGAGGAAACCCGCCAGACGTGAAAGAACTGGCCTACCTCTTTGAACAGGCAGGGTACGACTTTGAGACCTTGCCGGGGCTGGATTTCGACGCCGGTCTGGCTGCCTTTGAAGTCGCCTTTCTGACGTCGGCCGCCAAAGAACCCACCTTTCAGGGCATTATCCAGACCCACCAATTGCTGGCTCAGACTCGCCTGCAGCACGAGTTGGTGGCGACCATGCGCGAGTTGGTGGCTTTTTTGCACGCTGCCCAACCGGGCAGCGTGGGCATCCGGGCGGGGCAGATCACGGCCCAGAACGTGGTCAGCGGTGTGCCGGTGGTCTACACTCTCTCCCCTATTGAGCTTCCTGCCCAGAGAGACAAAGCCGAACGGCACTACCTGCGCACCCTCATCAGCCGCTGTGACCCACTGGACCTGACTCCTATCGACGAGGCCCTTCCCCTGGAGGCGGAGACCGTCCGCATCTCGGATGTGTTCACCACCCTCTACCTGGAGCGCCTGACCCGCGCCCCGCAGCAAACGGTGGCAGAAGCCATCCGGGGGTTGCACGCTCCAGAGCCAGCGATGCGGCGGGGGCGAGAGGAGCAAGAGGAGCGTCTGTCCATCCAGGCCGTGGAGGCGGTGGCGGCACTGCCCCGGCTGGTGATCCTGGGTCGACCGGGGGGCGGCAAGAGCACCCTGGTCAACCACATTGCCACCCAACTGGCCCAGCGGCGGTTGGGTCAGGCCGTAGACGGCGAGAAACTGCCCGGCTGGCCGGACGACGGAAAACCCCTGCCAGTGCGGGTCATCCTGCGCCGCTTTGCCGCCTGGCTGCCGGCCAATGCAAAACGCGGCGCAGGGGGCCTGGTATGGGACTACCTGGAGCACCAACTGAAACAATGGGGCTGCAGGGAAGCCCTTGATCCCTTGAAGCAGATGCTGACCGAGGAAGGCGGCGTGGTCTTTTTCGACGGCCTGGACGAGGTGCGGGAAACGGACCAAGAGGCCAAGCGGTCTCTAATCAAAGAAGCCATCGCCGGCTTTGCCGGTCCTCTGGAAAAGTGTCAAATCGTTGTCACTTGCCGGGAATACGCCTACAAACAGAGAGACGCCTGGCGGCTGCCGGAACCCGAGTTCCCCGTGGTAGAGTTGGCCCTGTTCAACCCGGATCAGGTAGACGCCTTCACACAGACCTGGTACCGCGTGATCGGGCCGCAGAAGGGCTGGAGCCAGGAGAAATGCCGGGATGAGGCCCGCAATCTCTCCCAGGCGGTGCGGTCCTGGCCGCATTTGCAGGAGCTAGCCCAGTACCCTCTGCTGCTGACGCTGATGGCCCAGGTGCACGGCCGAGATGGCTACCTGCCTCAAGACCGCGCCGACCTCTACGGGCGGGCAGTCAACCTGTTGCTGGCCCATTGGGAGAACCGCATCGTGCGCGACGTGGACGGCAGCCGCCGGGTGGAGCCGGGGCTGGTGATGCAGTTGGGCATCCGCACTGAGATGTTGCGCTCAGCCTTGGAGCGGGTGGCTTTTGCCGCCCACGAACGCCAGGAGTGGGAAAAGATTCGGGGTGAGCGGGCAGCCGACATCCCCCGCGAGGACCTGCGCGAGGAACTGCAAGCCGACCTGAACAGCCTGGACAAAGCCGAGCAGGTGATCGCTTACATCCAGGAGCGGGCGGGGTTGCTGCAAGCGCGAGACAACCGCACCTACGCCTTTCCTCATCGCACGTTCCAGGAATACCTGACTGCGACGCACGTTCTTAAGCAGGGCGAGTTCGACACCATGCTGCGCGATCGGGTGCGCCGCGACCAGGCTTGGTGGCAAGAGGTGTTTTTACTGGCCGCCGGCGAATCGCGGGGCACGCCGCGCATCATCTCAGACCTGGTGGACTGCCTGTTTCCGTTGGGGCCAAAGGACAGGATCATGCTGCCGGAAAAGGCGGCGCAGGCGGGGCTGGCTGCGCAAGCTCTGCTGGAGACCGGCTTTGTTACCCACGTGCGAAAAGAGCAAGAGGGGGAGGCGGGCCGTTTTTCGGCCACCTATGAGCGGGTGCAAGCCTGGCTCATGGCTGCTCTGAGAGCAGATGGCACGCTCTCTCCCCAAGAGCGCGCCGCTGCCGGCGACGCCCTGGCCAGGTTGGGCGATCCTCGGCTGGGCGTGGGCGTGGATCCTGAAACAGGCCTGCCGGACATTGCCTGGTGCGAGGTGCCGGCCGGGCCGTTCCTCATGGGTAGTGACAAGGCGAAGGACTCACAGGCTTATGACGATGAACTTCACCAGCACGAGGTGAATCTGGAAGGTTATCGCATCAGCAAATGCCCGGTGACCAATGCCCAGTACGCCGCTTTCGTGGCGGCTGGTGGCTATGGGGAACGTCGCTATTGGACGGAGGCGGGCTGGCAGTGGAAAGGGGATCGCACCGGGCCGGATAGCTACGGGGGTGTTTTTGACTTGCCCAACCATCCGGTAGTGAGGGTGACATGGTACGAGGCCATAGCCTTTTGCTGCTGGCTGACAGAGCGGCTGCGCAAAGCGGGTAGGATTGAGGTGGATGAGGAAGTGACATTGCCCACCGAGGCAGAGTGGGAAAAGGCAGCGCGGGGAACGGACGGTTGCATCTTTCCCTGGGGTGGCGATGCTGACCCCAACAGGGCGAACTACTGGGATACGGGCATTGGCACGACGAGTGCCGTGGGATGCTTCCCCGGAGGGGTCAGTCCCTACGGAGTTGAAGATCTGATTGGCAACGTGTGGGAGTGGTGCCGCACCAAATGGCAGGGGAGTTATGAGGGTTACCGAGACGACAACGACTTGAAAGGGAGTGAGCCCCGCGTGTTGCGCGGGGGCGCCTTCAGCTATAATGAGTGGTTCGTTCGCTGCGCCTACCGTAACAGGTCCAGCCCCGACTCCATGAACAACTACCTCGGTTTTCGGGTCGTCGTTGCTCCCGGCTTTGACTCTGGTCTCTGAAATCTCTGGCCGTGCGCCCGTAAGGGCCTCCATTACAGCGGGGTGAAA
>CAYNKW010000179.1:0-3156 GCA_964397845.1 uncultured Anaerolineae bacterium
ACGGGCACGACCTCTGGCAAGCTGTCCTCTTGAGCCGTAAACGTGATGGCCGTCGAGTGGAAGCCGATCAGTGTACCGCCAGGAAAACAGCTCTCGGTCAGATTGAGGGTGACGGTGAGGCTGCCGGTTTCGGTGATCGTCGCCGTGATCGGAGTGATGGAAACCCAGGGCTCGCCCGCCTCGGCAGACCACGTGGCAGGCGAGATGCCGGTGTTCTCTAGGGTGAGTGGTACGGTGATCGGCGCGGCATCGGTAATCGGTAGCATGGTGTAAATCGAAGGGGGAGTAACCACCAGACAGGACCGATCAGTCACCTCCACCTGAACGGGAATGACCTTTGGGAAGGCGCTGTAGTCCATCCTCTCCGGGTTCTCCGGGTCAAAGAAAACATTCTCTTGACCCGTCAACGTGATGGCCGTCGTATAAGTGACAGGCGAGGTAGTGCCGGCCACCGGGTTGACAGTGACGGTAAAGGTGCCTGTGTCGGTGATCGCTGCCGTGGCAGGCGTCACCGTGACCCAGGGATCGCCCGCCTCGAAAGACCAGGTAGCTGGCGAGATGCCAATGCTCTCCAGGGTGATGGGTACAGTAACGGGCGCCGCGCCAGTGACCGGCATCATGGCAAAGATGGCCGGCGGATCGATCAAGGCATAGGGCCTTTTAGGCATGTGCTTGAACTTAATGAAGGCCGGGCGGGCGGTGCCGTAGGTATCAACGATGGAGTGCCAGCCCATGGGATCGCATTCGTGACCCGGCTTTTGGTTGACCCGCGAGAAATCCAGGTTAAAGACAAACATCGGTCCCAGCCACGGCCAGTGCTCAGTCGCGTATTCCAAAGCACGCCGCAGGTAATCGCCGTGGGTCTCCGGGTCCACGCGCTGCCACCAGCGGTACCGCCAATCGTAAAGGCTGTAGCAGTAGCCTGGCGGGTCGAGGATCCAGCCCACCTCGGTGGCCCACATCTGCTTCTCGGTGTCGCCGAATTCTTCCATGACCTGCCGTAACTGCTCCGCCCGCCGGAAACAGAGGCCATCCACCGGGTCAGGGTTGTAAGGGTACTCCGGCTCGTTGGGGTCATAATAGACCGATTCAGGCTCGGTCTCTGGCGGGTACTTGAAACCGAAGGGATGGGCGCCCAGGGCGTCAAAGTAAGGCTTGGCCCCAGCTTCGTACATCGCCCGGAGGAAGCGGCGATCGTCCCACACGCTTTCGACCTCCGGGGGGACAGAGCCGGTGGGAGACATGGCGGGCGAGACAACGGTGGCCTCCGGATCGGCAGCTTTGATGTTGGTGTAGGCGATGCGAAGCACCTCTACAGCAGCAGCCGGGTCAGGGTTGCCCAGTCCCCATTCCCAGGCCAGGTTCGGTTCGTTGCCAATCTCGTAGGCGTCTATGCAGTCCTCGTATTCGGCGGCTATCGTCCCCCAGTGTTGCCCCCAGTCTTCCCAGTCCTCACCCGGCTCCGGGAAAGGGATGCGATAGAGAAGCTTATGGTGTATCTGGGGGCAATCGGCTGTAAGGTTGGGCAGGTGCTCGGTGAGCTTGATCCAGGAGAACTGTATCTCGGAGACTTTGTCCGGGCTGTGAGTATACTCCAGGTCATACAGGTTCAGACCGTAGGCCGGGTGCTGCCACCGGGGGAGAGGATAGGCTAGATCGGCGTACATGCCGGATGGGGATTGGGACAGCGTAGAAAACGGAGACGGCCCCAGCCCGGCGATCAACAGACCTACCACGCTCAACGCGGCAATGAGTCGCGCCGGCCAGCGAGAGTGTTTGCGCATGGTTTCACCTCATTCTGCAAACCAGATAACTGTTCGACATTCTCCTCCATAGTATAACCGGGTTTTGACAAGATGCCAGTTACAGCTTGATTGCCGTTCATTAGCCAAAAGGCTGCCGGGCCGTATGCCGACGATCCTGGCAATAGCCAAGGTTACAGAATCATTGCCAAAGGGTTGCAGATCAACGACTCTTACAAAGTGCGTTAAAAAATTCCCCTACGCGGATTCGTGGGGTAAAAGGCCAGACCTCCGAGGTTTCTGCAGGCTATAGAATCAGCCGGCAAAGTGACTGTATGGCCTACTTTCATGGTAAAACGCCAGTGTGTAGCCAAACCTCGGAGGTCTCGGCCCTCGAATCCACGTTGACCCGAAAAAAATTTCCCGCAGGGCCGGAACCTGCGGAAAAGTCTCCATCGCCGCTTTGACTACTTACGACGTGCTGGCCACCCGGTGACAGGGCAATCCCATGCCCTAAACAGGAAAGTAACACACCCCGGCCGTCCCCGGCCCGGTGTGTACCCCCAGCGCCGGTGAAAGTTCGGCGATGATCGACTCTACGCAGCTCAACCGGGCCTCCACCATCGCTTTAATCTTCTCTGCCTCCTCCCGGGCCGCCGCGTGCACGTAAGCGATCTTGATCTTGCCCATGCGGCCCGCCACCGCTTCTATCATGTCCACCATCTTGCGATACGCCCGTTTCCGGCTACGGGCCTGACTCAGCGGCACGATGACCCCGTCCTCCATGCCGATGAGCGGCTTGATATTGAGCAACGTTCCCACCAGATGCTTGGCCTTGCCGATGCGCCCACCCATGTAGAGGTACTTGAGCGTGTCGGCCGTCTGAATCATGCGAGTGATCGGGATCATCTCTTTCACCAGGGCCACGATCTCGTCCAGCGACCTGCCAGTCAGCGCGGCACGGGCTGCCTCAATGACCATCCAGCCGTGACACATGGAAACATTGCGCGTGTCTATCACCTCGATGCGAACGCCCGGCAATCGCTGCTGGGCCATCGCCTGCGCTGCTTTGGCTGCCTGATACGCCCCGCTACCCAACGAGGTAGCGTGGATGCTGACGATCTCGCCCATTCCCCTTTCCCTGGCCAGTTTCTCGTACTTTGTCAAATAGTCGCCAGGACCGGGACTGGCCGTGGTGGGCAGCTCTTTGGCCGTAGGCAGCCAGCGGAAGAACTCATCCCGCTGCACGGTGACCAAATCGCGCAGCGCCTCTTTTCCCCGGTGAATGTAATAGGCCGCCCATTGGATGTCCAACGCTTCGATCATCCGCTCCGGAATGCAGGCGAGACTATCCGTCACTACCCCTACTTTCGTCATAATGCCCTCTCTATTTTCTCTGATTCATCTACCAGCA
>CAYNKW010000179.1:3256-8640 GCA_964397845.1 uncultured Anaerolineae bacterium
GCCCATACTTTTCCTTGAGGCGATAGTTCCGCGCCATTCGACGGCCCAACACATCCCGCCATGCAGCCTCGTAGGCCGACAGCGCCCCCGCCGACGTGTCGCCTTTGGCAATCGCCCTGGCTGCGACGCCAGCAGCCAGCTTGCCGGCCGCCATGGCGTTGGTAATGCCGCCGCCAGTCAACGGATCCACCTGGCGGGCTGCATCACCGACCAGCATCAAGCCGTCCGTCACCAGGCGAGGCGGGGACATGGCCACCGGCACGCCTCCAGCGACCAGTGTCACCGGGCTGCCCGCCGCCAGGTGCAACTGGCTTTCAACGAAACGGTTCAGATAAGCCAACGCCGGTTCGTTTGCCAGATCGGCCTGCACGCCCAGGCCAACGTTGGCCATGCCATCTCCCTTGGGAAAGACCCAGGCGTAACCGCCGGGCGCCACCTCCCTCCCGACGTAATACTCAACCCAGGCTGGTTTTATGTCAATTCCTACCAGCAAATACTGAGCGCACGACATGGCATCTTTCGGCGGCAGCGTCGTCTCCAGCCCGGCCCACTGGCCTACCTGCGACTCGATCCCGTCGGCGGCGATAACCACGCTGGCCATCACCTCCCACCGGCCACCTGGCCCCTGCAAGACCAACCCACGCACAACGTCTCCCTCGCGCAGCAGGCCCACCGCTGCCGTTTTGACCCGCACCTGTGCGCCAGCGCGAACCGCCTCCTCGGCCAGGGCGCGGTCAAAGACGCGGCGTTCCAACACGTAACCCCGCCCCCCTTTGGCCTCCAGCGTCTCGCAGTAATCCCGGCTGCTCACGGTGAGTTGCGCGCCCGTCACCTCGGCGCAGATCCAGCGCGGGTCCGGCACGACAAAGGGTGTCAGCAAATCGTGACCCACCCCTTCGGCGCAGCGCACCGGCGAACCGATCTCTTGCCGTTTCTCGACCAGCAACACGCTCAAGCCTGCCCCGGCCGCTGTTCGCGCTGCCGTGGAGCCGGCTGGTCCAGCACCCACCACCACCACGTCGTAACGGACAGCCGGCGGCGTGACAGCCACAGCGGGGGCCGCTGTCGCACTGGCAGCAATGGCTCCCACCGGGCAGGCCGGGACGCAAAGCCCGCAGTCAATGCACGATTCGTCTACGGCCAGATGCGTCTCTTGCAGCGTGATGGCTCCCACCGGGCAGACGCCCACACACCCGCCGCAGTAGCTACAGCGCACGTTGTCTATCGAAACCAAATTCAAACCCCTAAAAAACCAAATTATGCCCAAACAAATCAGGGCCACGAGAACCCAATCGTTCCCGCAGCCCCTCTTACCTGTCTGTTTAATCGAAAGATGACGGCGAGGCCCTATCCTTCGCCCATCATGCGTTCCTTGATGTACTGAACCGCCTCACCGACAGTGGTGATCTTTTGGGCCTCCTCGTCCGAGATCTCGCCGCCGAACTCTTCCTCGAAGGCCATGATCAACTCCACCAGGTCCAGCGAGTCCGCTTCCAGGTTCTCTCGGAAGCTGGCCTCCATAGTGACCTTGTCGGGGTCCACCCCCAGTAAATCGACGATAATGCTCTTGGTGCGCTCAAAGACTTCCGACATTCTCATTTCCTCCCTTGAGTTCTGATATTTCAGTCAGCAAGGCAAAGTATAGCACGTTTTGCCACATAGTCAACCCTGGCAAGCCTGCCACTCAGGGCGATTGCATTTATCTCCCTCGCTCGGCCTGGATCGCCAGATCCAGGCCCTTGGGAAGGCCAGCCTCCGGATCTGGCGATCCGGAGGGAGCGTGGGAAACCGAGAAGCCTTCCAAGATCGACCCGATATTCCAAATGCAATTGCCCTACCTGCCACTTGACAAGAAGTCTACACCCTGGTATATTCACACCAGGACTTGCTCGAAAGACTCTCGCTAGATGAAACACCATGAGCCAGACAAAGTTACGGCTAGCGCAAAAGACACCCATACAGGACACGAACGAATGACCATAGAACAAC
Organism: uncultured Anaerolineae bacterium; assembly: GCA_964397845.1. Taxonomy (GTDB): domain Bacteria; phylum Chloroflexota; class Anaerolineae; order CAYNKW01; family CAYNKW01; genus CAYNKW01. The sequence goes on from CAYNKW010000179.1 coordinate 5,246, forward strand.
GCAAAGCCGAGCACCTGCGCATTAACCTGGAAGAGGAGGTGCAATTCCGTGAAGTGACCACTGGCCTGGAACAATACCGCTTTCAGCACCAGGCCCTGCCAGAGATTGACCCAGACGCCATAGACCTGAGCACGACGTTTCTGGGCAAGCCTTTGCGTTATCCCTTTCTCATCTCCTCCGTGACCGGCGGTTTCCGAGAAGCACAGCGCCTCAACCTCAACCTGGCGCGAGCCGCCCAGGCATGTGGCATCGGCATGGGGGTGGGATCGCAGCGGGCAGCGATAGACGACTGGTCACTAGCCGAGACGTTTCAGGTGCGCCCCGTTGCACCCGACACTCTCTTGATGGCCAACCTGGGTGCTGTTCAGCTTAACTACGGCTATACGGTAGACCACTGTCGCTTGGCCGTGGAGATGCTCCAGGCCGATGCGCTGATCCTGCACCTCAACCCCTTGCAAGAAGCCCTCCAGCCAGAGGGGGATAGGAACTTTAGCGGGCTGCTGAGCAAGATCGAGGTCGTCTGCCGGGTGCTGGAAGTACCGGTCGTCGTCAAAGAGGTCGGCGCCGGGCTGTCGGGCAAGGTTGTCCGGCAACTGGCGAACGCCGGCGTGGCAGCGGTAGACGTGGCCGGGGCTGGCGGCACCTCCTGGAGCCGGGTAGAGATGTACCGCGCCCACACCGGCCGTGACCGCCGCGTGGCCGCCCAGTTCGTGGACTGGGGCATCCCCACCGCCGAGGCGATCCAGCAAGCGCGCCGCGCCGCGCCGGACCTGCCTTTGGTCGCCAGTGGCGGCATCTACACCGGCCTGGAGGCCGCCAAAGCTATCGCCCTGGGCGCCGACGTGGCCGCCATGGCCCGTCCCTTTCTCAAAAGCGCCGCCATCTCGGCCGAGGCAGTGGAAGAAGCCACCGGGGAACTGGCCCAAACCCTGCGTATCGCCATGTTCTGCATCGGCGCGCCTGACCTGACCGCCTTGAAAAACACGCCACACCTTCACAAAATCCAGTGATGCTTGCCACTTGCTAACTTATGTGAGAGCGTGTTTGAAAATTCAGGTGGGGGAACCCTTGCGAAGGTTTTTCACAACCTTCGCAAGGGTAGTTGTGCTTACTTTTTGATTTTTCAAACAGGCTCTGAGGAGAACCCATGAACCTGCAACCCATCCTGGATCGTTACCTTTCGCCGCTGGAACAGGCCCTCCGTGACGCGCTTCCGACGCCGCGTCCAGAGTTGGGACTACACTACGGCATGATGCGTTACCACCTGGGCTGGGTGGATGAGACCTTTGCGCCAGTGTCAGGCAGCGGTGGCAAACGGCTACGACCTTTGCTCTGTCTGCTGGTCACCGAAGCGTCCGGCGGCCTGATGGAGCGCGCCATGCCAGCCGCCGTGGCCCTGGAACTGGTGCACAACTTTTCCCTGGTGCACGACGACATTGAGGACAAGAGCGTCACCCGGCGGGGTCGCCCGTCTGTCTGGAAAGTGTGGGGCATCCCACTAGCCACCAACGTCGGCGATGGGCTGTTTGCGTTGACACACCTGGCTCTGGGGAGACTGGCAGATCGAGGTATACCGCCGCTGTGGGTACTGGAAGCCATCCGCGCTTTCGACGCGGCCTGCGTGGCCCTCACCGAAGGCCAATTCCTGGACATGAGCTTTGAGGCGCGGGTGGACGTGACGCTGGACGAATATCTCCAGATGATCCGGGGCAAGACGGCGGCGCTCATCCGCGTCGCCTGCCAGTTGGGTGCGCTCATCGCCGGTGCGCCGCCAGAGACAGTGGCCCACTACGCCCGCTTTGGGGAACACCTGGGCACGGCCTTTCAGATCCAGGACGACTGGTTGGGTGTCTGGGGTGAGGAAGCCGCCACTGGCAAGCCGGTGGGCGACGACATCCGCGAGCGCAAAAAGAACTATCCCGTGGTCTATGCCCTGGAACAACTCTCGACAGCCAGTAGCCTGCGCCTGGCCGATCTCTACCAGCGGGAGCAAATAGACGAAACCACGGTGCAAGCAATCCTCGACATTTTGGGCGAGGTTGGCGCGGAAATGCACACGTTGGAAGCTGCCCGTGCGTACCACAAAAAGGCCCTGGTCACATTGGCGGCCACTGGCATCCAAAACCAGGCGCAGATCTGCTTACGAGAACTGGCTGGCGCCCTCCTCTCACGCCGCAGTTAGTCAACCACGCCGAGCTTATTCGGCAAATGCTCATCTAAACAGGACCAACCCCCGCCGATACAAATACCCTACAAAGTTGAGGGCTTTCCGACCAAAGTGCTCAGTAATAGAAGACAGCCGTCCACAAATCTTTCATGAATACAAAGCTCTCCGCTGATTTTGACTTATCCTCTACTCTGTGCTATAATCTTACCGTTCTTGAACAACAAGGTTTGCAGCATCTCCGAGCCTTACATCCTAAGGGCCTGCGCTGGCCTATGGAATGAGGCCGGTAGGGTATAGCTGGAAACGGCCATGCCTCCCGTGTTTGGAAAGGAGATGTGCCGATGAGAAAGACATTGACTCACCTTGGCATTTCCATGGTGCTGCTCAGCCTGCTGGCGGGCTGCAGCACCTCCGCACCCATACCCAGTCCCCTATCACCCACGCCGTTGGCTGCCGGCCCCACCGACACCCCCAGGCCAGTCGAGCTGCAGACGCTGATCCTGGCCACCACCACCAGCACCGAGAACTCGGGCCTGCTGGCCTCTATCCTGCCCGACTTTGAGGAGGAATATAACATCAAAGTGGATGTGATCGCCGTCGGCACCGGCCAGGCACTCAAACTGGGCGAGGACGGCAATGCCGATGTGCTGATGGTGCATGCCCGGTCCAAAGAAGACGCCTTTATGGACGCCGGCCACGGCGTGCGCCGCGAGGACGTGATGTACAACGACTTTGTCGTCGTTGGGCCGGCGGACGATCCAGCCGGACTCCGGGGTTTAACCAACGTGGCCGAAGCGTTACAGAAGCTCGCCCAGGCCCAGGCTCTCTTTGTCTCGCGAGGCGACGATTCGGGTACGCACACCAAGGAAAAGGCCATCTGGAAAGCTGCCGCGATCGAGCCACAGGGCGATTGGTACATCTCGGCTGGACAGGGCATGGGTGCTGTGTTAACCATGGCCGACGAGCAGCAAGCCTACACCCTCAGCGACCGCGCCACCTACCTGGCCCGCACACTGGAAGGGATTGAACTAGAGATACTGGTGGAAGGCGACCCGGTCCTGTTCAACCCGTATGGTGTCATCACCGTAAACCCGGCTAAAGGTTTACACATCGAGGCCGGCCTGGCGAACACCTTCATAGACTGGCTCATTTCGCTGCCCACCCAGGAAAAGATCGGCCAATTCGGCGTGGACAAGTTTGGCTCGCCCCTCTTTACGCCCGATTCGAC
>CAYNKW010000180.1:0-8589 GCA_964397845.1 uncultured Anaerolineae bacterium
GGGATCGTGGGTGATGCGTCGCGTGAATTCGCGGACGCCCTGGACGGTGGGATCCTGGTCGCTCGCGTCAAAGATCCGCCCCTTCCAGAGTGTATTGTCCGCGATCAACACTCCGCCCGATCGTAGTTTTTCCGTGGCAGCGGACAGGGCGTTGGGATACCCATCCTTTTTGATGTCGATGAAGATAAGGTCAAACGGGCCGGGCATCTCCCGGAGCGTCTGTACCGCTTCGCCCACGTGATACTGGATGATGTCCTCAAAGCCCATGGCCGCCATGTGCCTCCGCGCTTTCTGCGACAACTCTTCGTCCCAGACCACGTGGTGTACTGTCCCGCCGCCGTTTTCCTGCACGGCCTGGGCGAACCACGCCGTCGAGTAGCCGTATCCGGAGCCAAGTTCAAAAACGTGCCTGGCGTCGATCATCCGCGTGATCTGGTAGCACAGATAACCGGCCGCCGGGCCGACGATCCAAAAAGTGATCTCCTTGGCATACGCCTCCATAGCCTGCATCTCTGCTGGCCTGGGTGGCACCAGGCTGTTCACGTATTCCTGCACTTGCTGGTAGATCAGTTTTTTGGCCATTTGTCGGCGATTCTTTCCCCTTGCTCAAGCCAATGCAGTTCTGATAGACCATGAAGGCGTGGAGAGAAAGATGGTCAGTACCTGGCTGTACCGGCCGGTGAATACTCTGATTGCGCACAAGGCGGGTTCCGGACTCGCGCAGCGCACTGTCCTGGACGGTCAGCACCTGTCCTGGACCGACAGGCCCCTGGTCCTTTGGCACTTAGTCCTGTACCCTGTACCTGTCGGTCCAGGACAGGTGCGGTCTAAGTACAGGGCCCAGGGACAAAGGGTACAGGGTACAGGGTTGGCCTCAGGCACGGATGCCAGTGTTGGGACCAAGCCTACATTAATCGCGGGCGGTCACGCCGCCGCTCCCAGTAGTCGCTGCAGTGCTGCCCGTTCCGCCGACTCTAGCCCCCGCAACGCTGCTAGCGCCGTCTCATCCCCGGCCAGGATCGCCTGCCCCAGTCCTGAGCGCCGGAACGCCACCAGATCCTCCTCGAAGGGGTCGCCCACCGTATGTTCGTGCACGACGCAACCGTCCTGCATGATCAAGACGCGGTCGGTCTGGCGAGCCACCGCAGGGTCGTGGGTGACGACGATGAAGGTGGTACCCAGTTCCCGGTTGAGCCGGTGCATCAAAGCGATCACCTCCGCGCCACTCTGGGAGTCCAGGTCACCGGTGGGCTCGTCGGCCAGGACCAGCGCCGGCCGGTTGGCCAGCGCCCGGGCGACCGCCACCCGCTGCCGCTCGCCGCCGGAGAGTTGGTTGGGCAGATGGCCCATCCGGTCAGCCAGCCCTACCAGCGTCAGCAGCTCCTCGGCCCGCCGTCGCCGCTCTCCCCGGCTCACGGGCTGCCCCATCATCGGTACTTCGACGTTCTCGCGGGCAGTCAGCGTTGGAATTAGGTTGTGCAACTGGAAAATGAAACCGACGGCGCGAGCGCGAAAAGAGTCCAGGTGACGCAGCGTCGCCAGATCCTCCCCGTTCACCAACACCTGCCCGCTGGTGGGCCGGTCGAGGGCGCCGATCGCGTTGAGCAGTGTGGACTTGCCGGAGCCGGAGGGGCCCATCACGGAGACGAACTCGCTCCGCGCTATGCGCATATTTACCCCATCCAATGCCCGCACCTCTGTCCCATTGCCGTACACCTTCACCAAATCGCGGGCTTCAACAATGATCTCACTTTTCATCGCTTCACTCCTTTGGCTGGCAGACTGGTGGACTGGGGGGCCGATTGTACCACTCTACCAACTTGTTGATCTCCCACTTCAATGTCTACGAACGACGTCATCCCCCATCACAAAGCCGGGTCTGTCTCGTCCAGTTCGCCCCCTGGGACGGCCCGTGCTATTAAGGGCTTGACTCAACTCGCTGCAGTACGACCGCATACCAGGAATAGCGTGTCCGGAAAAACTGCACTCCGCCAGCATCCGCCGCTTCATGCAGCACCTGAGGCACGGGTCCCAGAAAAGCAGGCTCGCCTCCCAACTCTTTGACAGCCTCATCGTAAAAGCGATTATTGAGACTACCAGATCGTAGGGCAATCCAAACGCCCCTGTTCTCCTGCGAGACCCCACTCAAGTCAGAGACGATTCTGACTATAGAACCGTGCACTTTCAGGTTAGAGTATACCGGGGAACCCGGTTTCAGGTACATCACGTGTGGATGATCTGGGAGATAAAATGCAAAAGTATGCAAGGTAAACTCGTCGAGGTGCACAAAGACGTCATCTTTTCCCATGTTGTCCTCAAGGTATTCGACAACTTCTCTCATCGGGCCTTCAAATCGGTTCCAGTAAATAAAGGGTAGAACGCTCGCCTGGGATAGAACAAGCAGGACACAAATGATCACAGTCAGCCATTTGTTGAGCTGAGAGATTCCATAAGCCATCGCAATGAGAAGCAGCCCCAGGAACGGAGCGGTATAGCGAGGCCAAAAGAGTGGACGAATCAGCTTGTTCAGTAAGACTCCGGTCAAGAGAGTTGCAAAAAACGCAAAGAGAGAAAGGACGGGTAGAAGCAGATTGCGCCTTCTCCTTAGGGAAGCAATCACAACCCCTCCGACGATCGCTAGAAAAGCAACCGCAGCGATAATGTAGTGCAGCCAGTATCCAGGGCAGAGTGATCCAAGCCATTTGAAGGAATACCACATTAAGCCAAAGGTGCACCACTTTAGCCCAAAGGGATAGACAAGTGCCCCAATGACCACACGAATGCCCGCCTCCGGAATCCAGTAATCCCTGGAGAACCTGGATGCCTGCTGAAGCAGCGCAGACAACCATGGAATGAACAAGAGGATGGGAATCCCCACTGCGATCAGAAACGCTGGCAGCTTCCTCCTGTCCTTGACAAGCAACCGGACCAGGGCAAATAGACCGATGAAGAAAGCGGCGAACAGGCTATACACGTGGGTATACATCGCCGCAATGGTAAAGAGTCCTAACGCGATCCAGTTTGAACGTTTCCCTTCATAAATCGCGAGACATGTGTAGGCCGCCATCCCCGTCACAAAGAAGGCTGCCCAAGTGTACATCCTGATCTCCTGGGCATGGGCAACCAGAATGGGCATGACGATAGCGAGAAGCGTGTATATCAATGCCACTTTGTTCCCACATACTCGCCGGATCGGCCCGATACCCAGCAAAACGAGACAGAAAGCGCCCACCGCAGAAAACAGCCTCGAGGCCAAGATAGAATCGCCAAAAATCAGCCGGAATGCTCGCAGCATGAAGTAATAGAGGGGTGGATGACAATCCTCTGCGGTTAAGCGCCATATCTCCCCAAGAGGGTGATCGGCCACCGCAATGGAAAAGGCCTCGTCCATCCAGACGCTTTCATGAGCAATGCGGAACACAAAGAGAAAGCTTCCCACCAGCAACAGGCCGAACCAGGATAACCACAAGACCTTTTGAGTGTGGCTAAAATTCGTGGGAGTAGATATCACGCTGTCTCACTCCGTAAGACAATAGCTAATTACAGCATAGTCATCAAAGATGGACAACACTTTGTATCCAGCACCGGTAGCGCCAAAGTCATGGGAAGTGCTCTTGCGCTACTCATTCGTCCCCTCACTTGTCCAAAAAGATATGGCCGATTTCACGCTCCAGGGCTGCAGCGTTGCGCAGCATGCTCCCGATCTTGTCTGCCTCGGATTGACCAGCGACGCCGTCCTCCAACGCTGCTAACGCGCCTGCATAGAGCTCTCCCGCTTCGTCGAACAGGCTGGCCGCTCGCTCTATGTCGGTCTCGCCAGCGAAGGCCTCCCGCAAATAGACGGCGTTGTCACGGCGAGTGTAGGCGAACATCTGCAGCTCAAAGTGCACCATCCCGACGTCAACTTTGCCGCGTTCTTCGATCCTGGTTGCCAGCGTCTCAACGGCATCAACACCCTGAGGCGGCCCGTACTGCGCCCCACCGATGAGCGACTGGCCGTTACGTTTCCAGATCAGCCCCAGGTCGTCCTTTAGCGGCCCTTCCTCAAAGACGGTGAAGGAGTAGCGCCAGGGATACGAGAGCATCTTTGCCTGGCCCAGCACGGCGTCCAGCAGTGTCCGGTCGGAAACCCGGAGGCCTTTCTCGCCGGGCGGCAGGCGGCGCGGCTGGCAGGGAATTCCAAACTTACACAGGGTCTCAAAGTAGTAGAGAGCAGCCTCATCGTAGCCCACCAGCACCTCGCTGTGAGGTATCAGTTCCTCCAGGTCATACAGCACGGCGGCATCCAGCGCCACGCGCACTGGGTAGCCCTGCGAGAGATAATAACGCAGCGCGTCGAGGTACAGCGCTTCGTCGTCGGTGATGTAGTAACGGCGCGACAGTCCCAGGTAGGGCGCAGCGGCGATAAAGCCGATCTCCGGGTCAGTGAAGGGGAAGAACCCTAGCCCGGTCGGATGCTCAAGCGCCCCGTAGGTGAAAGCCATCAGGAAATCGAAATACCCCCGTGGCTCCTCGATTCCCTTCCGGGCCGCGATCATTTGCAGACTGTTGGGGTGGCTGTAGCTCTCCTCCGTAGCGATCCAGGGAATGTCATCCAGATGGTACTGGGTCGGGAAATCGCCAAGGGCGTCAGTCGAAAGCTCCAGTGGTTCGTAGCTGCCCTGGTAGTACATCCCCTGTGAGTAGTCAGGCACCTGAGAGTCGTTGGGCACTGCGCGCTGCCGGATCAAAGGTATGGCCGCCAGCAGCACTACTGCGGCACCAACGGCGATCCATACAATCATTCCCTTACTTCTATTCCGCGTCATGTTTCTCTTATATACTACAGTCGGAGTGGCGCGACATGCAGCATGCATCTCCTTTCTTTCAGATTTGCTTCGAGGCCACTCGCTCGGAGCCGATGAGTGTGACTTGTTTTATGGCGGGACTCCTCAGCGTGCCATGCTCTGTAACAGAGGACGGCGGCAGGCTTCTTATTCCCACCGAAAAGTCTTCACTGCGACGACCGAGCCACCAGCCAGCCAGGCCAGTAGGATGAGCAAGTCGCCGCCGTTGGCCGCCAGGCCTGCACCTTCTACCAGGACGCTACGAAATGGGTTGACGAAATAGGTAAGCGGCAAGACCTTGGCCACAACCTGCAACGTCTTTGGCAGGGCTTCTATAGGGACGAAAGCCCCACAGAGGAGCAGCATAGGAATGTAGACGCCATGGACAGCTACCATTGCGGCGCCGGTGCTGGTGGTCACGCTGCTGAGGGCAAAGCCCAGCCCGGCCAAGGTGAAGGTACCGACAAGCAGTATCACCACGAGCAACCACCAACTCCCCTCGATGGTGATGTCAGAAGCTACGATCCCAATCGCGAGAACCAATCCGACCTCAATGAAGACGAGGATGCAGGCGCTCAGCGTCTTGGCTGTCAGCAAGACCCAGCCGCGCAGGGGGGTGCCCCCCAGCCTCTTGAGGATGCCATCGTCGCGCATCTTGACCAACCTGGGCGTGAGGTTCTCAAAGGCAGCGGCGATGACGCAGTAGACGATGAGGCCGGCGCTCAGGAACATCATGGGCGAGACGTCACTGAACGCATCCTCTGCCCCCAGGCTGCGTGCCATGAAACCAAAGAATCTCTCCAGCATACCCTCGCCGTCCAGATAGACGAGCAAGACCATACCCAGTACGGGAACGAGGAGAGTCAAGACGAGAGCTTCGCGATTTCGCCAAAACAGCTTTAGTTCGGCTTCCAATTGACGAAACAGGCTCAATGATAATCTACGCATCGTTCACTCCCAGCGAAACGTTCTGACTGCGACGGCGAAAGAGACCACCAGGCAACCCAGGAGGATCAGCCAATCCCTGGCGTATGACCCTGATCCTCCACCGGCGACCAATGCGCCTCGCAGCGCGTTCACAAAATAGGTAAGCGGCAGCATCTGGGCAATAGTCTTGAGCAAGGAAGGCATCTCCTCGATCGGAAAGAAGGTGTCGCAGAGGAACTGCATGGGTAATACGATCAAATGCGCCGCCGCAGAAGCGGCATCAGCGTTGGGGAGCAAGCCCGCCAAGGCAAAGCCCATGGCGGCGAAAGCCAAGATGCCCGCCCACAACACAACCATGGTCCAGAGGAGATTGCCGGCGATCTCGGCATTGAAGAACAAGACACCCATGGCTATCATGAGCAAAGCCTGGGCCAGGATAATGATGGCTGCGGCCAGCACTTTGGCCCCCACCAATGTCCAGACCCGAAGTGGCGTACCCCCCAAGCGCTTCAGGATGCCATCGTCACGCTCTCGAGCCAGGGCAGCACCCAGGTTCTCAATAGCGGCGCTGACCACTACCATGCCGATCCCGCCGGTTAGCAGAAAACTGGGGTAAGAGATCTCCCCCACCTGGCCCTCTCGGTTCAAATAGCCGAATAAGGTTACCATGCCCAGGGGAAGCAAGATGGTGAAGAAAACCTCCTCTCTGGCACGCAGAAAGAGCTTGAGCTCGGCCTGAACTTGATTAGCCAGTGCCTTCATGTTCGGATACTCCTGCCCGTCAAGTGGATGAAAACATCCTCCAGGGTCGCTCCCCTGACCATCAGCCCTTGCAAAGCAAAACCTTCCGTCTCTGCCAGGGCTGTCAGGGCCTTGAGGGCTGGCTGGACCTCGCGAACAAAGATCGTGAACCCTCCCTGACCATCATCCAGCGCTTTGATCAGGCCGGGGATCGCTTCCAATCTGGTCGCGTCGAGCATACCCTCGATGGCGAACTCGATCCTCTGCTCCACCTCCAAACCCCTCATCAGGCTTTTGGGCGTATCGAGAGCAATGATCTTGCCGTAATCAATGATGGCTACGCGGTCGCAGAGCGCCTCAGCCTCTTCGATGTAGTGGGTGGTCAGGAAGACCGTCTTGCCCTCCTCGCGGGCATGGTTGATCCACTCCCAGGCGGCGTGCCGGGATTGGGGATCTAGGCCGGCTGTGGGCTCGTCCAGGAACAGAAGCTCTGGGTCGTTGATGAGGCTCAGGATGAAAGCCAACCGCCGTCTTTGTCCGCCGGAGAGCCCGCGGATGAAAGCCTGCTTCTTCTCCTGCAAGCCGATCATGGCCACAAGCGCATCGAGGTCTACGGCGCGACGGTAGTAGCTGGCAAACAGCCGCAGCAGTTCGCCCACCCTGAGGTCCGGGTAGAGTGAGGTCTCCTGAAGCATGATGCCGATACGCTCTTTAAGCTCATACCTGTCCTGACGAGGGTCGAGGCCCATCACGGCCACGCTGCCGCTGTCGGGCACCCTATATCCTTCAATAATCTCAATGGTAGTGGTCTTCCCTGCCCCATTGGGTCCCAGGAAGCCGAATATCTCACCCTTTTCTACCCTGAAGCTGATACCGTCCACGGCTCTTGTAGTACCATAGCTTTTGTGCAAGTCATCAACTATGATCACGACCATCTTTTCCTTTCTGTTGTAGAATCCTTGAAAAAGATCGAACTATCAGGCTTTTGGGCTAATAGATGCGGCTTCCTACGAACTGAGTAATGTTTATCAATCGCTCCTGAGCAGCATTTTCGATGCCCGTTTGGTGTAGCTCGTCCTCTGCTTCCTTGAGATACTGACTAACAACTCGACGACAATACTGATCGGCTTCCAAGTCGGTCAATGTCTGGAAGAGGTATGTACAATTGGCTTCCGTGACCGACTCCTGGTCGTAGATTTTCATGATCCTTTCCCTCTTCTCTGGCTCAGCCACCGCCAGGCCATAGAGGAAGGGCAAGGTTTTCTTCTTGCTTTTCAGATCGGTGCCTTGAGGCTTGCCGGTGATCTCTGGCCTGCCCCAGATTCCCAGGACGTCATCAATGATCTGAAAGGCGATGCCCACTTTGCGGCCAAAGCTTCCGTAGTGCTGAATCAGTTTCTCATCGTCAGTGGCCAGTAATGCCCCGCAGTATGTGGCACATTCGATTAACGCGGCAGTCTTGCCATGGACCATCATCAAATAGTCTTCGACGCTGACTAGCGGAATCTCCTCAAAGCTCATGTCCATGAACTGACCTTCGCACATCTCTAGCAAGGTATCGCTAAGCTTCTGCAGAATGCGGAAAATCTTGGCAGGAGGAACGTCATTCTCTTGAAGACGAAGTGTGGCTACGTTCATCAACGCCTGTATGCTCAACCCGGCCACAATCGCTCGCTGTGGGCCCCATATTGTCCAGGCTGCTGGCCTACTTCTTCTCAATGAACTCTTGTCATAGATATCATCAACCACTATCGAGCTATTGTGGACCAGCTCAATAGCCGCGGCCACAGGCAATGCTGCTTGGTGATCTCCTTTAATTGCTTCGCTTACCGTAAGGCAAAGGATGGGTCTTATTCTCTTTCCACCATAAGTAGCCGTTGGTCTTAGCTCCTCATCCTTCCAGCCCATGTGGTAGCGCATTATGTCGTAAAGAAGTAATCCATCTACTCCTCGATGGCCTACTATTCTCCCGATCTCATCGTCTATCTCTGAGATTTCCGCTGCAGCCTGCTTTAGGAGTTCCCGTATCCCATCCATATCTAGGCCAGGAAAGATCTCTGAAATAATCAATGCGCTTTACCTCCACGCTCATTCT
>CAYNKW010000181.1:0-8588 GCA_964397845.1 uncultured Anaerolineae bacterium
TAAGACACCGCCAACTGGGGTGGCGGTGTCTTACGAAGCACACTCATGGCAGGCGAGGCAGGAATCGAACCCGCAGCCTACGGTTTTGGAGACCGTTGCTCTGCCAAATTGAGCTACTCGCCTGCGATTAAGGGCTGAACCTGTGGTGCACCCTTGCCCACCACGGCCGCCACTTATTTCGTCTCCCGATGCAATGTATGGGTACGGCACCGGGGACAGTACTTTTTAAACTCCAGCCGCCCCGGATCATTACGCCGGTTCTTCTCTGTCGTGTAGTTTCGTTCCTTGCACTCCGCGCAAGCCAATGTGATAACCAATCGAATGTTTTTTTTCGCCATATTTCCCAGGAACGGAGCCCCACTCCGCCCACCCTCCCTGTGTCAAGAATTATACCAATATTTCTGTGATTGCGCCAGCACCCACGGTCAGCCCCCCTTCACGGATGGCGAACCGCAACCCGACTTCCAACGCCACCGGTGTGATCAATTCCACTTCGACGCTGACGTTGTCGCCTGGCATCACCTTTTGAACGCCCGGCGGCAGAGTGATGGTCCCCGTCACGTCCACGGTGCGCATGAAAAACTGTGGCCGGTAGCCAGGAAAGAATGGCTTGTGCCGCCCCCCTTCTTCTCGCCGGAGGACGTATACCGCGCCCTTGAAGCGGGTATGATGGGCAATGCTCTCTGGCACCGTCAGCACCATCCCCCGCTGAATCTCGTTCCACTCCACGTTCGCCAGGAGCAGGCCAACGCTATCACCCGCTTCCACCCGGCCCAGCTTTTTCTTGAACATTTCCATGTCGGCGACGATGGCCCGTCGTGGATTGTCCCTCAGCCCGACAATTTCCACCTCTGAACCGAGGACCAGCCAACCGCGCTCTACCCGACCGGTCGCAACGGTGCCGCCATCTTTGCTGGTGTAGACATCTTCCACCGGCATGAGGAAAGGCCGGTCTACGTCGCGCGCTGGCGGGGGGATGTAGTGATCGATCTCGTGCAGCAATTCCCGAATGGAAGCAAATTCCTCCGCTTCGGGATTCTGGTTCTCGCTTAGCAAAACGCGCCGTGCGCCACCTCGAATTACCGGTATCTCGTCGCCTGGGAATCCGTGCTCGGAGAGCAATTGCCGTATCTTGCTCTCCACCGTGTTCAGCGCGTCGGGATCGGTGACGACGTCACACTTGTTCAGGAACACAACGACCTTGGTGACGCCCACCTGGCGAGCCAAGAACAGGTGCTCTCTCGTCTGGGGCATAGGACCGTCGTCCGCCGCCACGACCAGGATGGCACCATCCATCTGTGCTGCGCCGGTGATCATATTTTTAATGTAATCCCGATGACCGGGGCAATCCACGTGATGGTAATGGTGGTTTTCGGTCTCGTACTCTAGATGCGCGATGGCGATGCTGATACCCCGGTTTATCTCTTCGGAAGCGTTATCAATGCTCCGAGGAGATGTAAACGTAGCGAGCCCTCGCAAAGCCAGGACTTTGGTGATGGCAGCCGTTAGTGTGGTCTTGCCGTGGTCAATGTGCCCGATGGTACCCACATTCACGTGCGGCTTATTTCCCTCAAACCGTTGGGCTGTCATCTTGCCTCCTCAATTCAAACCGTGTCTCCCTCCCCATGCGCAATTTGTGCAGAGCCCACGATGGGAATTGAACCCATGGCCACGTCCTTACCAAGAACGCGCTCTACCGTCTGAGCTACGTGGGCAGATCAGTGGTCAGGAAACAGATGCCAGCCGTTGTGCCTTGACCACTGGGTAGTGGGCCGGGCAGGACTCGAACCTGCGAAGGCTGAGCCAACTGATTTACAGTCAGTCCCCTTTGCCGCTCGGGACACCGACCCATATATACCGCGAACTTTCGCAGACCTCTCAGTGGAGCCGACGATGGGACTCGAACCCGCAACCTAGCGATTACAAGTCGCTTGCTCTGCCAATTGAGCTACGTCGGCTCTGTAGCCTATTATATCCAAGATATTCGTTGCGGTCAAGTTTCTTGTCCAACTTCCAACTGTAGCCTGCGAGTATAACCCGATTCGCCTGAAAAGTCAAATTGTCGTGCCGCGCCTTCGCCAGACTTCGTAGAGGGCCAACGATCCGGCAACCGAGGCATTCAGCGAGCCAACGCGACCCCGCATCGGTAGCCGCAAGAGAAAATCGCACCGCTGGCGCACCAACCGCCGCAGCCCCTGTCCCTCGCTGCCCACCACCAACGCCAAAGGCATGTCCAGGTCTGCTTCGTAGAGTGAGCGTGCTTCGGACTGGCCTTCCAGGCCCGCGATCCAGATGCCTTGCGCTTTGAGATGCTCCATGCTCCGGGTCAGGTTGGTCACCCGTACGATGAGCAGGTGCTCTACGGCACCCGCGGAGGCGTTGACCACGGCCGGCGTCACGCCTACAGACCGTCGGTAGGGCGTTACCACGCCATGCACGCCGACAATCTCGGCCGTGCGCAGCAGCGCCCCAAAGTTCTGCGGGTCTTGCAGACAGTCCAGCAACAGGAGCAGCGCTGCTTCCTCCGACTGGCGCACCCGCTGGAGAACGTCATCCAGGGTGACGTAGGGGTATTCTGACATCTCGGCGACCATGCCCTGGTGGTGCCGGTCGCCGCTTGCTTTGTCCAGTTGGCGGCGTTCGGTGCGCTGCCACGGGACTTGTCGCTGGCGGGCAAGGGCCAGGATGTCTGCCACAGGACCGCGCTCTTTGACTCCTTTGGCGATCCAGAGTTTGTAGACTTGCCGCCGGCCAGCCCGCAGCGTCTCTCGGATAGCGTTGCGGCCGTAGAGAAAGTCTCTCATCGGATTCTACGCCAGGTGGTTCCTTCGGGGCTGTCTTCCAGCGCGATGCCCAGTTCGGCCAGCCGGTGGCGAATGGCGTCGGCTTGCACCCAGTTCCTGGCCTGGCGGGCCTCCTGCCGTATCTCGATGATCAGCCGCATCAGATCTACCTCCAGGCCAGCGCCGGTTCGCTGGGCCAGCACGTCCGGCACCAGGCCCAGGACTTTGCCGCCGAGTTCGCAGTAAAGGTCGTCAATGGCCTGCAGAGAGACCCGGCTGAGAGGTGCTCCCTCGTTCAGACGCCGGTTGACCTCGCGGGCCAGGTCGAACAGCACGCCGAGGGCTTTAGGCGCGCCAAAGTCGTCGTCCATTGCTTCCAGGAAACGGGCCTTGTGGTCTTGTAGCAAAGCGTCCACGTCCTGGTCGAGATCGCCTTCGCTAGCGGTCTCAAGCCGTTCCCGGACGGCACGCACAGTTCCCAACAGTCGATCCAGCCCCTTGCCGGCGCCGTCCAGCGCCGGATCGCTAAAGTCGGTGGGAGAGCGGTAGTGGCTGCTCAGGATAAAGAAACGGAGGATCAAGGGATCGTACTCTGCCAGCACCTGTTTGACGGTAGTAAAGTTGCCCAGCGACTTGCCCATCTTGACACCGTCTACCGTGACCATGTTGTTGAGCAACCAGTAACGCGCAAAGGGCTTGCCAGTGGCGGCCTCCGTCTGGGCGATCTCACATTCGTTGTGGGGAAAGATGTTCTCCAGGCCACCGCCGTGGATGTCAAAGGTCTCGCCCAGGTATTTGGTGGCCATGACCGAGCACTCGATGTGCCAACCGGGGTAGCCCCATCCCCAAGGGCTGGGCCAGCGCATGATGTGGCCCGGCTCTGTCTTTTTCCACAGGGCAAAGTCGGCGGGGTGGTGCTTATCGGGGTTCACCTCGACGCGCGCTCCTTCCATCAGTTCCTCCACCTTGCGGCCCGAGAGCTTGCCATATTCTGGGAATCTGGCAACTTCAAAGTAAACCGAACCGTTCACCTCGTAGGCGTAGCCCTTGTCCAGCAACGCTTTGATCATCTCGATCTGTTCGGGGATGTGGCCGCTGGGCCGGGGCGAGATGTCGGGTCGGACGACGCCCAGGGCATCCATGTCCTCAAAGTAGCTGCGCATGTAGGTCTCCACCAACGCCATCGGTTCGACGGCGCACTCGGCAGCCCGGCGGAGGATCTTGTCCTCGCCGGCATCGGCGTCGTCGGTCAGGTGGCCCACGTCGGTGATATTCTGCACGTAGCGTACTTTGTAACCCAGGTAGCGCAGATAGCGCACCACCACGTCAAAGGAGATATAGGCTTTGGCGTGACCGATGTGCGCGTGATCGTAGACCGTCGGCCCGCAGACGTACATCATAACCTGTCCCTCGCGCAGGGGGACAAACTCCTCCTTTTGTCGCGTCAGGTAGTTGTAGACTCGGAGGGTCATCTCAAACATCTCCCTCACCAGGGTGAAACCTGGAATCACGCCACCGCTCTCGGGCTGCAGTCTTTCATCATCAGCCCCCTCACAGGTGATTTCGGTCACCTTTGCCTATTAGCAGGCGCACGTCTCCGCTCATCAGGGTCTTGAACAAGACCCCGCGAACTGGGAGATTCGCGGGGTGCTGGGTGCAAAGCGCAGGACAAAGTTCACCTCGCGAGGTTTTCGGGACGGGCAAAGATCATCCGCCCGGCAGCGGTCTGTAAGACCTTTGTCACCATGACAGGAATCGTCCGTCCGATGCGCCGCCGCCCTTCTTCTATCACCACCATCGTTCCATCGTCCAGGTAGCCCACGCCTTGTCCCAACTCTTTGCCTTCCTGGATAACCTTCACCTCCATGCTTTCTCCAGGCAGGTAGACAGCGCGCACGGCATTGGCCAGTTCGTTGACGTTGAGCACCGTGACGCCTTGTAATTCTGCGACACGGTTCAGATTGAAGTCATTGGTGACGATGGCACAGCGGAGTTGTTTGGCTAGCAACACCAGCTTGTCATCCACCTCCCGCACGCCATCAATATCCATGTCGGTGATGAGGATAGGCACTGTCGAATCTTTTTGAAGCTTGTTGAGCATTTCCAGGCCCCGGCGCCCCCGGTTGCGCCGCAGCGTATCGGGCGAGTCGGCGATGTGTTGCAGTTCGTTGAGCACAAAGCGGGGCACCAGCATTGTGCTCCGGATGAATCCCGTCTGGCCTATGTCGGCGATGCGGCCATCTATGATGACGCTGGTGTCCAACAAGACTTGATTGCTCTCCATTTTGCCACCACCGTTTCGCCCGCCCAACCGGCTGCCGCCGATGATATTGAAAATATCTTGCTGCCGCATAACCATGATGGCCACGCCCAGGTAGCCAAACACGACCACGCCACCAAAAGCGAGAAGCGCGTCAATAGGCGCTGGCAGCAGAGCAATAGGGATTGCCAAAAGCGCGGCGACGATGAGTCCAATGACCAGACCGATGATGGCAGCCACTAATTGTTGCGCTGGCACCTTGCGGATCAACCGCCGCATGGCGAGGAATGGTCGAGAAGTAAAGTAGGGGGTCAGCAGCAACCCCAATGCCGCTCCGGCCAGACTCAAGACGAGGATGTAGCGATAGGCCGGGGCGCCGGTTCGTGAGCCCAGGATCTCACCCACCCACCACCCCACCACGGCCAACACAACCATGCCCAGCAGACGAAGGAGAAAGTCGGCACTCATTGTTGAATACTCCCTTCTCACTGACCGGCCGTTCTTCTCATGTCTTTCCCTTACCAGGTTGGTGAGAGATAAAGCGCCGCGCCACTCCGCGCCTGTATCCCCCGGACGCGGAGTCAATTTGTGATTCCTGAGCTTTGTACCGGAAACAAAAGCTTTACAAACGCGAGTCGGGCCGCTGAAGCAGCGGTGGCACTTGCCAGAGACAAGACAAGCGCACTTTGAGGAGTACGCTCAGGCAAGGAAATACAGAAGCACGAAAGGGGTCACTCTGCTGTGAGACTCTCGCACCAGCATCAGCGGCTAATGCAATAAGACAAATAAGTGCGTCAGTTCACTTAACCACGCCAGTGCACCAATACCCTCGCCCTCAAACCCCTCAATGGTTGTGGCCCTCCCTACCCGTGACAATCTGGATCGGTACTCAGCACGGACGACAAATGCGGCGGATGTAATGTCGGGACAGGAACAACCGGCAGAAAGTGAATAGAATGAACGAACAAGGTGGGTCCACCAGGATTCGAACCTGGGACCAACCGGTTATGAGCCGGTCGCTCTGCCGCTGAGCTATGGACCCTCTGAAAAAGAGCGGGAGACGGGATTCGAACCCGTGGCCAACGGCTTGGAAGGCCGATGCGCTACCACTTGCGCCACTCCCGCGCGGGCTGGTCGGGGCGGGCGGACTTGAACCGCCGGCCTCGCGGTCCCAAACCGCGCGCTCCAACCTGACTGAGCTACGCCCCGACGGCAGCACAAGTATAGCACAAATCTCCGGCATGGGCAAGAGCAGCTTGTTTATCGCTTTGCCTTGATCAATCTGCCCGCCAACATGCCACCGATCACGGCCAGGTCCTCGGTGGGCAGGTAGTGAGAGGCCGCAGCGTCAAAGAGGACACTAGCCGAAGCGTCAAACTCTTCGTCGGCTAGATGAAGCACCGCTGCCAGCCACAGTCTGGGGAAAATGCGGAACAGGTACGACGCATCGCCGAAGGATAGCGGCTCACCACCCAGTGCTCCCGCCGCACGGTGAAATCCTCCGGCGTCGCGACCGAACGCCTGCTTCAAGCGGTCTTCGGCCCGCCCCTGGAAAGCAGGCGCGTAACCCATCCCCGCTGGCAACTCACGGAAGGCGACCCAATGGCTAGCCATAGGGACGCCGTCGGCGGTGATGAGGTAATGCAGGGTGAGGATCTGCTCTGCGATGGGCGGCGAATCTTCGCTCCCAGCCCTGGTGATGGTTCCGTCCGGGAAAGTCACGACGAACTGCTGTCCCCAGAACGGCATGTCGAGCTCGCCAGTTTCATCCGTAAGGCGGCGATAGACGACGCCAGCGCGGGCGGCCACCAGGTGTGGTGCCAGGCGGGCCAGGTCTTGCCGGGCTTTTTGCAGGGCTGGGTCATAAGTCTCCTCGGGAGTGCGGGGCTTGAATTGGTCTGATGTCATTGAGTTTCCTTCTTGCATCACCGGGTCACTCGAACACGACGACCTCTTTGCCGTGAAGCTTGTCCAACACGCGGGCCGAGATGTGGGTCAGATGCGTGCCGTTGCGGACAAAGTCCAGGTTATCGGTGGGGATGGTGAGGACGGGACAGAGGGTGAAGCACTCGATCCATTCCTCGTAGAGCTGGTTGAGCTGCTCCAGGTACTCGGCCGAGATCTCTTGCTCATAGTCGCGCCCTCGCTGGCGGATGCGCTCCAGGAGTGCGGGCACGGAAGCTCGCAGGTAAATCACCAGATCCGGCGGCGGCATGATGCCGATGACCGTCTCGTACAACTCGCGATAGCTGCGGTAGTCGCGCTCGCCCATGTGTCCTTGCAGGTAGAGATTGCGAGCAAAGACCTCGGCATCCTCGTAGACCGTGCGGTCCTGCACCACGGTGCCGGGCCGCTCGACGATCTGGCGGTGGTGGCCAAGTCGCCGTGAAAGAAAGAAAACCTGCGAGTGGAAGGCCCAGGTCTTCATGTCCCGATAAAAGTCGGCCAGATAAGGGTTGTCGTCAACGGCTTCGTAGAAAGGTTCCCAGAGATAGTACTTGCACAGCAGCGCCGTGAGCGTGGACTTGCCCACGCCAATGTTACCGGCGATGGCAATGAATTTCTTCACCTGGTCTCCGATAGCCATCTCCCCGAAGGCTCTGACAGCTTTTCGGGGAGATGGCAGTTTCTTATCCCGGCTGGTTTTGGGACTTTCTTAGAGCCATGATCTCGCTAAAGGCAGTGAGAAAATCGATAGGCACAGGGAAGATGATGGTCGAGTTCTTTTCCGCCGAGATCTCGGTCAGCGTTTGCAGGTAGCGCAGTTGGATAGCCGTGGGCTGCTGACCAATGGTGGCAGCCGCTGCGGTGAGCTGCTGCGCCGCCTGGAACTCGCCCTCGGCGTGGATGATCTTGGCTCGCTTTTCGCGCTCCGCCTCGGCCTGGCGGGCCATGGCCCGTTGCATCGTCGGCGGCAGCTCGACGTCCTTCACCTCGACGACACTCACTTTGATGCCCCACGGCTCGGTGTGCTCGTCAATGATCTGCTGAAGCCTCTGATTGATCTGCTCCCGACGTGAGAGCAGTTCGTCCAACTCTGATTGCCCCATCACGCTGCGCAGTGTTGTCTGGGCGATCTGCCACGTGGCCCGCCGGTAATCCTCCACCTGCACAATGGCAGCAATGGGGTCCATGACGCGGAAAAAAACCACGGCATTGACCTTGATCGTCACGTTGTCGCTGGTGATGGCCTCCTGCGAGGGAATGTCCAAAGTCACCACGCGCAGGTTTACCTTGACCATGCGATCTATGATGGGCCAGATGAGGAACAGCCCTGGCCCGCTTGCCGGCGACCGCACGCGGCCCAGCCGAAAGATGACGCCTCGCTCGTACTCTTGCACTACCTTGACGGCTGTGCTGAGGATGGCCATACCAAAGAGAATGATCACCCCCAACGTTGAGAAGATATTGAAAAGATTCATGATGCTCGCCTCCTGTCGTCTGACTTGTGCTTGATTCAAAATTGACTCCGTACTGATTATACACCATCCACAAGCAAAAGGCAACGCGCCCATTCGGATAAGGACTGACCGATTTGAGAGGGT
>CAYNKW010000182.1:0-2427 GCA_964397845.1 uncultured Anaerolineae bacterium
TCAGGAGAGGCCCTTTACTTCGTAACACGCAATGGGTTCCTGCCGCCCGTGAACTCTCTGAGACGGCAGGCGGACTACCTGGAGATGGTCGCCCACTTCGGAGTAGATGGCTTCGCTGATGAGAATCTGTCCCTTCCCGGCCACCTCTTGCAGACGCCGGGCCACGTTGGCCGTATCACCGATGACGGTATAGTCCATCATCCTCTCCGAACCAATGTTGCCCACCACCGCCTCGCCACTGTGCAAGCCTATGCCCAACCCCAGGTCGGTCAGTTCACCGTCTTTCCAGGAACTCACCAGGTCGTCAAAGACCTGGCAGAGTTCCCAGGCCGTCTGAATGGCGCGCCAGGTATCGTCGTCGTAACTGACCGGCGCGCCATAGAAGGCCATCACCGCGTCACCCAGGTACTTATCAAACGTTCCCTTCCACTTGAAGATCACTTTGGTGAGTTCAGGGAAAACAGTATTCAGGATTTCGACGACGTGGGTGGGACTGTGGGTCTCGGAGAACTTGGTAAAACCCCGGATGTCGGCGAACAGCACCGTCACCTTGCGATTCTCACCGCCCAGCTTCAAGTGGCGATCTGGATCATCCAGGATCAACGACGAAACCTCCTGGGCCACATAGCGGTTGAGGATGTTGAACAAAAGCTCGTTCTTTTTTTCCAGTTCGTCGTGCAGGTGCTTGATGCGCATCAGCGATTTGACCCTGGCCAGCAACTCGTAGATGTTGAATGGCTTGCTCACGAAATCATCTGCGCCGACTTCCAGGGCCTTGATGCGTTCCTCCGTGCCATATAAGGCCGTAACCATGACAATGGGAATAAACCGGGTGCTCTGATCTTCCTTGAGGCGAGCGCATACCTGGTAGCCATCCATGCGGGGCATCATGATGTCCAGCAAGACCAGGTCGGGTGACTCTGCTTTCACACACTCCAGGGCTTCGACGCCATCCAGGGCGATGAGCACCTCGTAATTGGCCATCGTTGTCAGGTAAGCCTCCAGCAGTTCAGCGTTCCGAAGGTCGTCGTCCACAACCAGGATCTTGCCCTCGGGCACCTGATTTTCTTCCACCTGCCCAGCCATATCCCTACTCCCTTTTCCCAACGTCATATCCAGACACCAACCATCAGCCCTGATCCGCAGGAGTTGACATCAACGGTAAGGCAAGTGTAAAAGTACTGCCCGCCCCTGGCTCGCTTTCGGCCCAGGCGCTCCCGCCGTGCAGTTCCGCATAGTGGCGCACAATCGCCAACCCCAATCCCAGGCCACCGAAACGCCGCGTGAGCGAGGTATCCACTTTCTGGAACGGATCGAAAATCTCCTCCAGTTCATCGGCGGGGATGCCGATGCCGGTGTCCGACACCGCCAGGTGTAACTCGTGAGGTTGTTCAGGAGGATGCAGGACCGCTTGCAACGTGACCCGTCCCCCCGCAGGAGTAAATCTGATCGCATTGCTCAGCAACTCGTAAACCATCCGTTTTAACTTTGCGTCGTCAGCCCAGACGGTCTCAACGTCTGGCGGTATCCGCATTTCTAGCTCAACCCCCTTCTCGCGGGCGCTTCGCTCCACCAGAGCTTTCATGCCATGTAACATGGCAACCAGTGGCACAGACTGGGGATGGATGGTCACCTCATTGACGCTCAATCGCGCCATGTCAATGAGATCGTCGAAGCTGCTTTTCAAACGATGGCCGCTAGTCTGGACGCTTTTGACCAACCGTGCCTGCTCAGCCGAGAGCGGCCCGTGGAGGCCATCCAGGAGCGCCTGGGAGAAACCGACAACGGCGTTCAGCGGCGTGTACAATTCGTGAGAGACGTTGGCCAACAACTCGGATTTCAAGCGATCCAGATCCTGCAGCCGGCGGTTGGCTCTCTCCAGCTCCCGGGTGCGCCCGGCAATGCGGGCTTCCAGGTCGCGGTTCAAATCCTGCATCTCTTCCAGCAGACGCAGGTTCTCTTCGTAAGCGTGCCGGAGCTGGCTTAGCAACCGCCGGCTATTGACCAGCAGACGGCGTCTATTGAGCCCGCGTTGCACGACGCCCAGCAACTCACTCACGTCAGTCAACGGTTTGGTGAGGTAGTCATAGGCACCATAGCGCACCGCCTGCATAGCAGTCTCTAGCGAGGCGTAGCCAGTGATCAGGACCACTACCGCGTCTGGATCCACTTTGCGCAACTGGCGTAGCACCTCAATGCCCCCCGGCGGCGGCATTTTGATGTCCATGATCGTCAGGTTTATCTCTGCAGCCTCTTTCTCCCGGAAGCGCGCCAGCGCCTCATTGCCATTGGCTGCAGAGACCACCGTGTATCCCTCGGAGGCCAGTGTGAAAGCTAAAAACTCGCGCATTCCGGGATCGTCGTCGACCACCAGGATATTGCCGCGTTTCCGTCTACTCATCCGGCGCTACCACACTTTCCTTTGCT
>CAYNKW010000182.1:2527-8421 GCA_964397845.1 uncultured Anaerolineae bacterium
CCAATGCCCGGCACCCTCGTCAGCACGTCTGTGTTGCCCTGCGCAATAGCCGTCCGCAGCGCGTCGGGCGAGAGGGCCGATACCAACGCTAACGCAACGCGAGGACCTACCCGCTCCACGCCCAAGAGCAACTCAAAGAGCGTCAACTCGTCTTCGCTGCCGAACCCGTACACCGACAGGTCATTTTCCCGGACGTGCAGATGCGTGTGCAACTCGACAGTCTGGCCCAGTTGATCGCGCCCCAACAGACCGGCCGGCACGTGGACTTTGAAACCCACACCGCCTACGTCTACAACCAGGTAGGTTTTGCCGACGGCAGATACCCGTCCGATGAGGCTGGCGATCATGGTCTGGGCCTCGTTTTCAAGCCTGCCCTGCCAGCAGGCTCTGCAGGCGTGCGGAGTGAAGATGGCAGACCGCAACGGCAATCGCGTCGGCCGCGTCGTCTGGAGTAGGAGCGGCATCCAACCCCAGCAACAAAGCCGTCATCTGTTGGACCTGGGCTTTGTCGGCGCCGCCATAGCCAGAGATGGCCTGTTTGACTTGCAGAGGAGTATATCCGTGCACCGGCCGATCGGCCAACGCGCCGGCCAGCAGGATCACTCCCCGCGCCTGGCCCACCGACATGGCAGTACGCACATTCTTGCTGAAAAATATTTCCTCCACTGCCACGGCCTCTGGCCGAAACCGCTCCATCAGGGCGGTGACTTGTCGAAATATCTGGCGAAGCCGTTGGGGAAGTGGCGTGGAAGCTGCCGTCTGTATCGTGCCAGAGTCTACTAACCTCGGGCGGCCATCGGCTTCCTCGCGCACCACTCCCCATCCGGTAATGGCTGTCCCGGGATCAATGCCCAGCACGATCATCAAGCTACCATCTCGTAAGCTGCCATCACCTCGTCGCTGATATCCAGGTTGGAATAGACCTGCTGCACGTCGTCCAGTTCTTCCAACGCATCAATGAGATTCATGTTGGAGAGTGTCCCCTTCTCGTCCAGGGACGTAGTAATCTTGGGGATCTTGGAGAGCTCAGCCGAGTTTACGGGCACGCTCTGGACCGACAGAGCATCCCGTACGACGTGCAAGTCTGCGGACTCGGTCAAAATCTCGATCAAATCGTCGCCAATGTCAACATCCTCAGCGCCGACTTCCACAGCGATCTCAAAAATGGCGTCGGGGTCAACCTTCTCAGCTTCGATGGTAATGTAGCCCTTGGTATCGAACTGCCAGGCCACGCAACCCACCTCGCCCAGGCTTCCCCCATGACGGTTGAATATCCGCCGGACGTCTGCAACGGACCGGTTGCGATTATCGGTCAGCACCTGCACCAGCATCGCGACGCCATTGGGGCCATACCCCTCGTAGGTGATCTCTTCCAGCGCTTCACCCTTTTCCAGGCCCGCGCCCCGCCGGATGGCCCGCTCAATGTTGTCTTTGGGCATGTTGGCCGCTTTGGCCTTCTCAATGACCAGTCGCAACTTGAAATTGGTGTCGGCATCTGGTCCTCCCTCGCGGGCGACAATGGCTAACTCGCGGCCCATCTTGGTGAAAAGTTGCCCTCTCTTGGCGTCGGTGGACGCTTTCTTTCGCTTGATAGTAGACCACTTGGAATGTCCAGACATAATCTACCCTCCAGAATAGCGTTGTCGTTGAGACGATAGCCAGTTTTCCCCAACTCGAATTCCATTATACCACTAGAGCAAAAAAAATGCTAGCCAAAGAGGTTCGATGAACAACCGCGCCTTTCAAGTACGCTCGGTAGGACAACACACCAGGGGCGGGTTTGCGTCATTGCTAAAAACGCGCTAAAATGTATCTGCTCTTAGAAAGGTCTCACTGCGACTTGAGGGTAGACAAGAGGGGATGGCGTGAACAGACAGCGAGCTAGAGGCTGGCGAATGGCGAGCTGCATAGGGTTGATTGGCATCCTGTTGGCGGCCCTGGCCGTGCGCCTACATCGTCTGGATGCGCGACCGCTGTGGTGGGACGAAGGGATCAGTCTCTACTTTGCGCCGTTGGACCCGCGCACCATCGCCGAGCGATGCGTGATCACAGAAGACGTCAACCCGCCAGTCTATCGCATGGCCTTGGGGCTATGGATGAGAGCTATTGGCCGTTCGGTTTTTTCCGTCCGGCTCTTTTCGGCCACGTTGGGCTGGCTGGCTGTGCCGCTGACCTGGTGGCTTGGACGTCGGCTCTTTGGCCTGACCGAGGCGGGACTGGCGGCCTTGCTGGTTGCCCTTTCACCGTTCCAGGTCTATTATTCTCAAGAGGCCAAGGGCTATATCTTTGTCAATCTGATGGCCCTGGTCTCCGTCGCACTGTGGCTCCGCCTGATGCGTCTGTTGCCTTCACCGGCTGCCGGTGATGCTTCGCCACCAGCGTGGCTATGGTTGGCTCACGCTCTCGTCACAGCAGCCATGCTGGGTGCGCACTATTTTTCGGCGTTGTTGGTTCTGGGGCAAAACCTGTGGACGCTGGGCAGCCGCGTGCTGTACCTGTCACAGGACGGCCCGGAGCGGCGAGCCGCTTTGCGCGACCTGGCTTTCTGGATCGGTTCGCAAGCCCTGACGGTGGTGGCGTTGGCGCTCTGGCTATCTCTCACGCTGCCGGGTCTGTTGCCCGGTCTGCATCACACTTCGACCAAAGAAGGTGTGCGGGGCGTCGGTTTTCTGCCCTACGTCCGGCAGGTGTTCTTCGAGTTCAGCGCGGGGTTGGAGGGGCCTCTGGTCCCCGCGACGCTGGTGGCCCTGGGGCTGGTGGGGCTGGCCGGATGGGGCATGGTGCGAGCCTGGCGATCTGGCGAGCGTGACACCCCGGCGGGAAACTCTCGCTGGCTCCCGGCGACCTGGCTCTTGTTTCCGGTGATCACGGCCTTTCCCATTCAGTGGCGCTTCCCTTTTTTTTCGCCCCGCTTCCTGCTTTACACCAGCCCCGTCTTTTACCTGTTAGCCGCGCGAGGGTTGGCCTCGGTGTTCAGATGGCGAAAGTGGGCCGGGGCAGCCGCCACCATCACCATCCTGGTGCTTTGGACAGGGGCATTGCAATCACACTTTGCTGCTCCAGCCTCTCCCCTGGAGGACTTTGGCCCACTGGCCCGGCGACTGGAGGCCCTGGCGGAGCAGGATGACGCCCTGGTCTACGTGTACGTCTGGCAGGTGGGCTATCTACAGAGCTACTACGCCGGGCCGCCGCTGATCCCCTATCTGGCTTACTGGACATCGGAAAGTGTGGGCGACGAATTGCAGCGCATCCTGGCCGATCACCGGCGATTGTGGCTCGTCGGTTATCAGATGGCCGCCGAAAATCCGGCCAACCAGAGCGGCAACTGGCTGGAGCGGCACGCCTTCCGGGCCGACAGCCAATGGTTCGGCAATCACTGCCTGGCGCTGTACCTGGCTCCCAACGCGGAAACGCCGGGCGTTGGGCCAGAGCAGGGAGAGGCAACCTTTGCGGACGGCATTCATTTGCGCTACCCTCGCCTTGCCGTCCGACTGCGGCAGGGGCAGGTTCTGCCGTTGACGCTGACCTGGCACGCCAGCGCGCCGTCTGAGGCGCGCTACAAGGTTTTTGTGCACCTGCGCACGCCCGGCGCACCGCCCGTCGCCCAGCGAGATGGCGAGCCTGTCAACGGTCTGCGGCCCACCAACACCTGGCAGACCGGCGAGACCATCGTAGACCGCCATGCCGTACTCTTGCCTCCGGATATGACGCCGGGTCGCTACGAGGTTGCCATCGGCCTGTACAGCCTCGCCGATGCCCATCGCCTGCCAGTGACGCCTGCCGATGACCAGGCTCCAGAAAACGCGCTGGTCATCGGCAGCGTAGAAATCGAGGCTAGATAGCAAACCCATCAATCTACCGATCTGCCAGCCTTCCAACCTTCCAAGTAGAGAGTATTTCCCACATCCTCCTGGTTTGGATAGTTAGCCCAATCGTATTGGGCGCTCTTGAAGGCAACGGCCAATACGATTGGCCTTCTACCCTTAACGGCTTCTACCCTTAACGGCTTTTACCTTTAACAGGTGGGAAATACCCCAAAATAGAAAGGGAAACCATGCCCGAGAAAGTGATCGTCATTGGCAGTGGCCCGGCCGGGCTGACTGCCGCTTTGTACACTGCACGCGCTCAACTGGAGCCGTTGGTCTTCGTTGGCGATTCTATGGGTGGCCAGGTGTCTATCTCGAGCGAGATCGAGAACTATCCCGGCTTCCCGGAGGGCCTCACCGGCCTCGAACTGGCCGAACTGTTCCGAAAGCAGGCCGAGCGGTTCGGTGCGCGCCTCGAGTACGGCACAGTGAGCAGCCTGCATCTCTCCGTGCGCCCCTTCAAGGTGAGAGCCTACGGCGGCGAATATGAAACCCACGCGCTCATCATCGCCACCGGCTCCTCACCCCGCAAGCTGGGCGTGCCAGGTGAGGTGGAATTTTCCGGGCGCGGCGTCTCCTACTGCGCCACCTGCGATGGTTTCTTTTACCGGGGCAAGGAAATCGTCATGGTAGGCGGCGGTGACACGGCCGTTGAAGAGGCCCTGTTCCTCACCCGGTTCGCCACCAGGGTTTACCAGGTGCACCGGCGTGACCGGCTACGAGCCGAGCGTTACTTGCAAGAGCGCGCTTTGCGCAATGAAAAGATCGAATTCATCTGGGACACCGTCGTAGATGAGATCGTGGGCGACCAGACCGTGAGCGGCGTGCGCCTGCGAAACGTCAAAACCGGCAAAGAGCGACTTTTTCCAGCGCAAGGGATCTTTATCGCCATCGGCCACAGGCCCAACACTGACTTTCTGGGCGGCCAGGTGACGCTCAATGAGCAGGGCTACATCCTTGCCGACGAACGATGCCGCACCAACGTGCCCGGTGTCTATGCCGCCGGCGATGTACGGGACTGGATGTACCGCCAGATCGCTACTTCGGTAGGCGACGGCTGCCGGGCAGCTATGGAGGTCGAAAAATACATCGCCGAATTGGAGGACCGCGCCTACCCTGGCGAGTCGGCATACTAAAACCATGCAACCTATCACCAGTTTCAAGAACCCCAAAGTTAAATTTCTTCGCTCGCTGCGCATGCGCAAATACCGGCGGCGGGAGGGCTATTTTCTGGCCGAGGGTATCCACATTGTGGAGGAGGCTCTGACCTGTGGCGCTCCGGTGGAAACCCTTGTCTTACGCCCCCGATCTGCTGGTCAGCGAGCGGGCAAGGGCACTGGTGGACCGGGTGGAGCGATCCCGGCGACTGGCCCTCTCGGGTGACGTTTTTCGCACTCTGTCGGAGCGGGGCGGACCGCAGGGTATTATCGTTCTGATCCGCATTGAGGATCACTCTCTGGCGACCATACCCTTGTCCGACGACATGCTGGCCATCGTTGCCTACCAGTTGCGCGATCCTGGCAACCTGGGATCCATTATCCGCACCGCCGACGCCGCCGGCGCGACGGGTGTGATGGTCGTGGAACCATCGGCGGACATCCACGATCCCCGTGCCGTCCGGGCGACGATGGGTTCCCTCTTTGCTCTGCCCATCGTTCGCCTGTCCAGCGAAAAAGCGTTGACCCTGTGGTACACGGAGGTCCGGGCTGCCGGTGTGCCTCTCTTTGTCGTCGCCTCGTCGGCTCACGGCCAGCAGGACTATTTCGACGTGGACTACTGCCAGCCGCTGGCGCTCCTCGTCGGCAGCGAGCGTTATGGCCTGCCGGTGTCGGTTCTCGCAAGGGCCGATGTCCTCGTTCACCTGCCCATGGCTGGTCGGGCCACGTCACTCAACGTCTCGGCGGCCACGGCGGCTCTGGTCTACGAAGCGATCCGGCAGCGCCGGGAACAAGGTCGCCGCCGAAATCTTGGCAATGGGGATGAGAAATAGCCGCATGCCCAAAGAAACGATCCTGGTTGTGGACGACG
>CAYNKW010000183.1:0-8406 GCA_964397845.1 uncultured Anaerolineae bacterium
TCGAACGGCTGAGGGATGTCGTCGAGGCGCAGGGATGTGCCTTCGTCGCGCTGCCAGCAGAGTACTAACGCGCAGAGTTGGATGTCTTGACTGCAATAGGTAAACACCCACCACGGTTCTTTCGGCAGGCTGACAAAATCGAGGACCGAATAGCCTTTTGATACCCAAATCGGACGCGGGTTGACCAAGTCCGGGGTGGAGGGGGTAGAATAATTCTGAAGAATAAGCGAAAGATGAATCAGTAACACAATCTAAAGCCGAATCCCCATAGGGAAACGGGGGAACCAAGTCATAGGGGTGAATCTCGTTCGGACGAGTAGGGATCCTTCCTGACCGAACCCGTCAGCTAACCTCGTAGGCAGTAGGAAGACACAGGTAGACCGTCGCAGCTACCTAGCACTCACTGGACCAACGCTACTGCCAACGGTCTTTTTGTTTGCCGCTTATTCAGACGTCAGATGCTGCAACTTATAGCGAAGGGGTGAGAAGATGACAGGAGTAATTTTGGCTGCTGGAGATGGCACCAGGCTGGCACCTCTGACCAACAATTGTCCTAAACCGTTGGTGCCAGTGCTGGGTCGGCCGCTCATAGAGTACACGATCAATTCTTTTGCGCAGGTGGGCATCAGAGAGTTGGTCATCGTGATCGGTTATCGGGGAGAGATGATCGCCAGGGAGATAGGCGACGGGAGCCGCTATGGACTGAAGGTGTCCTATGCCCCCAATCCCTGCTACGAGGGGGGGAATGGCACTTCCCTTTTTGCCGCCCGGCCCTTCCTGGCAGATGAAGCTTTCGTCCTGGCTATGGCCGACCACATGATCGCGTCCTCCCTCTTGAGGAGGCTGTTGGCCAGAAAGGAGGTTGATGATACCTTCTTGTGCGTAGACCGGTCGGCCAAAGCCCCTCCCCAGGTGAAGGAGGCCACCAAAGTCTGGGTGAACGATGCGGGCTTGATCACCCGCATCGGCAAGGATCTAAAGCACTGGAATGCCATTGATACGGGGGTCTTTCTTTTCACCCCCCGCATCTTTCCCATAGTGGCCGACCTGATACAGGAGCGTGATGGGCGTTGCACCGTCACCGACGCCGTTCGGAGGCTCATCAGCCAGAAAGACATACGGGCTTGTGACGTCTCCGGGGCTTTCTGGCTGGATGTGGATACGCCGGACGACTTGCGATACGTTGAAAAGCTGCTCCGGCCCCTCAAGGGTGACCGGTCTGGCAGATATATCCCCTGGGAGGTTCAGCGCCAATGGAGAGAAAAACAGGCTATGATGGGTTGGTTTCAAGACATCTGAACAGGAAGGTTTCGCGTCCCATAACCAGACTCCTGGCTCCCACGGGGATGACGCCCAATCAGGTCACCTTCATCAGCTTTCTTATCGCTCTCCTGGCCTCGGCCGCCTTCGCCCTGGGCGCCAATGTCCTGGGTGGGTTGCTGGCTCAATTCTCCTCCATCGTTGATGGCGTGGACGGCGAGCTGGCGCGGCTGAAGGGGTTAGCCTCACCTTTTGGCGCTTTCTACGACGCGGTCCTCGATCGCTATGCCGACGCGGCTATCGTCCTGGGGATGAGCCTCTGGGCCTTGCGCTTTGAGAGCTGGCCGGGAACGTGGCCTCTTGGCCTGCTGGCCCTTTTGGGCTCGCTCATGATCAGCTACTCCGCCGCCCGCTCGGAGGCCAGTACAGGATTACACTTTGACCATGGGCTCGCCTCTTTTTCCTCTCGCGACATCCGGCTTTTCATTGTCATGATGGGGGGCCTGCTGGGCCAAGTCTACTGGACTTTGGTGCTTTTGACCGTGCTGACCAGCGTCGTAGTCGTCTATCGAGTGCTTTTTGTCAGGAGCAAACTGACTCCTTGAGGGTGCAAATTCTTTACAAAAAAGTCGAGATTTCTGGACGTCGCGGCTTGCCGCGTTTTCCCCAGCAAGCTGGGGCATCCACTTGTCGGTTTAAGGCGAAGTTCCGCTGGACAGTATACCACACTTTCCGCGCGCCTACAAAAGATCAAGGTTGTGTTGACAATGGATTTACAGGAATCAGAGAGTGTGGTACAATATTAAGCGCCGCGCAATCAAAGCGAGAACCGGCACTGCATACATTGCCAGGCCCAGGCGAATCCTCGACAGGGGAACGGGGAAACCATTCTATGGGGCGAATCCCGTTGTGACGAATAGGAGATTCTTCTTTCTCGATCCCGTCAGCCAACCTCGTAGCCATGGAAGACAGGGCCACGAAGCGGGCGATGTCGAATACGCCGCGTTGAGGGGCGAATGTCTGTTCAGCGGCGACTGCACGGATTACCCCCTGCTTGTAAAGATCCTTCCTTCACCGCACGTGCTTGAGCCCTCAGAGCCGGTTATGCTGGAGGCCGAATTGTGGAAGTTGTATGCAGGTTTCGGATGAACGCCCATGAACAGGGAGAGAGGAAATGTCGTTAACGGAAGCATCAGTTTTCGTCATTGAAGGTCGGGAGACTCAACTAGACCAGCTGCAAACGGTTATCTTCCACTCTCTGGCTGGGCAACCTCAGATTGTTTTCGTTACTGGCGATGCCGGCACCGGCAAGACAGTGCTAGTGCACGAGGTGTGCCGACGGGCACAGAAAGCCAGTGACCAATTGATTGTTGCCTGGGGCCAGTGTAGCGCCCAACTCGGCCTTAGTGACCCGTACCTACCATTCAAGGAAATTCTCGCTTTACTCACCGGTGACACGGGCGGCAGGTCTGCGACACGAGTGGTGGATCGCTCTAATGCAGATCATCTAAAGAAGGCCTTAGTTACCTCTGCTGAAATTATTTGCGAAGTTGGTTCCGACCTAGTGGGTATCTTTGTGCCCGGCGCAGCTCTACTAGGCCGTGTTGTCAGTGTGTTGGGAAAGACGACAGAGATTGGATGGGTAGAGCAACTCAAGAAACGGATGGAGCACTCCCCTTCGCGTGAGGATTACAGGTCGGATCAGATCTTTGAACAGTTCAGCCGGGTAGTGATACGTTTAGCGGAACGCAGACCCTTGCTTCTGGTGCTGGAGGACTTGCAGTGGGTGGACAACGGCACTTTGGATCTGCTGTTTTATTTAGCCCGACGAGTGCGAGACGTTGACCAACTTTCTCTTGCAATTATAGGAACTTATCGCCCAGCAGACGTAAAGCTGGGACGCGAGGGGGTCCGACATCCTCTGGAGCGTGTAGTCAATGAGCTACGCCGCTACTGGGGGGAGATCGAGATAGATCTGACTCCAACCATAGGCGGGACAGCAGGACGGACCTTCGTGGATGCTTTTTTGGACACTGAGCCTAATCGTTTGGATGAGGCGTTTCGGACATTGCTCTTCCGACGTACTGAGGGACACCCGTTGTTCGTAGTTGAGCTACTTCGGGACTTGCGAGAGCGTGGTGTCCTTGCGGAAGATGACCAAGGACGGTTGTTTCTGGCTTCACCGGTAGATTATGAAGAACTGCCTGAGAAGGTCGAGTCGGTGATTGAGGAACGGATCGGGCGGTTGGAGGAAGAGATGAAGGATATCTTGACTTGTGGCAGTGTGGAGGGCGAGCAGTTCACTGCTGAGGTCGTAGCGCGGGTTCGGCAAATCGACGAACTACGCTTAGCGGAGCAACTGGAACAGGAACTGACAAAGCGATATCGGCTAGTGAAAGCGGCAGGCGAGGTAGAAGCGGATCACCGTCGCTTGCATCCTTATCGTTTCCGGCACGCGCTGTTCCAGCAGCATCTGTACAATGGGCTAGGTGGATTCCTGAGGGAGCAGCTACATAAGGCGATAGGGGAGGCACTAGAGACACTGTACAAGGAACAGACAGAGGAGATTGCCGGTGAATTGGCGCGGCACTTTGACCTTGCGGGGGAAGCGGACAGGGCTCTTTACTACTACCGCCAGGCGGCCGATCGAGCTCGAGAGAGTTTTGCCAACGAAGATGCATTGCGGTTCTGCAACCGGGCTCTAGAGCTCCTTGGTGAGGAGGGTAATGTGCCATTACGTTGCGAGTTGCTTGCTGGGCGAGAGCGAGTATATGATGTGCTGGGGCGACGGGACGTGCAACTGGCTGACTTAGAAACGATGTGGGCGGTGGCCAAGCAGTTAGGTAGCGACCGGTGGCTAGCCGCAGTACACAACCGGCGTGCTCATTACTATGAGCGAGTGGGTGACTACGCAGCAGCGAGAGCAGCAGCGGAGGCAGGGCTGACGGCGGCACGACGGGCTGGATATACCCAGGCTGAAGTCGAGGGGCTTGGTCGATTGGGGCAGATCGCCTACCGGCAAAGCAGGTACGCGGCAGCGCGAGGATCAGCGAAGGCTGCGTTGGAGCTGGCTCGTCAGATTGGTGAGCGTAAAGCCGAGGCAACAATTCTTGATATTCTGGGCGGGGTTCATCGTGACATAGGCGAGAGTGCTGCCGCGGTAGAATACTACGCGCAGGCGTTAGACACTCAGCGAGCTCTGGGCAACCGCGTAGAGGAGGCGCACAACTTAAATAACCTTGCTCTTGCTTACTATGATTTGGGCGATTACTCAGCAGCACGGGCACACCACAAGGAGGCGCTAGCTATTGCGCGCACAATTGGCGACCGATACCGCGAGATAAGCAGTTCGAGTGACCTTGGAATCGTTCACAAGACCTTAGGGGAATACGAAGCGGCACAGGCACGCCTTGAGCAAGTTTGGCTTTCCGGCGCGTCATTGGTGACCAACGGGGTGAGGCTACTAATCTGAACCATCTTGGTCACGTTTTATACGAACTGGGTAAGTACGATGTAGCTGAGTCTTACCTGGAGCAGGCGTTGTCTATCGCTCATGTAATTGGTGCGAGGCGACATGAAGCAGAAGGGCTAAGCTACTTAGGTTTGGCATTTGAAGGGCTTGGCCGACTAGCAAACGCAGCGCAGTCGTATAGTGCTGCGTTGCAATTGCATCGCGACATTGGCCAGCTGGCGCGGGCCATGGATGACCTGGCTGGCTTGGTGCGCGTGGCTGTCATCCAGGGCGATCTATCTGCTGCTAGGGTCCATACTGAAGAAATCCTGGCTTGGTTGACGGAGCATGGAGTGGGTGGAATCGATGAACCTCTAGGCGTTTACCGCACCTGCATTCATGCTTTGGAAATGTGCGGTGAACCCGAGCGGGCACAAAAGGTCTTGGAAAATGCTTACCGCTTGCTGATGGAACGGGCTGACAAAATTGATAGCTCATCATCACGCTGCTCGTTTCTGGAAAACGTGCGGGTGAACCGAGAGATCTCTACCGCCTGGGAAGCAAGACGACGACAGCAGAAGACTTCCAGCCCTTCCGCCAGTTTGATGCCCATGCAACACCTAGTCCTTGCCGTTAAGGCTCCCACCTGCCCCCGATCTCAAGAAACTGGCCGCCGAGGAAGATGCGCTACGCTGGCCGGCTGGCCTGATGTGCCTACTGACGGTGAAAGGCATGGACGTTCGGCAGCCGGACCTCTACGTGGCCGAGGTGCGACGGCACGTGGAGCCCTTCTGGTGCGGGGTGACGTCGGATGCGGACGCCGAGCGGTGCAAGCGCGCCCTCGTGACCGGCGCTCAGAAGCGCACATTGGACGTATTGGCCTGGTACTTCAACCGCCCCCTGGAGAACTGGCTCACCCTCCGCCTGGCCGATTGGCCCATCACGCCCAACCAGATGTCGGCCATCACCAGCCTGGTGGGCTTTGTCGTCAGTGGGCTGTTCCTCCTGGGCTGGTTATGGCCGGCGGCGCTATTGGCCTTCGTGGTCAACGTCCTGGACGGTGTGGACGGTAAGCTGGCCCGGGTCAAGGCACTGGCGACCCGGTTGGGGCAGTTGGAGCACTCTTTCGATCTCCTTTACGAGCAATCGTGGTACATCGCCTACACCTGGGCAGCCTACAGATCCTGGCCGTCGCTGGCTGTGCTGGCGGTCGGCTTTACGATGCTGCTGTGCGATTCCTTCGCCCGCCACGTTTCCATGCAGTTCCGCCAGGTGATGGGCGTTGCACTGGCCGACTATGCGCCATTTGACCGCCGCTTCCGTCGCTTTGACGGCCGGCGCAATATCTATTCCATCTACATGCTGCTGGGCGTCGTCGTCGGCCGTCCGTTCTACGCGCTGGTGGCGATGGCCTTGCACGCCGCGATCACAGGTCTGGTGTACGCCATAAGTGCTGGCTTGCACCTGCGCCGGGCAGACCGGGGGGTTGAGCGGAGGCAACTACCGTTGTAGTCGTCTATTGAGTACTCTTTGTCAGGAGCAGACTGAATAACTAGCAGGAGGTGTAACAAATGAGCAAAGTGCGAATAGCCATCATCGGCGTAGGCAACTGTGCCTCGTCTCTGGTCCAGGGAGTGCACTACTACCGAAACGCCAGAGAAGACGAGTTCGTCCCCGGCCTGATGCACGTCAACCTGGGAGGCTACCACGTGGGCGACATCGAGTTCTCGGCCGCCTTTGACGTTGACCAGAACAAGGTAGGAAAAGACTTGACCGAAGCCATCTTTATCCCGCCGAACAACACCCGCCGTTTCGCCGAGCTGCCGCCGCTGGGGATAAAGGTCGAACGGGGGATGACCCACGACGGGCTGGGGTACTACCTGCGCAAGGTAATCACCAAGGCCCCCGGTGAGACATCCGACGTCATCAGTATCCTGCGTGACACCGGCACCAAGGTGGTGGTCAACTTTCTGCCGGTGGGGAGCGAGATGGCCGCCAAATGGTACGTGGAGCAGATACTCGACGCCGGCTGTGCCCTCGTCAACTGCATCCCCGTTTTCATCGCCCGGGAGTCCTATTGGCAACATCGCTTCGAGAAACGCGGCCTACCTCTCATCGGCGACGACATCAAGAGCCAGGTGGGGGCTACCATCGTCCATCGGGTGTTGACCCGGCTTCTCCGTGACCGAGGGGTAAAGCTAGAACACACCTATCAGCTTAATTTCGGCGGCAACATGGACTTTTACAACATGCTGGAGCGGGAGCGCCTGGAGTCGAAAAAGATATCCAAGACCCGCGCTGTAACCAGCATGTTGGACTACGATCTGGGCGAGGATAACGTCCACGTCGGGCCGAGCGATTATGTGCCCTGGTTGACCGACCGCAAGTGGTGCTACATCCGTATGGAAGGGCGTACTTTTGGCGATCTGCCCCTCAACCTGGAGTTGAAACTGGAGGTCTGGGATTCGCCCAACTCGGCCGGGGTGGTGATAGACGCCGTGCGCTGCGCCCAGATCGCCCTCGACCGGGGCCTGAAAGGGGCACTGGCCGGTCCCTCGGCCTACTTTATGAAGTCCCCCCCCGTCCAATACCCCGACGACCGGGCGCGGGATATGGTGGAGGAATTCCTGCGCGAGTAGGATAGCACGATGTTGGATGTCATCGAGCGATGAGTGGGTTGGGCCGGTGCAGTGGCACTGGCCCTGTTCCTGGGCGCTGCGCTGGTGGGGATAGCGCGCGGGCTGCACCGCCCCCGGGGGCGGGCGACCGGCCTGGCGCGCAGGATCCTGCGGCTGCCGGCCCAACTCCTGATCAGCACCGGCTTTTTCGGTGTCTGCATCCTGCTGTGGCGACCGCTCTTGCTGCCCCTCTCAATACCGCTCCGAGCCGTGACGCTTGCCCTGGGCGTGCTGCTCTACTTCCCCGGATTGACCTTCTACCTATGGGCGCGGCTGACCCTGGGCAGGATGTACGACGTCTCCAGCAGCATGGGCGCGCAACTCTACGCCGACCATCAGTTGATCACCCACGGGCCGTTCGCCATCGTCCGCCACCCGCTGTACCTGGGCATCATCCTCGCCGCTGCTGGTGGACTCCTCATCTACCGCACCTGGACGTTCCTGTTCGTCGTTATAAGCTTCCTGGGCCTGGCACTGCGCGCCCGGCAGGAGGAGGGGGCGATGGCAGTCGAGTTCGGTGAGGAGTGGCAGGCCTACTGCCGGCGGGTGCCGGCCTGGATACCGCGCATCCTGAGGCTGCGTTGAGAGGCTGGCCCGAGCCGAGGGGCAAGAGGCCAGTCGCTTTGCCGTCGCCACGACGACGTTGAAGCAAAAGCAGGCCGGCCCCTGGCGCGGCACGGGGACACCTCTGATGGCTACCCCCCCGAATCCACGTAGAGCCCCATTTTTCCACTAATGAGGAGGATATGGTATAATTTTGGCTGCGACCAGCAGCCAGTCAGAATTGAAGCCGGGCTCACGGGGAGGAGAATGTTATGCTGAGAGATTTGACCATCGAGAACTATCGGCTGTTTCGTAGGTTCACACTCGACTCAATTGCTCGCGTCAACCTGATCGTGGGCGTGAATAACTGATGAAGCCGAGTCCAGGGGGATTGAGGCCCTGTCGAGGCCACCGACCGGCAGATTGACGCGCTGGCCTACGAGTTGTATGGGCTGACGGAGGAAGAGATTGCCA
>CAYNKW010000184.1:0-3378 GCA_964397845.1 uncultured Anaerolineae bacterium
CGTTTCAGAAAGGCCAACACCTGATCCACGCGGATGCCCTGGCTCAGAGCCCGGCTCAATGACGTCCGCGTGATCCGATAGACGAACACCTCGCCAGAGACCTGCCACTTGGCGATGCGGGCCAGTTGGAAGCGATCGTAAAGGCTGCCCCCCGCCAGCGCCCGTACCATCAGATCGGCATCCACGGCCATGGGTGGCAGCTTCGGAGTCTCTTGTGCTTTGTCCCTCAGGCTCAGAAAGAACGCGCCACCGGGCGTGAGGCAAAAGGTCGTCAGCGTCGCCTTGCGGCCCTCAAGGCCGAGGGCCGTCACTCCCAGCCAGTGCAGCGGCCCGCTGATGAGAAAGGCGATGAGCGCGCCTTCCACGTCATCCCAGTGCTCGTAGCCCATGAGGTACTCGCCGCTGGCGGCGTCTCGGATGTACCAGGTGTTGTAGGCGTCGGGGGGACGTTGAAAATCGGCGTCGGTCTGCTTGACAGCGGCGATGAAACTTTCCAGGCTGATCCATTCGCCAGGCGGACAGCAGGCCAGGTGTTTCAGCAGACGGGTACGGCTTGCCAGGGAATCGTTGCGCCAGCCGGTACGCTCCGGGCGTAGCGAGGGTACGTGCCACAGGTCGTTCCACCCTGGGTCGTCGCGCCAGACTTCCTGCAGGGCCAGCATCTGAGAGGATGGAGAGGCTTTCAGCCATTCTCGCGTCGCCGGGCGGTGGAGGCGCAGTTGTCCCCCAGAGAGGCCCACCAGGCGTAGCCGTCGCGCCAGGCGCAACAGCAGTGCCAGACGGCCCGCTTGCCGCTCGTGTCGGATGCCACTCAGATCCTGGGGGGACATCAGTCGCTCGTTGATGCGGGCGAGATCGCGCCAGTGAAGTGTGCGATCGTGTTGCGGGCGCGGTGAGTCGGTTTCGACGCAGGCCAGCAGAGTAGTCAAATCTTCAGCGGAGGCACGACCGGCGTCCCGGACAACCCGCGGCGCAGGCGCGGTTTCGACGGCAAAGTCGTCGGCGCTGGCTTCCACGGGCGGCAGGAGGGGCAGCAGGTCTTCGGGTACAAAAACGACCTCCATGATCTGATCCTCTATGTCGTCGAAGGCAAAAAAGACCAGGCCAGCGTAATAGAGCGCCTCGGCCGGGCCCTGGGGATCGCGCCACGGCTTCTCTCGCTCCAGGCGGCCTGGCCCCATGCGGCGCACCTCTCCGTGATCGCGGCAGAAGCGCGCGGCTGGCAGGCGACCGCCGGCCGCCAACAGGGCATTAAGGGCGAGCCGTTGGCGCGGTGGCAACCAGGTGATTACCTCTTGCACCGATTCGGCGGCCAGCAATGCTACAGCCAGTTGCTCGGCCACGTCTCGCTGGCGAGTGACGCTCAGGTCCACGCCCCGCCGCTCGGCGATGGCGGCCAGCAGGACAGGGTCGGAGTCTAAAAGCGCACGGTACAGTTTCACCTCAACACCTGTCGAAGCTCGGTCAGGAAGGCGCGGGCGCGCTGGTGTGCGTCGCCGACGTGGCCGCTGGCGTCCAGCAGCAGACGAATTTCGTAGGATGACAGGTAGCGCGTGATTTCGTCGTCGCCGGTCAGTAAATCGGCCAGCGGATTGGGTTCGCCGGCTTCGACTTTGGCCCAGGCGGCCATACTGTGGTCACGGATGCGGCTGTGCATGGCCTGGCGGTCGGCGCCGGCGCGGGCCAGAGCCACAAGCAGCCGCTCTGTGGCGGCAAAGACGCCGTGGGTGACCAGGTTGCGCGCCACGGCCCTCTCTCGCACCACCAGCCCTTCGATGATCCGACGCGCACCTCGTAGCATCTCGTCGGCCACGAGGAAAGAATGGGGCAGGATCAGCCGCCGGTTGCCCGAGTCATCCAACGTGCGCTCCAGCAGCGAATGGGCTGCGTTGTCCCAGGCGACGCGGGGCAGTGCCGCCAGGTAGCGGCCCAGCGAGCAGACATTCTCGGCGGTGACGGGATTCCGCTTGAACGGCATGGCCGACGAGCCGACTTGCTTGGCCCCAAAGGGCTCGCTCCACTCGCCATAGGGGGGCGCTTGCAGCAGCCGCACGTCGAAGGCAAAGCGGTAGAGCGACTGCGCCAGCGAGGCCAGCCCGCCCAGTACGAGAAAGTCTTGCTTGCGCGGATAAACCTGCGTCGCCACCAGCGAGGCTTCCAGATCCAGCTCAGCCATGACGCGGGCCTCTAGTTGCGCAGGAGTCATGCCGCTGCCCTGGAGCAACTCGGCGTAGGAGGCGCTGCTTCCGACAGCCCCTCTCAGGCCCTTGGCGCGCAGTTCGGTGCGCAGGCGGGAGAGGTGGCAGTAGTCGGCCAGCAAGTCCTGGGCGTAACTGGCAAAGCGATAGCCCAGCGTGGTCGGCTCGGCGGGCTGGAGATGGGTATAGCCCATGCAGGGGGTATCGGCGTGGGCCTCGATGCGACCCGCAAGGGCGAGCAGTAGTTCGCGCAGCACCTCCAGTGTCAGCTCTAACGCCTGGCGGAGGCGGAGGGCGTCGGTGTTGTCTTCGATGTCGGCGCTGGTGGCGCCCAGGTGCAGCTTACCGCCGCCGACCGGGCACTGCTCAGCAAAGGCACGCAGCGCAGCCACCAGATCGTGGTGGATCTGTGCGTCGATCTGTTGGATGCGGGCCACGTCCACGGCCTCTTCGTGGGCGCGGAGGTCGGTCAATTCGTCGTCGCCGATCAGGCCGGCGTCGCGCTGGGCCGCCGCCAGGGCCACCCAGATGCGCCGGTAGAGCCGGTGCTTGTGCGCTTCCGACCAGACACGGCGCATGGCCTCGCTGCCGTAGCGCCAGGTCAGGACTGAAAGATAGGTCTCATAGCCGAACTCGTCGGGGGACATGATCGCTCCTCGCTGCGGAGTACCGCATTGGCAAGTTGGCAAGCCCAATTCGATGAGACCCATTATACCGCATTTTGCGGGTCACGAAAAGTCTTGACTTCTGTTTCAAAACCTTTTATAATGGGAGTGTCTGCGATAAAGCTCTCAGTAAAGCGCAAAGGGGGGCAAAATGGATCCGATGGCCTTGGAAGAACTAGGCGAGTGCTATACCATTAGAGGGAAAGGAGGCTTTGCGGCTTGTATTACAGTGCAGGAAAAGCTCCAGGATCACGGCTTGTGCAGTTATACCCGCTGGGACCCTGAACCGCCCTATTGGCGTTTCTTTTTCGAGACGAACCTGGAAAAGCAGATTATTGCCAGGTTATTGGGTGATCTAGCGCGGCGTTACCAGATCTTTTTCCAGTAGAGAGAGGCTTCACCTTCTTTTTCTCCCCCTTTGCTTCGGAATCACAAAGATAACGAAGAGTCAGCCTGTGACCGAGGGCTGGCCCTTTGTTGTGTCCTTTGTTCCAGAGTGTCGTAGCCGCGATTTC
>CAYNKW010000184.1:3478-5294 GCA_964397845.1 uncultured Anaerolineae bacterium
ATGATGCGGAGCGAGCAATGTCCACGATTTGGATGCCTCCAGGGTAGTCCTGGATCTCATAACGGGTGATTTTGCCGATGCGCTCAACGATGCCTTGCATCCTTGCCATGTTCTGTACAATGCGCTGTAGCGGCTTGTAGCGCGGGTCGTCTTTTACCAAATCTTTGAGCAGAAGCTCCGCATAGCCCCAGGCGACGGTCATGGGCTGATAGAGTTCGTGAGCGGTCGCACCAGCCAATTCCACCACGGCCGCTTCTTTCTCAGCCCGGATAATTCGCTCTTGTGCGCGCTGGAGTTCTTTGAACGCTTCGTGCAACTCGTCCACCAGTTCTGCATTGCGGGCGGCCGTGGTCGCGATGCGGTAGCCCGCCGCCACCAGCAAGGCGGCCATCAACACCCCGCCGGTGGCCAGCACCAGTACAAAGACCAAAAAGATCCACAGGTCCCCCGACAGGGAGCTGATCGTACTATCGCCGACCATCTGAAATGCCAGGGCTGTGTACGCCAGGGCCGACGCAGCCGCGATAGTCACCGTGACTTTGACATCGAAGCGAAGGGCGCTGACGACGACGGCTGCCAGGTACAGATAGCGCAGGTCACTGTAGATGCCGCCGCTAAAGAGACAGCCAACAGTGATAAAACTGACGTCGAAAAAGGCGATGGTATAAGAGGCACGGGGGATGGCGCTGTCCCGGTAGCGGCCCACCACAAAGGACATGCCCAGATTAGCCAGCGTCGCTGCCAGCACGCTGAGGTTGAACAAAAGATGGTTGACCGGCTGGCGGGTAAGGAGATTGCCCACCACTACCGACGCAAGGAGGCCCACCCATCTGACCAGGATGATCCGGCGCTCCAGGGCGACTTCGCTGACAAAAGCGCCAACCTCGGGTCTCGAAACGGCCATGACTCCCCCCCTCAAGTCAAGATACGACGGACGACAAGCTGGTGATTACCCACATCTTGAGAGAACAAGATGAAAACTCTGCCTGACTTATGCTTCCTCTTCCTTGCCTTTGGCAATGACCTCCACCTCGTCGGCG
The DNA here is from genome assembly GCA_964397845.1 of uncultured Anaerolineae bacterium. Lineage (GTDB taxonomy): Bacteria > Chloroflexota > Anaerolineae > CAYNKW01 > CAYNKW01 > CAYNKW01. Next base: position 4,519 of record CAYNKW010000184.1, read on the forward strand.
GCGACTTCCACAGGGGCTTCTTTTTCCTCTTCCTCTTCCTCGACCCGGCTGGTTGGCGCCACGTGAACAATGACCTCGTCGCTATCAGCCAGGATGGTGATGCCTTCAGGCACAGACAGGTCTTTTACCAGCAATGCGTCGCCCATTTTTTGCAGCGCACCAAGATCGAGCTCCAAAGAAGACACGAGGTCACTCGGCAGGCACTCTACCTCGACCCGCGCCGTGAGGGTCAGCAACATTGCTTGCCCTTGTTCCACCCCGGGCGATTTACCGACGAATTCGATGGGCACTTCTGTAGTGAGTTTTTGGGTCATAGAGACGCGGTAAAGGTCTACGTGAATGAGAGCATCGGTCAGCACATCCCGCTGGATCTCGCGTACCAATGTCTGGTAGAGCCCCTGGCGCTCCTCGACTTGCAATGAAATAAGGCTCGTCATGCCGGCTGCAGCCAGCACCCTGTTGATTTCAGAGTCGTTGGCCTGGTAGAGTTCGGGTTCGAAACCCGGCCCGTACAGCACCATTGGCACCCATCCCTCTCGCCGGATTCGTTTAACCTTCTTGCCGACGACCGTGCGCGGTACAACATAAAGTGTAATCTCCTCTGTCAACTTTGCCCCTCCTTTAAAAGAATTACTGATTCCGCCGCACAAGCAAGGCTCGCACCAGCGACAGCAAGCCCAACGCCAACCCTAACGCGATGCCTAACGTCAGCGCGCTCCGTTGGTCTAAAAGAGTCTCCACAGAACCGTCCACCCGGCGTGCGAAAAGCAAGCCAG
>CAYNKW010000184.1:5394-8395 GCA_964397845.1 uncultured Anaerolineae bacterium
CCTCTGTCACGCGCGAGGGGCCAGACGCCCTGGGCACTTGTGAGAAGGTATTCTAGTCGATTTTTACGGTTTCGTCAAACGCGCAGGTATGGGTCAGGGGAAACAATTTGAGATAAGCCTTATGTGGAGCCTGGGGGATGTTGTAGCCGTGATTTCTATATCGCGTGAGGCCTGCGCGTTATGGAAAACGCAGCTACCTCAATGCCCTCGCGCTCATTTCACTGCTATCTCGATTTGTTCCGTAGGAAAGTAGGGGCGGATGGCCATCCGCCCCTACTGAAACGCACCCAGGCTAGAAAAGAGAGATCTCGCCCTTGCGGATGATTTTCCCTACCTCAGCCACGCTGGCCAGGTGATGGTCCAGCACTGCCCGTGCTTCGGTCGTGGTCTTTGGCGAAAGGTTGTCATCGACGGGGCACACCTGGGCCGTGGCCACCAGAGGCTGGTCGAGCGGTTTGCCGATCTGCGACAACACGTAGACGGTAGCCGCTTTGATTCCTTTGACCTCTTCTACGATAGCCTTCGCCGCGCGCAGAGCCAGGACGTTGTAGATCTTGCCGACGTGCGAGATGGGGTTCTTGCCGCAGGTCGCCTCCAGGCTGGTGGCGCGGAAGGGGGCGATGACGCCATTGACCCGGTTGCCCCGGCCCACCGCACCATCGTCACCGCCCTCGGCGGAGGTGCCAGTGAGAGTCAGGTAATAATCGCCTCGCTTCTCTTGATCGGCTGTATTTACGTCCACCCGCACCTGGCGGGTGCATATCTCGTCGGCGTAGCGCTGGATGGCTGCCCGGGTTGCCTTCTTGACTTCGATGTACTCGGTCGCGTCCTTGATCTCGGTGGCGATGAAAGGCAACGCGACGGTGAGGATGATCTCACCGTCATTGCGAAAACCCATCACCTTTACGTCCTCGCCCACCGGAAATTGGTCGATAAGGTCATAGTTGATAAAGTTGGCTGTGTCGTAGACGATACCCTCCAGGGCGGAGCGCGGCCAATGGGAGACACCAAAACTGGTGTCGTTGGCCGTCACGTGCTCCACCACGCTGACCAGTTCCGCTGCACCCCGGCCGGCGTAGCTATCTATGACCACGTGCTTCACCGGGTTCAGGTAACGCATCGTCTCGCGGATATGAGCGCGCGCTGCTTCGATGGCAATGGTATCCAAAGGCACCCGACGGCCATTGTGGCTGGGCATGCCTCGCCCGGCGATCTGGATACGAATGGGCTTGATCACCTCACCACCGCCAAAGCGCACGTCCACCTCGCCAGCCACCAGTTGCACCTTGTCAAAGTTGTGATGCAACTGGACACCCAGGTTCCCCAGACACCAGTTGGAATACTCGCGGGAGATGCGCTCGGCGATGCCGTCGCACAGGCTGTCGGGATGACCGATGCCTTTTCGCTCCACGATTTCCACCGGCAGGTCGTCAATGTACTCACCGGTGGCCTCCGTTATCACAATGTTTCGTCCAGTCATAATTATTCCCTTTCCTGCAGTTTTTGGCAGTCTGCAATCTGCTATTTATGGCTTTATCTAACGTTCTTGGCAATCTGTTTCTCTCTCCGTCACATGCCCACGTATTTTGAATACAACGTCCGCGCCACGGCCTCGTCGTTGGTGCCCTTGATGAAGGCTCGCGCGTCGGAGAAGAGGGTGATCTCGTAGTCATCCACCTCCAAACGGAGCAGGTACTCGTTAAAGGCCACCTGGCCCACTGTCTCCAGTCGCCGGGCCATCTCTGCCAGGTCGAGTGGCCCCGCGTCCGGCACGCTGATGTGTACCGCCTCTCGCCCGCACAGCGATATCGCCCGGCTACCGCTCTCGGCGTTCAGATACTCGAACAGGCCCAGACCGCAGGCCGGGCAATTTGGGCGACGGCCAGCCGACTCGAAACCCTCGTAGGTGTGGTCCCACACGTCTACCGCGATGAGGCCCTGATTCAGCGTGCCCTGACCGGTGAGCAGTTTGATCCCCTCCATGGCGGCGATGGCGGCGATCACCTGCACCACCGGGCCCAGGATGCCGGCCGTCTCGCAGGTGGGCACGCTGCCCGGGGGTGGCATGTCAGGGAAGAGACAACGCAGACAGGCCGTCTCGCCGGGAACGACTGTGGCCGTCATGCCACTACTGCCGATGACGGCGGCGTACACCCAGGGGATGCCCAGCTTGACGCAGGCGTCGTTGATGAGATAACGCACCTCAAAGTTGTCGTTGCCGTCCAGCACCAGGTCCGCGCCGCTCACCAGGCTTTCGACGTTGCCGGGGTTGACGTCCACCACGTGGGGCACGATTTCCACCTCGGAGTTGATGGCCCGCAGGCGCTCGGCAGCGGCGATGGCTTTGGGCAGGTTGCGCGCCACGTGGGTCTCGTCATAAAGGTTCTGCCGCTGCAGGTTGTTCAGTTCCACAAAGTCCCGGTCGGCGATGACCAACCGGCCCACGCCAGTCCGCACCATCAAGTTGGCCTGGGCCGAGCCCAGCGCGCCGCAGCCGATGAGCGTCACCGAGGCGTCCCGCAGCGCCCGCTGACCCACCTCACCCATCCCCGGAAAGACGATCTGCCGGACGTATCTCTTGAGATTTGCGCGTTCATTGGCGTTCATGACGTTCGTTCGCTTCCCAAAAATCGCCCTCTCGTCCGTCAGCAGACGAGGGGACGAACGTTGTTAACAAAAAACCCCTTCCGGCAAAAGAAAGGGGTAAGCGTGGCTACACAACTCCCTCTCATCTTACAGAAGTTCCTCTTCTGACGGAATTGGCACCTTTAGCTGCCTACGATGACCAATGACTTTGCTGAAGTCATTGCACCAGCAGCCAGGTTGCCGAGGTTTCACAGGGCCGGTCCCTCCACCTCTCTGGATGAGAGCGTCAACTCTCGTATTCAACTGTTGGACAAGATGATACCACAAATTGACGGTTTTGTCAAATGGGGAATCTATGATCCTGCTTGCAACATCTGTCGGGTTGTAGTAGAATAGCTTTCATCATGACAGCTCA
>CAYNKW010000185.1:0-8390 GCA_964397845.1 uncultured Anaerolineae bacterium
GCTGTGCTCGTTTCCAACTTTTTGCCGTTGCACGGGTTTGACCGCTACCTCTCCGAGATGCAAGACGTGATCTGGACCAGGGACAAGTATTCGGTTGCTTTGAACGGGGAGGCCGTGTTGAGTGATGTTGTGGCCTTTCAGTCTAACAGCGTGTTCAATCTATACGATGCGTTGCTGTGCTTGACACGTTCGATCTATCGTGACGAGCATTTGCGCGAAATATCAAGCCTGGACAGGTTTGTGGAAGCGTTTTGCCCATGAACAACCAGATGGCCAGCTTTATCTTCAAACTGCGACAGAATATAGTCTTGGAAGGCGACCTAGTGCTTGCCAAGATGGAGCTTGATGCCTTCTTGCCTGATGATGTAGTACAAGGCATAGCCGACATCGCGGCGGTGGCACAACGCGTCCCGCAACTGACTGAATTGCTCAAGTTCGGGGCATTGGATTCTTATGTTCGTCAGGACGGGACACAGGCTTATGCCGCAAATGGCCCTCTGACACTTTTGCCTGATCTCATTCGCTGTGTTTCGTTCATTCAGCGTATCTATTGTGTAACCCGAGATACTGAAGAAGCACGAAGGCTACTAGTTGAAATGGAGAACGCATTAGGGCCAGTGATCGTACATCATGCTGACGGGGATTCCATCGTCGCCCAAGCAGTTCCTCATTACGCCCTATTTGAGTTCTCTGACGTGGTAGCCAGGCACTCAGACAGCGCAGCAAAAACAAAGCTGAACCTGGACGCTACACTGAACGCCTTGCTCGACAAGACGGATGACCGACACGCACGCAAACTGGCTAAAGCTGCATTATCTGCGCGATCTACCACGTCTCACCTGTCCCACGACATCCACTACTATAAGGCCAAGTTCTTCCCACGCCTGGCTCGCTCGATGCTGAACGTCTGTGTGCAGCGTCTGGGAAACCAGCCACACCGTGTCATTGACAACTTTGTGGGGAGTGGCACCACTCTATTGGAAGCCGCAAGCTTGGGGATCGCCAGCGTAGGACTTGACATCGATCCCCTGTCCGTGCTGATCGCCAGGGCCAAGCTGGAAGCAGTACTACTTGACAGTGATTTGTTAACCAGAGAAGTCGGGCGAACTCTGCAACTCCTTGAGGCACAGGAGAAAGGGCAATTGATACTGTTTGACAGGTCATCCTCTGGAGAGATCGGTACACCAGTATTTCCCGCCTGGCTGATGAAAAACCGCAAAATGACGCCAGAGATAGCTGCCGAACTGAGCAAGGGAATTGACGGCGTACAGGCTGCTGTCGTTGCATGTAATCCACAAGTGCGCCCCCTATTCCGGGTGCTAATGTCGGACGCAATATCGCGCAAGATTCGGATGCGCTTCCTGGGAACAGGGGTAGGGCGTTTTTCACTCACGTTTGCCAAAACCTCCATCGCACAGATCTTTAGCAAGTCGTTGACAAAGTATGCAAAGGTAGCCGCGACGTGCGAATGGTTGCGCCATACCATTCATCTGGATTTTGCCGACGCGCAGGTTGCAAAGGCTGATGCCAGGCACATACCTGACGATCTGGGGAGATTCGATATCCTGGTGACTTCCCCGCCTTATCTGCCCGCATCCAGTGGAAGGGAGAGCTACGCCAAGTCCCGTGCCCCGTCGCTGATTGCCCTGGGAATGAGAAGGCATGACGAGATTGATAACCTGGTTGATGATTCCATAGGTTCAATGTACGGAGACGGAGTAGACTTGGAAATGCTCGCGGAATGCGAGCGCGATCTCGTGGAGTGGTTACGCCGTGACGAGCTGCGGGCGATCAAGGCAGAGCCAACGGCGCGATACTTTCTGGATATGCGCCGGTCTTTTTCAGAAATGCGGCGCGTCATGTTGCCTGGAGCCTACTGCATTGTGGTCTCGGGAAAGCAGAGCACATTTTACCAGTTTTCAACGCGCAAAGCACTATATGTGGTACCGTCCGCGCAGATTCTTGCAGATGAAGCGCAAAGAATTGGTTTCGAGATAGAATCTCTGCAAGACGTTCAGCTTGTCAAATTGAATAGGAATGCCAGGCCCAGATCCCTGGATAACTACTATGAGACGATCATTACGTTGAGAAACCCAGAAAGTGGGTAAGGATAGTCAAAGTATGCGCCAGGTGGAAAGCTGACCAGATAAGGGGCGAGGGGTAAAGCATGTTCAAGACGTACCATAGAGGTTCACCTGCTTCATTGGAACGGGGCACAGAATCTGTTCCAGACGACGGAAAGTATTACCTATTACTGGATGGTCAAATAGTGAACTCTTTCCGTTCCTTGAAAAAAGCAAAGGAAGCGTACCGGCAACTACTGGCAGATATTGGTTTTGAGCCTGAGGCGAAAGAAGCAGAGGTGAATGGAGAGGAGATTCGACGAAGGGAAAGGCTGGCCATAGACTACTACCGGATCAGTGACTATTGGGATGAAGCGTATTATCATCGCGGCGGTGGCAAGCTCAGAAACCGATAACCACGCCTTCGAAGACATTAGCGCCTGCATTCGCTATGCTATTGAGGTGATAGCAGCCGAGGAGATTCACATAGCAGCGCTGCCGGCATGAGATTTCTACCGGATCAGGATGTCTATGATGAACTGGCTCGCCAGTTCCCAGCCGCTAACCGGCGACATCTCTCTATGGGCATGACCGGCGATTTCGAGGTCGCCGTGGAGGAAGGCGCTACGCTGGTACGGATCGGCCGGGCCATCTTTGGCTAGCGGAAACAATTTGCCTGGAGAAGAAAGGGAGGATACTTGTCTTGATTCAGTTAGTACAACTGCTTTTTGGACTGTACAGTCTTGCCATCATCGCCCGCGTCTTTACAAGTTGGATGCAGGTTGATCCCTATCACCCTGCGATACAGTTTCTGTATCGCATCACAGAGCCGGTGCTGGCGCCATTGCGGTCCTGGATCCCTCCTATCGGCATGGCGGACATCAGTCCCATGGTGGCTTTGTTTATCTTGTGGATTCTGCAGAGAATCGTCATAGCACTGTTGATCGGCCTGGTGTGAGACTGCTATCGATCGCTGGTGACCTTTCAGATGACAGGAGGCGTTGAGTGCGCGAGTTCAAGATTACCGATGCCAAAAAGGGCGCGGCTTTCACCGTGCACGTGGTGCCCCGCGCCAGTAAAAACGAGATCGCTGGACGGATGGGCGATGCCATAAAGGTGCGCCTTACGGCCCCACCGGTGGAGGGAAAAGCGAATAAAGCACTTGTCGCTTTTCTGGCTGAGCAATTGGGCGTGCGCAAGAGGCAGGTGGAAATCGTGGCCGGGGAAACGTCACGGAACAAAATGGTCTCTGTCCTGGGGCTGTCGCCGGTCGAGGTGGAGGAGCGGTTGTTGGGATAGCAGGTGGTCATCGGGCTTGCCGGTGACCTCTCGTTGTGTCGGGCGAATAAAGCCTGAGCCATGCCCTCCGCCTGCTATCTCTGCAATTACAGTCCCACGGCCACGATGTCGTAGCCGTTGGCTGTGCCAAGGAATTCATCTACCTCGATGCGAAACGGCACAGTCTGTCCGCTGCCCAGGCCCTCCTTGCCAAGCAGCTCCGAACCGACGCCGATAGTCTGTCCCACTTCATCCAGGAGCGCCACGGCAACCTCGGCATAAGTCTCAAGCGAGGCGCCAGGGTTGGTGATATTGCCTGTCACGACATAGATATCACCTTCCAGGAACACTTGAACGTCGTCCACTACCAGGTCAGTGCGCAGCGGGTCTCTGCTAATTGTGGACTCTACTGAAATGTCACCGCTGGCGAATCCTTTTTCCACAGGGGTGACCAAGTGAAACGGCGACCGCCAGCCGGCGGGCACACCTGTGAGTTCCAATGGACAAGAGTCGGTCGCCATCACCTCTCCCACTTCGTCTCTGAAAGTAAAGATCGCATTAGGAGATTCCCGGTTCTGGCCGGTCGCGTTCTCCAACACGCCCAGGACGTGCAGTTCGCCCAATTCGTACACGACGTATAAGTAAAAGTGGGAGAGGTTCCATCCTCCGCTCACGACAGGCGTCGGAACCACCGTTGGCGTGATGGTAGGCATCTCTGGTGTTGGCGTTTCTGCCGGCCTCGGCGTCTCTGTGGGTGTGGCCGTGAAGGTAGGAGTTGGGAGGGCCGTGTCGGTAGCGGTAGGCATTGGCGTCGAGGTTGGCGTATCTGTCGCCGGAGGCGTCACGGTGGGCGTAGACGTAGGGGTGTAAGTAGGCTCGCCTGGCTGCGATGTTGGCACCGGTGTAAGGGTGTCGGTGGCCTTCGGCGTTGGCGTCGAGGTTGGCGTGTCCATCAGAGTTGGAGTTACGGTGGGCATGAGGGTAGGCGTGTAGGTGGGTTCGCCCGGCTTTGGCGTTGGTAGCGGCGTAAACGTTTCGGTAGCTGTGGGGATGTGAGTAGCCATTGGCGTCACCGCAGGCGTGACTATCGGTGGTTCAGAGGTTGTCGTGTCCGTTTCGGAGGGCACAGCCGGCACGCCGGTGGATCGGGCAATTGCTCCCCTCGGCGAGGGGAAAAGGATTATCGTAGGCCTATCGAAAGGTGGGGTCACAGGCAACGCGGTCTCGGACGAGCGGGGGGTCTTGGTGGGGGTAGGAGTATAGGCAGCGTAACGCAGTGTAAAGCAGCCGGTTAAGAGAAGAGCCAGACCGATCATAGCCACGACGAAAAACAACAAATAAACCCGTGAGATCACCTTCACTGTTCTCATCCCCCCATCTTCAGGGCTCTCTTTGCCCATAATGTCTGCTGTCAAAGGCAACTGCCCTAATTATACCACAATTTCTTTTGATTAGAAAAACCGCTTCCATGATTCCAGTTGTCGCTCCGGGTCTTTGATGATATAATCCCCTCTGTATCGTAACTCCGCTGGGCGAGCGTTTTGCTCGGCCTATGCTTCCGGCAACGACGAGGATTCTCGAGTGACCAGAAGGCAGAGACGACAAACCATCCAGGTGATACTGACCCACGAACATACCGACTTTGACGGCCTGGCGAGCCTGTTGGCCGCGTCGAAGCTGTTTGTGGGCGCCATCCCGGTGCTGCCTCGACAACCCAACCGGAATTTGCAGCATTTCTTGACCCTTTACTGGGACGCGCTCCCGTTTGTGCCACCCGACGATCTGCCCCGCGCTCGCGTGGAGCGCGCTATCATGGTGGATACGCAATCGGTCGTCACCATCAAAGGAATGGACGCCGGCACGCAAATCCACTTCATAGACCACCATCGTCTGGATAGGGAATTGAAGCCAGGGATGACCTTCGAGGGAGAGGAGATTGGCGCAGCGACCACCTTGCTGGTGGAAAAGATCCGTCGCGCCAGCGTCTCGCTCACGCCCATTGAGGCAACGCTATTGCTGCTGGGCATCTACGAAGATACCGGTTCTCTCTCTTACGCCAACACCACACCGCGCGACATGCGGGCCGCCGCCTGGCTGATGGAGCAGGGAGGCAAACTGGAAGTCGTCAATGATTTTTTGCACTATCCCCTTTCAAACGGCCAGCGAACCCTCTACGAGCAACTGCTGGAGAACAGCCGGACGCATCGTCTTAACAGCCAATCGGTGGTCGTCTCTGTCGTCAGGACCGGGGAATACGTCGAGGAGATCTCTACGCTGGCGCACAGGCTGCGCGATCTGCTGGATCCGGATGCCCTCTTTCTGCTGGTGGACCTGGGAGATCACTTGCAGATGGTGGCACGCTCCACCACGGATACGATTGACGTATCAGCGGTGGCGGCCGAGTTCGGCGGCGGCGGGCACGCCCGCGCGGCGGCGGCGTTGATTCGTGGGCCGTCGTTGGAGAAGGTGAAGGCCCGTTTGCTGGACGTGCTACCCGAACACGTTCAGCCGGCTATCACTGTGGCGCAGATCATGTCTCGCGGTGTCCACACGCTGTCTCCCACGGCCACAGTGACCATTGCCGCCGGCATGATGCAACGCTACGGTCACGAAGGTTTTCCCATCGTGCAAGATGACCAGGTGGTGGGAGTGCTGACCCGGCGGGAAATTGACCGCGCACTGGGATTGGGTCTGGGCGGCGCGACTATTGACCTGTACATGCGCAAGGGCCAGATCCAGGTTTCCCCACAAGACTCGGTAGAGCGATTGCAGCAGGTCATGATGGAACACGGCGTGGGTCAGGTGCCGGTGGTCGAGGACGGTGAGGTCATTGGCATCGTCACCCGCACCGATCTCGTCAAGCTCTGGAGTGAGCCACCCCGCCGGTCGCGGGCGGAGGAGATCGCCTGGCTCATGGACGAGACGTTGCCTCAAAGGCTGTTGGCCCTCGTTCGAGAGGCCAGCACGGCAGCGGCGGAGATGGGATTCTCGCTGTATTTCGTCGGCGGCTTTGTGCGCGATCTGCTGCTGGGCCAGCCCAACTTTGATGTGGACCTGGTGGTGGAGGGGGACGCCATTGCCCTGGCGCGGCGACTGGCCCGCGAGAAGGGGGGGCGTGTCCGCGGTCATGCTCGCTTCGGCACGGCCAAGTGGATCCTCGACGACCCGGCGGAACACGGTATCACATCGGTGGACTTTGTGAGTGCGCGCACCGAATTCTACGGCCATCCCACCGCGCTGCCAGAAGTGGAGCGCAGTTCCATTCGCCAGGACTTGCACCGCCGCGACTTTACCATCAATACCCTGGCCATTTGCCTGGATCCCGGCCATTGGGGCGAGTTGCTGGACTTTTATGGCGGCGAAGATGACCTGAAACAAGGGACCATCCGCGTGCTGCACAGCCTGAGCTTTGTGGAGGACCCCACCCGCATGCTGCGGGCCGTCCGTTTCGAGCAGCGCCTCGACTTCCGCATCGAGCCGCGCACCGAGGAACTGATTGACAACGCCCTGGGCTTGCTCGATCGCGTCAGCGGAGAACGGATACGGCACGAACTCTACCTTATCCTGCGAGAAGAGGAGCCAGAGAAGGCGTTGGGCCGCCTCACCGAGTTGAACGTGTTGGCCCAGATTCACCCTGGCCTGCGCTGCGACCGCTGGGCGGTGGAGCACCTCCGGCGACTGCGAGACAGCGTCGCCGAATGGCAAGAAGCCACGCAGTGCACACCAGCCCTGGGCCAGAATGGCAAAGAGGCAGACGAACTGCACAAGATTGCCGGACCACCCTCTGCCAACGACTGGGGCATGCTCTACCTGGCGACGCTCACTTATCGCTTCATCCCGCAGGAACTGGAGACACTCGTCGAACGCTTGCGGCTCGCGGGGGATGACGCAGAGCTTTTGCGAGAGGTAGCCCAGTTACGAACGGTGGCAACCCGCCTGGCGCAGCGAGCCTACAAACCGAGTGAACTGGACCAACTGCTGCGTGCTTACCCCGGACCGGCGCTCTCTGTCGTCTGGCTAGCCAGCGACTCGCCATTAGCGCGGGAGCAATTGGTACGCTATTACCGCGAGCTGCGCCATGTGCGGCCAGAAGTAGACGGCCACTACCTAAAGTGCCTGGGCCTAAAGTCGGGGCCGATCTTTGGCCGCATCCTGAACGCCGTGCGTGATGCGCGACTGGACGGAGAAGTGGGGACACGCGCCGAGGAGGAGGCCCTGGTTGCCCGGTTGTTGGCTGAAATGGAAGCGGATGGGCAGGAATAGGAGGTGTTGAGATGAGTGTGGTGCTGGAACAACTGACAACTGTCGAAGATTTGATGCGCCTGCCCGAGGATGGGCATCGCCACGAGTTGACGAAAGGAGAGTTGCTCACCATGACACCAACGGGAGGGCGGCACGGCTTATTGGCCTTGAGATTGGGGAGGATGTTGGCTGCCCACATAGATCGCCATCAGTTAGGTCTCGCCTGTGCGGCAGAAACCGGATTCATTCTCAGCCGCCAGCCGGATACCGTGCGTGCTCCCGACGTGTCGTTCATCTCTCACGACAGGATGCCCCCGCAGGGCGTGCCGGAAGGTTACTGGGACCTGCCTCCCGATCTAGCGGTCGAAGTCGTGTCCCCCTCGGACTCGGCCAGCGACGTGCGGGGCAAGATTCGGGAATTTCTGGAAGCTGGCACGCGGCTGGTGTGGGTGGTCTACCCCCGGCTCAAAGTGGTGGAAGTGCACTACCCCTCCGGCCAGGTGCGGGTGTTTGGTGAGGGAGACGTGCTAGACGGCGAAGACATTGTGCCCGGCTTCTCTTATTCGCTGGCAGAGTTATTTGCGGGATTGTGAACGGCTATCCGACTTGAGCACGGACAGACAGATCAAGATAACGGTGAGATGAGCGCGAGGGCATTATGGTACAATACAGTCAAGTTGTCGGGAAAGGCAGGTGAGTTCCGATGCTTGAAATTACGATAGAACAGCGCGTGACCACGCTGGAGGATCTGGTGGCCCAGGCATGGCGTGCCATTGAACAGACGTCGCGGGAGATGCGTGAGTTCAA
>CAYNKW010000186.1:0-8333 GCA_964397845.1 uncultured Anaerolineae bacterium
ATTATTCGCCATTGACACCTCAGGCTAATTTGGGGTAGAATGGTTAGATGCAGTGCAATTACTCCATCTGGGATTGAGCTGAGCAGCCAATGCGCAGGCCTGCTGAGATTTAGACGCTAAACGAGTACGCCCCAAGATATTGAGAAGATACCAAATTAGGGAGGGGCGATAACCAAGCGGAGGCAAGTGCGTGTTTATCTCATTATTTCGCGCTCTGTTGCCCAAAGGTGTCATATCTGCTATAATCTGCTTCGTCTGAAAGTTCGTCCGGGTGGACACTTGTTGGAAGGCAGGCTACCATGAGACTAAACCGCTGTCGCCATCTCTGCAACCTGTTACTGTTCCTGGCCCTTCTGACTCTGCCAGCGTCGTCACTGGTTAGTGCCGCGTGGCCTCTCAGGGACAGAGGAGGAGAGTCGTCGTTGGCAGTCCTGCCCCCTTGGTTCTCGTCGCCCGATGCGTCTGGTCTTTCCATTGCACTGCCACCGTTGCCGTTGGAGGTGTCGCGCAAGATCGAGCCGGCGCTGCTCAAAAAGCTCTTACTGGAAAAGGAGTCTCACGTTCGTTTCATCGTCCGCCTGGCGGAGCGGGCTGACCTGTCGGACGCGAGGGGACAAGTCGGCGCCCTGGCCTGCCGCCAGCGTGTCATCACGGCCTTGCAGACGACGGCGGAACGCACACAGGTTGGCATCCGTGCTTTTCTGGTCCAGGAGCAGGCAGCAGGGCGCGTGGCGGACGTATGCCCCTTCTGGATCTTTAACGGCCTGGCGCTGACCGGCAGCCGGGAGACGGCCTTTGCCCTGGCTGCCCGCCCCGAAGTGGCTGCGCTCCTTGCCGACCATCAGCGCCGTCTGCCGGACGCAAGTGCTCAGGGGATAGACCTTGCAGGCATCCTGAGCGATTCGGCTGAGACTTGTCCTGGATGGCCAGGTCCAGGGCTCACTGTCGAAACTTTGCCGAAGCCTGTCCTGAGCCCTGCCCTGAGCGAAGCCTGTCCTGAACCGGTCGAAGGGCGCTCGGCCGGTCCCGTCGAGTGGAACATCGCACGCATCCGCGCACCGCTGGTCTGGGACGCGCTGGGCATTAATGGTACGGGCCTCGTGGTGGCCAACGTGGACTCGGGCGTGGACTGGCTGCATCCCGCATTGCAGTCCCGCTACCAGGGGTACGATCCCCACAGCGTGGCACACCAGCACACGGGCAACTGGTTCGACGCCACCGGCGAGGGCGCGGTTTATCCCGTGGACGGAAACGGCCACGGGACGCATACGATGGGCATCATAGTTGGCGGCGGTGGCGTCGGCGTCGCGCCCGGCGCTCGTTGGATCGCTGTGCGTGCTTTCAACAGTGTCGGCATCGGCTACGATAGTTGGATTCACGCCGCCTTCGAGTGGCTACTGGCCCCGGCTGGCGATCCAGCGCTGGCGCCGGACGTGGTCAATAACTCCTGGGGCAACAACGTCGGCAGTAATGAGGTGTTCCGGGACGACGTGCGGGCGCTGCGACAGGCGGGTATCTTGACTGTTTTCTCGGCTGGCAACAACGGCCCTGGCCGCGGTACCCTCGGCTCGCCGGCCAGTTACCCGGAGACATTGGCTGTCGGAGCCACCGACGCGGACGACGAGATTGCCAGTTTCTCCAGCCGTGGCCCGTCGCCGTGGGGCGAGGTCAAGCCGGAGATAGTAGCTCCCGGCGTGGCCGTGCGCTCGACGCTGCCGGGCGGCAGCTACGGGGCCAAGCAGGGCACGTCTATGGCTGTGCCCCATGTGGCCGGCGTGCTGGTTTTGATGTTGCAGGCCGACTCGAGCCTCACGGTCACGGACGCCGAAGGGGCCGTCGCCAGTACCGCTGTGCCGCTGCCATCAGCCGATGCGGTGCCCAACAACGATTACGGCTGGGGGCGCGTTGACGGCTACGCCGCCGTCATGGCGGTGGCCGCGCGGGGTGTCCTCTCAGGCGTCGTGACCCGTGCCAGCGACGGCGCGCCGCTCCCGCAGGCTGTGATCTCGGCCACGCCAATGGAAGGTGGTTCGACGGTGCAGACGATGGCCGACGATCAGGCTCACTATGCGGTGGGCCTCTACCCTGGGCATTGGGACGTCACCGCCTCGGCATTTGGGTATCAGTCGCAGACGGTGAATCGCATAGAACTGGTCATTGGCACGACGACAATACAAAACTTTGCTCTGGCACTGTTGCCCACCGGTCTGCTGTCGGGGACGGTCGTCGAGGCAGGCAGTGGCGCATCCCTCTCGGCCACCCTGTCCGTGGAAGGGACACCGGCCTGGACGGCCACCGATCCGGCGACCGGGGCGTATAGTCTGAACCTGCCAGCCGGTGTCTACACCCTCAGCGCTCGCAGCGTGGGCCATCGGGTGGGTTGGGCGGCAGCGGTGCCCATCACCGTAGGCCGAACAACGATCCGCCACTTTTCTCTCGTCACGGCTCCCACGGTCCTGCTGGTGGACAGCGGCGCCTGGTACTATGGCAGCCAGGTCGGCTATTACCAGGCAGCCCTGGACGGCCTGAATTACTTGTACGATACGCACACTGTCAAGCACCTACCCGATGGCGTGCCGTCTATCACCGATGTGTTACCCTACGACATTGTCATCTGGTCGGCACCCTACGACGCGCCTGGCTACATCGGCGCTTCGGCGACCATCACGCCGTACCTGGAAAGCGGCGGCCGGCTCCTGCTGAGTGGCCAGGACGTGGCCTTCTGGGACGACGGTGGATCGGGCCTGACTTTTGCACCCTATTTCCGAGATTACTTTTACGCCACCTTTGTTGCCGACGACGCGCCAACACGCCAGGTGAGGGGTTGCGGTGGCAGCATCTTTGGTGGCCTGGAGTTCTCCATCGAAGGGGGCGATGGAGCAGACAACCAGGTGTATCCTGACGTGGTTGCCGTTTACAACCCGGATTACGCCGCACGGGTGCTCAATTATCAGGACGACGGTTCAGCCGGGCAGCGGGTGGGTCTCTGCCGGCCTTACCGCGCTCTCTATCTGCCCTTCGGTTTCGAGGGAATAGGCAGCGCCGCCGACCGCCGGGTGATGATGGAACGGGCAATAGACTGGCTGATGAGCTCGCGTCAGGCAAGAGGCGTGGAGTTGACGCTCCAGACGCTGCCAACGCAGATTGCTTCCCCTGGCGGGACGGTGACGCACGTGCTGCATCTGCGCAACACCGGCGAAACGCAGCCAGCCGACACCTACGACATGACGTTGGAATCCGCTAGAGGCTGGGCCTACAGTCTTTCTAGCAATACCTTCTTGTTGTCGTCTTGCCTGAAGACGGCCCTGACCGTGACGGTAGACATCCCATCCACCGCTGGTTGGGATGTGGCAGATGTATTCACTCTCGAGGCTCGCTCTCAGAGCGAGCCGGCGTTCGTGGCCTCGGCGGTGATCACGTCCAAGACGCCGGCGCCTGTCCTGCTGGTAGACGACGACCGCTGGTACGATCAAGAGGATGGCTACACGGCGGCACTGCAGGCGCGGGGCTACCGCTACGACGTGTGGGACGTACAGGCCCGGGGACAGATCGGCCCGCCCACTGACACCTTGAGTCTGTATCCCATCGTACTCTGGTACACCGCCTACGACTGGTTCTTGCCCCTCTCCCTGCATGAAGAGACCTGGCTGATGCGTTACCTGGACGGCGGTGGCCGCCTCTTTTTCTCCAGCCAGGACTACCTCTACGTGAACGGCCTGACCAGCCTGGGGCAGGATTACTTTGGGCTGGCCGATTACACGGAAGACCTGACCAGTACCGTGGCGACCGGCATCAACGGCAACCCGGTCGGCGACCGGTTGGGGCCATTCCCGTTGGATTATCCCTTTCGCAACTGGTCCGACGCTGTGGAACCGGCCCTGGCGGAAGATGCGGCCTTTGCGGGACAGCACGGTGCGGTCATCGGCCTGTCTCATGCCGATGGGAACCACAAGACGGTCTTTTTCGGTTTTCCGCTCGAGACGCTGGGCAAGGGTGCGCGGGCGGCAGTGGTGGAACGGGTCGTCGGCTGGTTGAGTTGGCTGGGCGAGTCCACTTTTGCGGTAGACAAGGCGCTGGCCGCCGACGGCGAGCCGCTGGCGTACACGCTCGCTCTGCGCAACGACGGCCCCGACGACGTGGCACTGGTCGCCGTGAGCAACACACTGCCACTCAGCCTGACTTTTGTGCCGGGCAGTCTGACGCCCGCCGAAGCGAGCTACGCCGATGGTGTTGTTCGTTGGCAGGCACCGTTGGCGCGGGGGGAGGAAAGGGTTATCAGCTACCGGGCGCAACTGCCCTCCTCCTTGCCGCTGGCTGACCTTATCCTGAACCCGGCGCAGATCCGTCTGGCGGATCACGATCTGACTTTCACCCGCACGGCGCGCACTCGCATCAACGCGCCGGACCTGGATACTTCGCTGTATGCTGCGGATCGGGACACCGCTCGCCCCGGTGAGACACTGACCTACACGCTGGTCTTGCGCAACGATGGCCTGGTTGACGCGCCTTCGGCCTGGCTGAACAATCCTGTGCCGGTCAACACGACTTATGTAACCGATTCGCTGGCGCTCCAGGGAGGGGGCGTAGCCAGTGAGGTGGATGGGGCTATCACCTGGGCAGGGACACTGCTCCGCGACCAGCCGGTGACGTTGACTTACCGCGTCGTCATCGCAAGCTATGCGGGGTACGACATCGTGGGGCACGATTGGCTGTCCGACGGCTACGGCGAGGTGTGGGAGAAGACTGCTCTGACAGCCGTGCCTTACTTCAATATCTACTTTCCCCTCGTTTCCAAGAACTACAAGCCCAGCTTCTGGCCGTCGGGCGCGCCCTACCGGACATGGTAATTCAGTTTTGCATAGATGTGCGTCAACGCTGGCTGCGAATAAGCTTGCAGAGAACAACTCGGGCGGGCATCTTGAGCGGTTCGGCTGAGACTTGTCCTGGACGGTCAAGTCCAGGGCTCACCGTCAAAGCCTTGTCAAAGAGTGCGGCTTCTGCAAAGCCGCCTCCTTCGAACAAACCTTCGGACCGAGTGTCTCGACGGAGTTCAACGAAGTCTCAGGCCGAGGACCCAGGGGGCTCTGGTGACCCTCCTGGACGAATACGACTACAAGACGCCGTTGGGTGGGGAGCAGCCCTGGCTTTGATGGGACTCCTGACCTATCCCGTTGGCCGATGGCTGATCGGTCAGTGGTTCACCAACAACTATTACTCCCATGGCGTGCTGGTGCCGCTGGTGAGTGCGTACTTTGCCTGGCGGGTGGTGCGCTCAAGTCGCGCCGCGTCGGCACCGGCGGACGTGGCTCTAGCACTCCTGGGCGGTGGTGCTGGGCTCTATGTGGCCGGAGAGGCACTGGCCGCCCGGTACCTTTCCGCGCTGGCCTTGATCTTGATGGCTGGCGGCCTGGCCGGTTTCCTGGGCAGTAGGGAGATGTTGAGACGGTTGACTTTTTCTCTGGCCTACCTCGTCTTTGCTGTGCCGTTGCCCTTTGTGGACGGCCTGGCGGTAAAGATGGGCGCGCTGACGGCCGGCTGGGCAGTGATGTTGGTGCGCCGGCTGGGCGTGATGGCCATCAACGAGGGCGAGCGGGTGACGCTACCATCCTGTTCGCTGGCCGTGGGCGCGCCGTGCAGCGGCATCCGTTCGCTGGTGGCGTTGTTAGCCCTGGCGGCGGTGTGGGCTTACGTCGTGCGTGGACCCTGGCTGGCGCGGGTCGCTTTGTTGATCCTGGCTGTCCCCCTGGCGTCCGTTGCCAATCTGTTGCGGGTCACATCGTTGCTGTGGGTGGCCGGCCGCTGGGGACTGGAGGCCGGCTTGCGCTACTACCACGATTTCTCCGGCCCGGTCTTTTTCGCCCTGGCACTGGCCGGGTTGCTGGCTGCGAGTTGGGGGTTGAGATGTCGCGATATACGTTCCGCTATTTGATCTCTGCACTGCTGCTGGCAGCAACAGCCCTGGGCGGGTGGTGGGTGCGGTCCGGCACGGCAGACGAAGGCGGCGGGTCGGTGACAACAGGCTATCGCCTGGTGGCCGACATTGACCACTGGCACCGCACGCCCCGCCAGCAGTGGGTCACGGCGATCTACGATCTTTGCCCGGGACCGCAATTGGCTGCCGTTCCTCTGTCACTGGGCGACTGGCAAGGGGTGGACGTCTCTCCTTTACGAGAGGATGTAATGATCTACCTGGAACCGGATCATTACGTTTCTCGCCTCTACTCGCTGCCCGATGGCCGCACGCTGTGGCTCAGTCTCATCGGCGGCCGGCAGGCCAAGAGTTTTCACCCACCGCAGATCTGCTACACTGGCTGGCAGACAGAGGTGGAGGGCGAGCAAGTGACATTGGCCGAGGGCCGTCTCCAGATGCTGCGCGTGGTGGCCCGCCGGCAGGGAGAGGAGCACATCATCCTCTACTTCTTCCTCTGGCCCGACGCTCGCCGCGCCCTGGAGGACGGCCTGGTAATGTTCAAGGTCACGGCCACGCAGCGGTGGGGTTCGCTGGAGGAGACAGTGGCACTGGAGAAGGTGTTCGCGCGGCTGTTCTTCACATCGGCGGAGTGAAAAGCCCGCAGTAGATGGCTCGCTCGTTTCTTACTTCTCACACAGGAAAATTAGGTTAAAGGATAAATACTGCCAAAACCTATTCCGAATATATAGACTAAAGTTCCTGCCCAACATGACCTCGCCAAAAAAGTGGATTCCCTCAAACCCAGTTTCTCTAAACAAGGCGCGCCAGCGGTGTGGTGGATAAGTTGAGCAATGAGTTTTGTCAAAGCAATTTGCCAGGGCTGTGTGCACTCTGCCTATTAGAGTAGAGTTGTTCGGAACCGACCCAATGACGATCCCCCCTTTTGTCAAGCTATGGTAAATCTTGTCAATTACTATACCTGGTCTTCTTAGATGTTCCAGGACATTAAATATTGCAATCACATCATGGTAGTCAGAGATCAGCTCTTCTGCCTCAATATTTCCCCTCTTGACCTTGGCCCCAAAGGAGTGTTTGATGCAATCAATGGTGTACTGGGAAATATCTATGCCTGCTACATCAAAGTGTCTTTTCGCCAATTTGAGAAATTCGCCCTTGCCACAGCCAATTTCCAGTAGCTTCCCCCCCTTTTTGTGAGTCAGGATTTCTCCTAGACGATTTCTGTTTCTTTGAGAATTCGGAGCCTCTCTATATACTATGTTTTCATAATAATCTTTATTATACTGCTTCTTGACAAAATTCATAAGCACGGTACCCTCACCTATGAGAGTTTGTGGTGGCCCGATTGCCCCGCCTGGGAAGCGTCTTTATTTCTCTATTGCAAATCTACCCACCTGCCTCCAACTGGCACCGGTGTCGCCAGCGTTCGAGCGCCAGCTTTTCCTCCTCCATGTAGAATTGCTGCCGTGCCAGCATCAAGTCCCAGTTCACCTGGTGCGCGTCGAACTCGGGGCCATCCACGCAGGCAAAGCGTGTCTTGCCACCGACTTCTACGCGACAGGCCCCGCACATGCCCGTGCCATCCACCATGATGGAGTTGAGGCTGACGATCGTCGGTACCTCATACGGCTTCGTCGCCAGCGAGACGAACTTCATCATGATGCCCGGGCCGATAGCCCACACCCGGGCGATCTCCCCCTCGCGCTGCTCCAGCAATTCCTTAAGTGGCTCGGTGACCACCCCTTTGCGCCCGTAGGAGCCGTCGTCGGTGCAGATGATCAGTTCATCGCTGACCGCCCGCATCCGGTCCACCCAGAACAGGAGGCTCTTTTTGCGGACGCCCATGATGGTGATAACAGTATTCCCGGCCTCGTTCAGAGCCCGGACGATGGGGTAGATGAGGGCAATGCCACTCCCACCGGCCACGCATACCACCGTCCCATAGTTTTCTATCTCGGTCGGATTTCCCAGTGGCCCGGTGAAGGTGGCCAACTCGTCGCCCGGTTCGAGCGTTCCCAGGTGCATCGTCGTCTTGCCGACCTCCTGGACGACGATCGTCACCGTCCCGGCCTCGCGGTCCCAGTCGGCGAATGTGAGCGGGATGCGCTCTCCGTACTCGTCAATGCGCACGATGTTGAACTGGCCTGGCTGCAACTTGCGGGTCACTTCTGGTGCGGCGATGACTATCGACTTGAACATCTCATTGAGCGTTTCCTTGTGCAAGATCTTGTACACCGTACCTCCTCGTTTGTTCAGACGGCCCTCTCACTGCTGCCGTTATTTGTGAGGTAATTCGACGTATTCTACCATATTTTAACTGTTTGTCAACTGCAAGTCGTTCAGATGGGTGCGCTAACGAGTTGTCAGAGACCCTCGATCGATGCGGTTATCGAGTCACGACTAG
>CAYNKW010000187.1:0-8294 GCA_964397845.1 uncultured Anaerolineae bacterium
GCTTCATTGAGTAGTTATGCGGACGCACAGTGCAACGCAGCGTTCCGTATAACGGACCCGAGTTCACCCGCCGCCGGGTTTGACGACGAGCCCAACAATCCACAGAATGACACAAAACCAAGACCGGCTGCAATAGAATCCTCGATCAGGCGGTCGGGTGCAACGAGTTGTTATGCGGCGATCTCTGAAAGACAGAAGCCAGCTCATTCTCTTGACTCAGCCCAATAATACAGCCAGTCAAGGCCGTCTGACATACTCTGTGCCATTGAACCAGTATACTTCTTGCACATCTTTGCAGGCTGTCTTGTGCAATCCCTTTTCGTCACTGAATTGATACTCGCACTCCTCCCCCTCCTTGACGATTTCTTGGCTACCATCGTTATCCAAATCAATGTACTGATACTGATACCGCTTGTCGTATCCCCCAGCATTGCAATTGCTGGCTGCTTCTACGCCTGCGAAGACCACTTTGATCCCATTATCATTTATGTTGAGGATCTCAAAATGGCCATCTTCCCACAAGCCTGTACCAGCGTGACCGGCTCCGACTACCTTCAAAACCTCTTTAGCCTGTCCATCAGCATCAGTAAAAAGATACAGAAGCTCAATATCTACAGAATTCAAATCGGAATCGTGAAGGCTCCTCATCCCCCAAACATATCCCCCTGGCAGCAGTTCAACCAGTTCAACCTGACGTTCGTGAATCCGGTAAAGGAACTGATAACCTCGGGCAATACCGACGAAGCCAATAGCAACAAACACACCTTGGTCACCACTCGGAAATCGAACCAAAGCAGAACTGGCACCCTGGTAATGAAGCCCTGGTTCCAGTCCCTTATTGATCAGCAACTCGTAAGAGTAAGCAATCGCTTGCTCCGAGTCAAGAATAAGCTGGACAGGTGGGATGGGCAAAGGCGTTTTTGTCGGTGTCGGAGTCAATCTGGGAATTACCAGCTTTGTCGCTTGTGACGTGGCTGTACTGATAGCCGTAGGTGCCTCTGTTGCTGTGGGTGTTGGCGTCTTCGCTTGGGGGGTGGACGTACTGGCAACCGTAGGCGTCTCAGTAGGCATGGGTGTTGGAAAAGACGTAGCCCTGACACAAGCTGCCAGAAAGAACAACATAAGAGTGAGAAAACTCTGCTTCACCGATTTCATTTGCCTCATCTGCTCCATGAACGAGACCAGCCGCATAACGGCCCCGAGATAAGCCGCCCGCCTCACAGGGTCGGCTTCATTGAGTTGTTATGCGGACGCATAGTGCAACGCAGCGTTCCGTATAACTATGTATAGATGGACATCCGCCCACCTATACCGCCAATCAGGAGTTTAGATGGACGCATTTCCATCTATTATCCCCTTTTGGCGGATTAGACAAACATTTATCCATCTAATCCCCTTTCCAGGCAGTTTATACAGGAACTCTGTCCACCTAAACCGCTTGACAAAGGAGAGCAAAATGGATAAAATAGACCCAACATGAACAAGTATACTCCGAAAGATTTTGAAACGCAAGTGCAACAGATGCGGCTGTCAGATTGGAAGCACAAATGGAGCAACGTCCTAAAAAACTGCTAGATCAAGTCCGTGACGTCATTCGGCTCAAACACTACCCTGTGGTTAGGCCCTGTGCTTAGGCCGCCCAGGACTAAGCGCCACAGGACTAACCGTTCCATTCGCACCGAACAGGCTTATGTAGACTGGATCAAACGCTACATTCTGTTCCACAACAAGCGCCATCCTAACGAAATGGGCAGCCGGGAAATCGAAGCCTTTCTGACCTATCTGGCCGTGGAGCAGAACGTTGCCGCCTCCACGCAGAATCAAGCTCTCAGCGCCTTGTTGTTCCTGTATCGCCACGTGCTAAAGAAGGACTTGGATGGCCCGATTGACTCTGTGCGCGCCAAAAAGTCCAAGCGCCTGCCCACCGTGTTGACCAAAGAAGAGGTGTTCAAGGTGATGGGGTTCCTGTCGGGCACACAGCAGTTAATGGCCAAGCTGCTCTATGGCAGCGGCCTCAGATTGCTGGAATGTATCCGGCTGCGGGTCAAAGACGTTGACTTTGCTCAACACCAGATTGTGGTTCGAGACGCCAAAGGACACAAGGACCGCGTGACAATGCTGCCTGAAGCGGTGGTGACCCCGCTCCAGGAGCACCTACGCCACGTCAAAACTGTCCATGACAAGGATTTGGCTCAGGGGTACGGTAGCGTCTACTTGCCCTTTGCCCTGGAACGCAAGTATCCCAATGCCAACCGGGAATGGGTTTGGCAGTACGTCTTTCCTGCCTCCAAGTTATCCCAAGACCCGCGCACGGGTGCAGTCCGCCGCCATCACTTACACGAAAGCGGCTTGCAAAAGGCGGTCAGGAAAGCGGCCCAGCGGGCCGGCATTGATAAGCGCATCAGTTGCCATACCTTCCGTCATAGCTTTGCCACCCATCTGCTGGAAAACGGCTATGACATCCGCACTATCCAGGAACTGCTTGGGCACAAGGCCTGTCCTGAGCCTGTCGAAGGAACGTAAAGACCACCATGATCTACCCTTAGTCCTTCGGCCTAAGGACGAAGGGCACCCACGTCCTCAATCGCGGCGGCCTGGCCGTGCGCAGCCCGCTGGATTAGTCTGAACTGTTCTCTGTTCAGACCAACCGACCGAGTCTGCATCTGTTCAAAGCGCATGTTGCACAAGAGGTAGCGTGAACCGAAAAACCGTCCCTTGGCCCGGTGTGCTTTCGACCCGGATTCGACCGCCCTGCGCTTCTACCAGGCTCTGAGCGACAGACAGGCCGAGACCTGTGCCGCCTGCCAATCGCCCTTCATCGCCGATTCTTGAACGCGCACGTGCGGGATCCGCACGCCAAAAACGCTCAAAGATGTGAGGCAAATCTTCCGGGGCGATGCCCTCGCCTGTGTCAGCAATGGCGATCTCCAGAGTCCTGACCATAGAAGAGGCCGACACCGTGACCGAGCCGCCGGGGGGCGTGTGGCGCAGGGCGTTGACCAGCAGGTTACGTAGCACCTGCGCTACACGGTCGGGATCAGCCTGGGCAGGCGCGAGATCATCCGGGAGCTGGGCGCTGAGGCTCACCTCCTGTACTTCGGCGGCCAGGCCAAAGTTATCCACCGTGTGGCGAATGACCTGGGCAACGTCCGTAGGGCGCAGGTTCAGGCACAACTGCCCGGCGTCGGCCAAAGCGAGTTCTCTGAGATCCTCCACCAGGCGGCTCAACAGACGGGTCTCGTCGTACAGGCGCGAGATTTCGGCCTTTTCGAGAGGGTAGGCATCGTTCAAAATAGCCCACAGGTTGCCCTGCAACACACTGAGCGGAGTGCGCAGCTCGTGGGCCACGTCGGCCACCATGTTCTGCCGCAAAGTCTCCGCCTCTTGCAAAGCGGCCGTCATTTCATTAAAAGCCTGGCCCACCTGGGCGATTTCGACGCTGCCCCCAGCCTCCACCTGCTGATCCAGATCGCCGGCGGCGACGGCCCGGGCCGCATCCGCCAGACGTTGCAAGGGCGCGTTCAGGCGACGGTTCAAGAGGGCACCGACAACCAGTATCAAGATCACGGCCAAGGCTGTGCTGATCAACAGTAGAAACTCCAATCGGTCGAGAAACTGCTGTTCCCGCTCGTCCAAAGGTGCAGTGACGGGATAGAAAAGCAACAAGTAGCCGATTGCGTCTCCGTCGTCAGCCTCCATGATGGGCCAGGCGTAGGCCATTTCGCGTCTATCAAGTAGTTGGCCTTTCCCCTTTCCGGTGCTGTCAAAGACGACCCTGCCGTCGGCATCAGCAAGCAGGACATCTGGCTGTCTCATTTTCTCACTCTCTGTCGGTCGTCCAGTCTCGGCCAACGTCGCCCCGAAGAGTATGCCCTTGCCGTCGGCGCTAAAGAAGACGCCTTCCGCCAGCAGGCTTTCCACACCTTCCCAACTGCCTCCCTGCTGATGGTACGCGACCAGTTCCTGCATACCGCTGCCCAACGTTTGAATCTCGCGCAGGGTGATGTATTTGCGGAACTCGGCGACTGCGCTTTTGTTGATCCAGATAGCGACGGTGCTCATAATGACGATGATGACAACGCTAAAGGCCAAAGTCTGTTGTACCCAGAGCCGCTTCACGAGTCACCTCCTCCTGCCAGGCGATAGCCGACGCCGAATACCGTCTCGACGAGGTCTGCTGACGCGCCTGCGTCGGCCAGCTTGCGGCGCAGGTTCCTGATGTGACTGTCCACGGTTCGCTCTAGGCCTTCATAGCTGTAACCCAAGCCCCGCTCGATCATCTCCAAACGGGTCAGCGCGTGGCCGCGATGTTCGGCCAAGGCATGTACAAGGCCAAACTCAGTAGGCGTAAGATGTACTGTCTGGCCGCGCACCTCAACCCGATGGGCATCCACGTCAATCAGCAGTTCTCCGGCCTGGATCGCCTTCGACGCCGCCGGCCCGCGCTGGGCGCGGCGCAGAACAGCCCGGATGCGAGCCATCAACTCGCCCGGATGGAAGGGCTTGGTCACATAGTCGTCGGCGCCCAATTCCAGGCCGACGATTCTATCGTGATGCTCGACGCGGGCGGTGAGCATGATGATCGGCGTATCCGCCAGGGTCGCGTCGCTGCGCATCACGCGGGTCACGTCCCAGCCGTCGCGGTCGGGCAGCATCAGGTCCAACACCACCAAGTCCGGGCGCTCGCGGCGCAGCGTATGCAGCGCCGTCTCTCCATCATAAGCGACAAACACCTGGTAGCCGGCCTGCTCCAGGCTGGCATGCAGCAGTCGCACGATCTTTGGGTCATCGTCTACGATAAGGATACGTTGAGTCATTTGCTATATTCTCCACAGCCCCATCACTCCCTGTTGCACAGAAGTGATTATACCATTGGATACTGAAAAGAACATCTGTGAGCGCCTGTTCATGCTTTGGCAAGGACCGTTGTCACAGGCAGGGAAGCACAAGCAAGCGGGTGGCAAATCCTCGTCGTCGGACCAATATAGATCTCCAGTCAACTCGATGATTGTCCATTCAGGTGTCACTACGTGGTCCGGAGCGCTTCGGTAGGCGACAGACGAGCGGCTCTGGCGGCCGGGTAGAGGCCGGCGATGCCTCCGATGAGCAGCGCGGCGGCGATACCACCAATCACGGCTATGGGTGGTACGAGTGTCGCCCAGCCTTTGATGTTGGCATAGATGGCGGTGACGGCGACACCCAGGAGGATGCCGCCGGTACCTCCCATGGCGCCCAGCAAGAGCGCCTCGCCGAGGAATTGGCTGGCGACGTGGCGTCTGGTTGCTCCTAGCGCTCGACGGAGCCCGATTTCGCCGCGGCGTTCGAGCACGGCGATCACCATGACGTTGGCGATGCCCACGCCGCCTACGATGAGCGATACGGCTCCCAATCCCAGCAAGAGCGCGGTAAAGGCGTCATCGGCCGCTTCCTGCGCTTCCAGCGCGTCCGAGGGTTTGTCTACCGTCACTTCTTCGGGGAACTCGGGATTGGCTGTTGCCGCCAGGACCGTAAGCACCTGGGCGACCTTGGCCGGATCGACCCGTACCAACACCCGGGTGGGTAGGTTCTCATGGTCGAGATAGGTTTCGGCCGCGCTGTGGCCGATAAAGACGGAACGGTCAAGGTCGGGAGCGAGTTCAAACAGATTGAGGATGCCAATGACGGTGAACCAGCGGTTAGCCAGCCACACCTGCTGGGTGCCGCTGACCTCGTGCACACCGAGACGTTCGGCGGCGACCGATCCCAAAACGACGTTGGGATAGGCGGCCCGGGCATCGTCAAACCAGATGCCATCGACCACAGAGCCTCCCAGCACATTCAGCAGGTCTTGATCGACGGCCTGAACTGAGATGCCGCCGGTTTTGCCTGTGGGAATGAGATCGTTCCGGTACACGTGGGCAGTGACGGCGCTGAGCATGCTGGTTGACTCGATCGGACCGATGCGGGCGATCATGTCGGTTGCAGTGGCCGGGAGGGTTCCGGAACCGCGTCCGAGCCCGGCATCCGGTTGCACGGTGAGGAGATTGGTGCCCAGCCGTTCCAGTTGGGCCAGCAGTTCCGACTTGGACGACTGGGAAAGCCCCAACACCGCGACCATGGCCGCAATGCCAATCATGATCCCAAGGGCCGACAGCGCCGCCCGCTGTTTGCGGGTCCGTATCCCGATGGTGGCGGCGCGTATCAGGTCGGTAAAATGAAGCTTGCTCGGTTGCAAAGTCGAGGCCATCATACCACCTCCGGCACGGCCGTATCGTATTCAACCTGGCCGTCGCGCAGCCCGACGACTCGGGGGAAACTCTCGGCGATCTCGCGATTGTGGGTGATCACGACGATGGTGGCCCCGGTGGCATGGAGATCTTCGATTAATTCGACAATGGCGTCGCTGTTTTTGGTATCCAGGTTGCCGGTGGGTTCATCCGCCAGGACGATCGACGGATTCCCGGCAAAGGCCCTGGCGGTGGCGACCCGTTGCATTTCACCACCGGAGAGCTTGGCGGCTACCTGGTCGAGGCGGTGCCCCATCCCGACGCGGCGTAGCGCGATCTCGGCCAGCTCGCGCCGTTCTCGCAGCGGCCTCCCGGTGTAGAGGAGACCTTCGGCAACGTTGTCGAGGGTGGTCAGACTGCTCAGCAGGTGGAACTGTTGGAACACAAAGCCGATGTGGTGAGCCCGCAGCGACGATAGATCTCGGTCCGACAGCTCCGACACCCGATGTCCGGCCACGATGACATCGCCGCTGGTGGGCCGGTCGAGCGTACCCATGAGATGGAGCAGCGTCGACTTGCCCGATCCAGAGGGTCCTATCACCGACACCAACTCACCCTTGGCGATGGCAAAGCTGACACCACGGAGGGCATGCACCGGCGGTGTGGTGGGGTACTCTTTGTGGACGTTCAACACGTCGAGAACGGTTGTCGCGGGGATGGGTTCGCTCATGGCACCACCACCTGATCGCCTGGTTGCAACGCGTCTGAGGTCACTGCGATCATGTTGTTGGAGCCAAAGAAGCCGATCTCGACGGCGACAAGTCGGGGACCACCGATTGCGGTGTCCACCTCGACAGCGTACCCGCCCTCAAGCAGGGCCACGAGCGCAGAGACAGGGATCGCCATGACGTCATCGACCGCGTCTGAAATGAAAATCACATCCACAGAGGTTTCATCAGGAAGTTCAGCGAGTCCGGCCGCCGCTGTCGGGTCGTCGATTTCAACCAGAACCTCGAACGATGGCGGGCTGTAGTTTGACGGTGTAGGGGTCTGCGGCACGAACACGACGGTGCCAGGAATCTCGCTGAGATCGGGTAACTCGACAGTGACGGGATCGCCGACAGCAAGCAGGCCTTCATCGTCAAGGGAGAGAAAGACACGAACGATCCTATTCGACAGGCCGGCCACGTTAAATTCCGCATTCAAGCCGGCCGGCAGGGTCTGATCATGGTTGCTGTCCAACTGCACCAATGCCTGCACAAAGCTGAGACCGCCACTATCGATCAGATGTGGATCGACTTGAACGACTGTGCCGGTAAAGTGCTCGGTGGGCAGGGCGGAAAACACAACTTGCACTTCAGAGCCAACAGCCACCTTGTCCAGATTGGTCTCATCGAGAAAGATTTCCAACGTAGGTTGGGAGAGATCGGCCAGGGTGATAAAGGGGGCTGTTCCCACCTGCTCGCCAATGTAGCCGCTAACGCTCATGACGGTGCCGTCCATCGGGGCGATAATGGTCGTACCTGCTAAACTGTCCTGCGCCATCGCCAAGTTGAGTTCGGCTTGTGCCAGGCCGAGTTCGTGGGCTTCCTGGTTGAGTTGGGCTTGTTGCAGATTGAGTTTGGCTTGTTGAACGGCCGTTTCCGCCGCCGCTACCTGCTCATCTGTGGGACCCGCTAAATAGGTTGCCAGAGCCTGCTTCGCGTTCAACAATTGGCTTTGCGCATTGGCCGAACTGCTGTTGCTACTGTTGGCTACCGCAGCGTCATAGTTCAACTGGGCAATTTGCAGATTTTCTTGGGCATATTGCAAAGCGGACGTGGCGGCCTCCCGTTCATACAGCAAGGCGTCGCCATAAACTGTCAATTCCCACTCCCTCCCTGGATCAAAAGCCGTGTCATACGCCGCCTGGGTATCGGCCAACTGCCGTTCGGCCTGGGCAACGCTGATATTGCTAACAGCGATATTGGTGCTGCTGGCCGCTTCTTGCCCGAGCGCCGCTTCATAAACCGCTTCGGCCGCGGCCACATTCGCCTCTAGCAGTCTGTCGGAGAAATAAGGTTGACAGAGTATTTCAGGTAAAAACCG
>CAYNKW010000188.1:0-8203 GCA_964397845.1 uncultured Anaerolineae bacterium
TGGCGCACTGAGTCAAATATGGTATAATAACTCACCGATGGGGGGAAGCAAGGCGTGTCGCAAGAGCAACATTGCACCGCGCCGGTTTCTGTTGACATTGGACAGACAGGAGCCATGATGAGACGAGTTGACGGTCGGACGGTTGACGAACTGAGGCCGGTGACGATCACACCCGATTACGTGGCCTACCCGGAAGGGTCGGTGCTCATTGCTGTGGGTGAGACCAGAGTGCTGTGCAACGTCACCGTTGAAGAGAGCGTGCCCGGTTGGATGCGCGCCCAGGGCATCGAAGGTGGTTGGCTCACCGCCGAATACGCCCTCTTGCCACGTTCCACACACCACCGCACGCCCCGCGAGACCTCCGGGCTGCGAGGCCGTACCCAGGAGATCCGCCGCCTCATCGGGCGCAGCCTGCGCGCCGCCGTAGACCTGGAAAAGCTGGGCGAGCGCACCTGCATCGTGGACTGCGACGTCATCCAGGCCGATGGCGGCACCCGCACGGCAGCCATCACCGGCGGCTACGTGGCGCTGGCCATCGCCCTGGGCAAGCTGATCCGGGGCGGCCTGCTGCCCGCGGAGGTACTTGAGACCGCCATCGCTGCCGTCAGCGTGGGCGTAGTGAGTGACCAGCCGGTGCTGGACCTGTGTTACGAGGAGGACTCGATCGCCGGGGTGGACGTCAACGTGGTAATGAACGCGGCGGGCGAGTTCATCGAGGTGCAGGGCACCGCCGAAGGCGGCCCCTTTTCGCGCGCGACGTTGGACGAGTTGCTGAACCTGGCCCGGGAGGGCATTGACAAGCTGCTGGCGATCCAGCAAGCGGTTCTTGACGAATTGCACAGCAAGGAAACGACATGCGCCACAAACTGACCATCCCCGCACGCATCAACGTCCTGGGCAACCCCTCCGATGCCAACGAAGGAGACTTTGCCACCATCTCAGCCGCCGTAGACGTCCAGGCAGGCGCCATTGTCGAACCGGCCAAGGGATTGGTGTTGGAGGCCTTCCAGCGGGCTGACGGCGACTTTACTCCCTCTCTTCGCCTGGAATTTCGCCAGGGCGAACTTCCCCTGCCCTACAACGGCGAACTAGACCTGCTGAAAGGCGCGGTCAACCGCCTGCATGGGCACAGCACCGAGTTCCGCGCCAAGTTCGCCCGGCGCGGCGTCCGGGTCGCCACCTGGACCGACGTGCCGCGCCAGAGCGGATTGGGCGGCTCGTCGCTGTTCGTCCTGCTCACGCTGGCCGCTCTGCGCGAGTTCTACGACCTGGACCGCCAAATCCACAATGATTACGTCCTGGCCGAACTGACCCAACGGGTCGAGGCCAAAGAACTGGGCATCACCTGCGGCTTTGCCGACCGCTATGTACCGCTCTTTGGCGGCATCGCCTACCTTGACTACCGGGGCAAACTGCATCACCGGGAGACCGGCCAGGAACCTTATGTCACCTACGAGCGGTTGGACGCCTGGGTGGATGACCTGCCATTGGTGGCCATCTCTACCGGTATCGAACGTGACTCGGGCGACGTGCATGGCCGGATGCGCCCGCGTTACCTGGAAGAGCACGATGCCTGGGCTGGCAGCGGCGGTGAGTCGCCACCCATGGTGCGCTTTATGACCGGCGCCTGGGAGACTGCCTGGCGCGGCAAGATCGCGTTGCTGGAGCGCGATTGGGAGACTTTTGGCGCGCTGATGAACGACAACCACCGCCTGGTCAACGAGATGATGGCTTACTGCAGCTTTGCCGACGGCGCGGGTTGGGCCAACAATCTCCTCATCGAGACGGCCCTGGCCAACGGCGCGCTGGGGGCCAAACTCACCGGCGCGGGCGGCGGCGGATCCGTCTTTGCCCTGACGCACCCTGGTCAGGAGGGAAAGCTCATCGAAGTGTGGCGACGGACGGCCGCCGAGGCGGGTCTCGACTCGGCGTGGGTCTATCACCCCCACGTCTCGCGCCAGGGACTCGTCGTGGAGGTAGCGTGAGATGCAAGGGGTCATTCTTGCTGCCGGCAAAGGCTCGCGGCTGCAGCCGATCACCCTCACCCGCTCCAAGGCAATGTTGCCCATCCTGGGCAGACCCATCGTCGAGCGGGTCATGGAAGACCTGGCAGCCAATGGCGTGGACGATTTCATACTCGTCGTCAGTCCCAATGACCGCCACATCACCCGTTACTTTGGCCGCGAATCGGAGATAGAAGCGGACGTGCGCTTTACCTACCAGCCAGAACGCCTGGGTATGGCCAACGCACTCCTCTGCGCCGCGCCGCTCATCACCGGCGATTTCATCCTGTCCGCCTGCGACAACCTTATCTCGGCCAAACACGTGGGCCGGATGATGGAAATCTGGCAGACGCCACCTCACTCCAACGCCGTGCTGACTCTCATGCCAGCCGAACCAGGCCGGTTGGGCAGCGTGGGCATCGTGGAGATGGATGGCCCGTGGGTCACCCGCATCGTGGAAAAGCCACCGCCGGCGGAAGCCCCTTCCAACATCTCCAGCCTGCCGCTTTACTGCTTTTCGCCGCGCATCCTGGATTATCTGCCAGAGGTGTGCCTATCCCCCCGAGGCGAATACGAATTGCAGGACGCCATCCAGATGGTCATTGAGCGCGACGGGCACGTGCGCGGCGTGGCTGTCGAACGCCGGCTGACGTTGACCAGTCCTGCTGACCTGTTGGCCCTCAACCGGCATTATCTCATCAGCGGCGACAATCGGCCCCAATTGGCCCCCTATCCGGTAGGACCGGATACGCAGCTTATCACCCCCCTGCGCATCGAGAGCGGCACTGTCATTGGCGCGAATTGTATCATTGGCCCCAACGTCTACATTGAGCGCGGCTGTTGTGTCGGTAACAACGTGACTATGCGAAACGCCGTGATCTTGCGCGAGTCTGTTGTGCCGGACGGCGCGACAATCGAGGATCAGGTGGTGTCATAGTGAACAGCAATAAAAGGGCTTGGAAGAGAATGGGGCTGTTGTCGGTAGTGGTGGGTGTAGCTTTAGCCACACCCTTTGCGCTGCGGTGGTGGACCGATTGGCGCTATGGGAAGCTCATCTCTCGGCAGCCAGAAGAGGCGCCGTCGCGCCCGGTGGCGATCGTCTTTGGCGCGCTGGTATGGTCCGATGGACGTCCCAGTCACATGCTGGCCGACCGGGTGCGCGCAGCGGCCAGTCTCTACCATGCCGGCAAAGTTCGCAAATTGCTACTTTCAGGCGACAACCGTTTCGTGGATTACAACGAACCGCAGGCGATGAAAGAACTGGCGCTAGAATTGGGCGTACCGGAGAATGACCTGGTACTGGACTACGCCGGACGGCGCACCTACGACACCTGCTATCGGGCGCGACACATTTTTGGCGTGGAACAGGCAGTGCTGGTGACGCAAGAGTTTCACCTGGACCGGGCTCTATTCACCTGCCGGAACTTGGGGATTGATGCGGTAGGTCTCTCCGCCGACTTGCGGACGTACTGGCACGCTCGCCGTTCATGGCTGCGCGAGATACCCGCTACTGTGCTGGCCTGGTGGGACGTACAAGTGCGCCATCCACTGCCCGTGCTGGGTGAACAGATCGACATCGGGCTGGACGGTTGATGCTCCCCTCGGCCAAGACAAGCCCCTGCCGTCACTTCTTGAATTCGGTCATGCGAGCCAGCTCTTCCTCTCGCAAAACACGGCGCAACACTTTGCCCGCCAGCGACTTGGGCAACTCGTCACAGAAAACAACCGACCTGGGCACTTTGTAGGGCGCCAACTGCTCCTTGCAGAAAGCGATGATTTCCGGCGCTTTGGCCGTCACACCCTCCTTCAACACGACGAAGGCCTTGACGCGCTCCCCTCTTACCCTGCTGGGCACACCAACGACTGCCGCTTCCATCAACATAGTCACGTCAAAGAGCGGCAGAAGCACCAGCGTCGCTGCCAGGTGAACCCCTAGATTCATCACACCACTCATGCCATAAGCATGGAACAGCGGCAGAATGGCGATGGCCTTGTCCATCGCGTCCTCGTGCCCCTGCAAGAGGAACTGGCGCATCTGTGTCACGCTGGCCACATTGCACTTTTGTAACTCTTACTCCCTTTTGTCCCAGGGCTTCTTATCCTTTCGTAGGACAAGTTGCCAACTTGTCCTACAGTTGTGCAATGACAACGATGGGAGTATAATACTGACTCGAAATGACAACAAAGGAGGTGTAAACGCAATGGACAGACAGCAAGCATGGGACCTGCTCTGCGAGTACACCCAGAGCAAGAATCTACGCAAGCACGCGCTGGCCGTCGAGGCAGCCATGCGCGCTTATGCCCGCCGGTTTGGCGAGGACGAAAAACAGTGGGGCGTCGTCGGCCTCATCCACGATTTCGACTACGAAAAGCATCCCACTGCCCAAGATCACCCTTCCAAGGGCGCGGAAATCCTGCGCCAGAGAGGCTGGCCGGAGGAAATCGTGCGGGCGGTGCTCTCGCACGCACCGTACACCGGTATCACGCGGGATTCTTTGATGGAAAAGACCCTCTTTGCTGTGGACGAATTGACCGGCCTCATCGTCGCCGTGGCGCTGGTGCGCCCCAGCAAAAGCATCCACGACGTTAAACTCAAGTCGGTCAAGAAAAAGTGGAAAGACAAATCCTTTGCTGCCGGAGTCAACCGGGCCGACATCGAGGAAGGCGCCGCAGATCTGGAGATCGAGTTGAGCGAGCACATTGCCGTCGTGCTGGAGGCGATGCAAAGCATCGCTAATGAGTTGGGACTAGCAGGCTCACAGGGATGAGCAAGCGCTTTCTATCATTCCTAAGCCGAGGGCCCCGCCGTTGCCCTGCCTGCGGCGCTGAAGTGTCGCAGTCGGCACGGACCTGCCTGATGTGCGGCGTAGAACTGCCGCCCCCGGCTAGCCGCAGTACAA
Source organism: uncultured Anaerolineae bacterium (assembly GCA_964397845.1). Taxonomy (GTDB): domain Bacteria; phylum Chloroflexota; class Anaerolineae; order CAYNKW01; family CAYNKW01; genus CAYNKW01. The sequence goes on from CAYNKW010000188.1 coordinate 4,904, forward strand.
AAGCCGCCGAAGCAATTCGGGTTGCGGCCACTGCTGGGGCTAAACGGACGTGTCCCGCGTGCGGTGCGCCGGTGAGCCGCAGGGCCAAGAAATGTCTCATGTGTGGCGCCGAATTGCCATCCTCGGGCCGTCGCAAGCGCAAAGCCCCCCCCAAAGCCGCTTCAATCGCTGCCGCCGCCGGGGCTGATCGGGCCTGTCCTTCGTGCGGCGCGCCGGTGGCTCGCAGGGCCAAAAAGTGCCTCATGTGCGGCGCCTCCCTGGCCGAGATACGGCCAACCAGGACAGAGGAAACCGCTTCGACGACAGAGCCGGTCACGGCGGATGTGCCGACGACTGAGAAAGGCCGGCGTTGTCCTGCCTGCGGCACGTCCGTGGCTGGCACGGCGACCGTCTGCCTGATGTGCGGCGCTGACCTGGAGGAGGAACCGCCAGCGGAACCGGAGCCCGCTCGCCTGGCTGGCCCGCCTCTGTGGCAGCGTCTTTTGCGCGTGGCGTGGCCGGCGGTCAAACTGCTGCTGGCTGCTGTTCTAGCTAGTGGCATCCTGCTGGGCATCGGCATCCTGTTGCTCAACCAGCCGTGGAAACCACTGGCTGTGATCGACTCTCCCCTGGTCACGCCGCTGGTCACGCCGACGAACACCGTGACCAAGGTCACGCCGACGAACACGGCCACACCAACCCACACACCCACTTTCACCCCCCTCCCCACCTCCACACCCACCGACACGCCGACGCCCACCGCCACCGCTACCGCCACCTCGACGCCCACGCCGGTGCCCATCATCACCTATACCGTCCAGTACGGCAACTCGTGGATCTCGGTCGCCAACCAGTTCCGGGTGGACGCGGTAGACCTGGCTCAGTTTAACGGTCGCAGCGTCAACGACGTCTTGCGGATTGGCGAGGTGCTGCAAATCCCCCCGGCGGACGATGTCGCGCTGCCTACATCGCTGGAACACGTCGTGCAGCGGGGCGACAGGCTGGAAGACATCGCCCGACGGTACGGCACCTCGGTCGAGGCGATCCGCATCGCCAACGGCCTCCCGGAAAGCTATGTGCTCAAAGTGAATGAGACGCTCATCATCCCGCTGGGCACACCCACGCCGCCCACGCCGACCGCGTCGCCCACGCCAACGCCCACGAACACTGGCACGCCCACCGCCACCTCTACTACCACAGCGACGCCCTGGCCTGATACCCCGACGCCGATCAGCGGCTATCCGGCCCCGATCCCGCTCACGCCTCCCGACGGGCAGGTTATCGAGAATCAAGATACCGTGTTACTCATCTGGACGTCGGTGGGGATGCTGGCCAAAGACGAATGGTACGTGCTGCGCCTCCGTGTGCCCGGCGACGCCGAGCAGTCCAAGAGCGTGCGGACCAAGACGACCAGTTGGCGCTTGCCGGCCGACCTGCGCCCCTCAGGCGACGCGACCGAGGAACCATTTGGCTGGCAGGTGGTCGTCACGCGTCTCGTCGAAACGTTACCCAATGGTTCCCCCCAGACAGAGGGCTTGAGCCCACTGAGCGAGATGAGAACCTTTTACTGGCATTAGCACTACTACGTTATTTTAACATAATGGCCCGAGAGAAACCTGTTTTCTCGTCATTAGGGCTGCTCTGAAAGGCAAATCGGCTTCGCACTACAGGCAGATTCGGTCTGGAAGCGTCAGAAAACGGGTTTCTGAAGCAAAGTCACGTTGTAGTACTAGGGTCTTTTCGGGATGTGTGGCGTGAAATCTGCTTTTGTGCTATAATGCCCCCCAGACTGCCGAACGCGGCAGTCTGTACATTGATACAAGGCTTTCGCGGAGGATCAAGATATTGAAGGTTACGACAGAACGACTACCCGACTGCGAGGTCAAACTGACAGTAGAAATCGAAGCAGAACGTTTGGAGAAGCCACTGCGCCAGATGGCCCGAGAACTGTCACACCAGGTGCGCATCCCCGGTTTTCGACCCGGCAGAGCACCGTTTAACGTGATCGTGCGTCGCTTGGGGCGAGAAGCGTTGCTGGGAGAAGTGGTAGAGAGGGAAGGACAGAGCTGGTACAAGGAGGCCCTGGAAGAAACAGAAATAGAGCCATACGATAAGGCCCAGGCAGAGATAACCTCTTATGACCCCCTGGTCATGACCTTCACGCTGCCAGTCGCGCCGGTGGTGGACCTGGGCAAATATCGGGACCTCCGCCTCGATTGGCAACCGCCCGTGGTGAGCGACGAGGACGTAGAAAAAGAACTGGCCCGCTTGCAGCAGGCAAACGTCTCACTGGAGCCGAGGGAACGTCCCGCCGAGTTGGAGGACGTGGTTACGCTGGATATCGAGGGGCGCATCGGCGACGAAGTAGTAGTAGACGTGCAGGAGCGAGCCGTCACTCTCAAGCCGGGCATCAACTATCCGCTAGCTGGCTTTGCCGAAAAGATCGTGGGCTCGTCACCAGGCGAGGACCGCGAGTTTTCCCTGACGTATCCTGCAGACCACCCCAACGCCGCCTGGGCAGGTCAAGAAGCCCACTTTAAGGTACACATGCACAACCTCAAAGTCCGGGTGACGCCAGAGCTGGACGACGAATTGGCCAGGACCATGGGCGATTACGAGACCCTGGACGATTGGCGCGCCAGCATCCGGGAACAACTGGAAGCCAAAGCCCTGGAGCAGGCAGAACACGACTACGCCGACAGCGTCGTTGATGCCCTGGTCGAGCAGGCTCACATCGAGTTCCCGGCCACTGTGGTAGAGCGGCAACTCGACAGCATGATGGAAGAGGCGGATGAGTCGCTGCAGCAGCGCGGGCTGGGCCTGGAAAACTACCTGGTTATGACCGGGCAGAACCGGGAGGACTATCGCGAGTCCCTGCGAGAGACCGCAGAGAAACGGACTAAACGCGGGCTGGCCCTGACAGAACTGATCGAGGTGGAAAGACTGGAGGTCTCCGAAACCGACATTGAGGCCGAGATTGACCGCATGGCCAAGGCAGTGGGCGACCAGGGAGAGAATTTCCGTAAAGTCTTTGACAATGAGAAAATGCGCGAGTCCCTGCGCAACGGTTTGCTGAGCCAGGCTGCCCTGGAGACGTTGAAGGACATGGCGCGTGGCGAATACGTGCCCCAGGACACGCCAGAGCCAGAGCCAGAGGAGGAAGGAGAAGGCAAACCTGCACCGGAAGACGAACTGGCAGAGATGGTGCAGGAGGTGACAGAAGAGAGCGCAAAAGAAGAGATAGACGAAGCACCATCCGATGAGGCTTCGGTATCAGATGGATAGCTATAGCTGTTGACCCATCGCAGGCTCATCAATCGT
>CAYNKW010000189.1:0-8189 GCA_964397845.1 uncultured Anaerolineae bacterium
GGGGAGCGTTACGCATTTGGGACAAGTCCTTGACTTGGAGAGTCAAGGGCAAGTTCCCGAAGGGTTTCAGACGGCCAGCCCAAAAACTGTCCGCGCAAGATTTGAGCGATGGGGATTTGGCGGAATATCATACGCTCACGCCAGGCGTAGACGGCTACCTGAGTGCGTTCGGATCCCTTTTGCTTACAAATCAGAGGAGATCACCTGACGAAGATCAAGAAGCCAAGCAATGCAAAACCCAAGAGTACCAGCCCTAGCAACGTTACTGCTAACACTGCGTATCGGGCGGAAGAAATACCGTATTGTGTGCGGTAGGGATCAACATCAGCCGGTAGAAGAGCGTCTCTACCACGAGCACTGCTTGGTCGCTTGAAGCGTACTCTGCTGTCATCGAATTTCTCTAGCATTACCCAACCAGCCTGGGCTTCTTGCTCGAGCAATTCGTTTAAAACCTCTGGTTTGCGAAATGCAGCAGTGTCTGATCGAACAATCTTGAATTCCCAGTCACTCTTTAGGTCGTCCTGTGTGTATTCGGTCATGTCTTCTTCCTCCGCAAGCAGCATCTGCCGACGTTTTTCAGCGGCGGCAGCGGCTACCACAGCACCAGCACTATAAGCCATCTCGATATCTCCTCCTATGACTTACTCTGTTCAATGAAGAGCACCTTCGGTTTGTGGAGCAGGGCGCGGGCGATGAGGACCCGCTGCTTCATGCCGTTGGAGTAGGTTTTCATCTTATCACCCGCCCGGTCAGTCAGGCCCACCTGTGCTAACACTTCCTCCACGCGCGCTTTCTTGACCCGATATAGCCGGGCAAAGAAGCGCAGGTTGTCGCGGGCCGACATGCGTTCGTAGATGTTTTGGTACTCGAACACCACGCCAATTTTGCGGTTTGAGCTGCTGGCGTTCACTGACCACGTCGCAACCCATCACTTGCGCTGTACCGGATGTGGGCCGCAACTGACCGGTGAGCATCTTGATGGTTGTAGTCTTGCCCGCACCGTTGGGACCCAGGAAGCCGAAGATGATGCCGGATGGCACCTCTAGGGAGAGGTCATCCACCGCCCTCACCATCTCGAAGTCGCGGGTGAGGTTCTCGATACGAATAGCTGTCTTGGTCATTCTATTCCTCCTTTTGTGTTTTGCTTGGAATGTCATGCTGAGCCAGACTGGTTCGTCAGCACGCTGATGCCCAGATCCGCCTCGGGCAGGAAGGCCAACTCCGAGGTGCAGCCGAGGGTTTTGCCGGCGTGACTGAGCGTCAACAGGCCCTTGTATTCGCTCACCACCCAGCCCAGCCCGTAGCTGGTATCGGCTGACATGGCAACTTGCGGCTCCCAGGTCATCGCCAGGTTCTCGGCGGAGACGACTCGCGTGCCATCCTGGGCGATGCCTCTGTTCAACAGGGTGATCAGATAGCGTCCCATGTCCAGCACATTGGACGAGAGCGCACCCGACGGAGCGATCGGTGGGTACGGATATAACTCCAACCTGAAGGGGATGGGCACGTATTCGCCAGCCAGATCCCTGCTGTGCGGCGTGACGTAGTTGTCGCCGGCGTGCGCTTCTTCAAAGGAGAAGGTCGAGCTGGTCATACCGATGGGGTCGAGGATGCGCTCCTGCATGAGCGCCACGTAGCTGTCGGTTAGGTTACCATACTCGCCCCCTGCGGCCAGCACGGCGACGTAGCCGCCTGCGGCCACCATCTGGTTGCTGTATTGGAACGCCTCGCCAAAGTCGGTGAAGAACTCAAAGTCAGCCAGCGACTCGATGATGCCCTCCTCGGCGCTGAGCTCATAGGCATTGAAGCGCAGCTCAGCATCCCGCCGGGGGACCCCAGTGCAGGCACACACCAGGTTACGGACGGTGATCTTCTGCGTGATCTCTGGGTCGGCGACCTTGAACGTGGGCAGGATGTCAATGACCGGGGTGTCCCAATCCATTAGTCCCTCGTCGACCAGGGTCGCCATCATCATGGTGGTCATGCTCTTGGTGGTCGAGCCGATCCTCATCAGCGTCTCCGGCGTTACTGGGTCATCTTTGCCGCGCTCGCGCACGCCGAAGCCCTTGGCATAGACGATCTCGTCCCCCTGCACGATGGCCACCGCCGCGCCCGGCACGTCCAGCAACTCCATTGTGTCTACGATATAGGCCTCCAACTCAGTGATCAGGTCATCGGTCAGCGGCAGCGGCTCGACGCCAGTCAGGTCGGTGACCTCAAGAGCCTTGATGGTGAACCCGCTACCGATGATGCCCAACTGAGAGGCGCGTTTCTCGTAGGCAACTGTGTCAGCCTGGCCAAGGAAGGCATAGTGGGGATGGGGACGCTGAAGAGGCCGTCAGGGTCTTCGTAGACTGCTGTTTCGGCGGTTTCGTCCGATAGGGGGGCTAACGCGTCCACGGTGGGCAAGAAGATAGCCTCATGATACAAGTTCGTCTCGTAGTCGTCCGCCAAGGCCTGCAAAAGGACCATGTAAGCCGCCGCGTCGGTTTCGAACTGTGCGATTTCCACCATGAACATCCCGACGCCTGGGGCTTCAACTTCAATAGTGTACAGATCCCAGGTGAAGGCAGTGGACTCATGGCTACCGACGCTTTCCGGGAGTTCCTCCAGGCCCAGTTGGGGCAACAAAGCTGCGTTTATCTGGTCGAGGGTCGTGCCCGGATAGGATTTCTGGATGAGGACAGTCGGGTCTGTCGCATTAGCGCCACGCGCATACATACCTGGCGCAGCTTCGGCCCATCCCTCCGGCACAACGCCGCTGATGCCAAAAGCTTCACTGGTGAAGGGCACAAGGGTGATTTCGACCTCACCTGTGCCTTCATCTTCAGCTTCCGCTGCGGTTTCCGCTGCCAGTGGAGCCATCGCCTCGACGGCGGGCAGGAAGAGTTGGTCATACAGGGCATCATGCTCATCCGGCGCCGAGATCAGAAACACGAAGTAGGCTTTTTCGCCATCCTCTGCCAGCGCCAGGTCGGCCGTATTGCCCTGAAGTTCAAAGGTGTAGAAGCCCCACGTGAAGTTGCCCACCTCAGCCGTTGCGACGGGCTCCAGTGCTGGATCCAGTCCCAGTTGCCCTGCCAGGTTGCCCAACAGTTCAGCGGCAGCGCCTGGAGTGGCTTCTAGCACAAAGTAGGTTAGATCAATCGCTGAGCTACCGCGGGCGAGATTTGCTGGCGCGAGTTCCGTCCAGCCTGCGGGCACGAGACCGCTGAAGCCGCGCTCTTCGTCGGTGAAGGGTTCCAGGACCACCTCTGTGGCTTCGCCCGGCACGTAGAAGATCACACTCGGCATCTCGTCAATGCAGCTAGCGTCCGGCGCCTGTGTGGGATCATCGAGGAAAGCAAGCATCATGGAAACCGGGCAATCGCCGCTGCCGAGAGCCCCATGTCCGATGCCGGGGAAGGCATAGACATACGCGTGGCTCAATTTTTCCGCTGCCACCTCACCCAGGTGCGGCGGAGTAGTGGGGTCAAACTCACCGGACAGGAGGAGGGTGGGAATATCGCTGGCCACCGATCCCGTCACGTCGTCCAGCAGCTCGACGCCCCATACCTCGCAGGGATCCAGCATGACTTCAGCGATGAGTTCTTCCATGACCGTAGCCACTTGTGGATACAGTCCTTCGGTGTCGGCAAAGTCTTCGGAGGTGAAATCGGCGATCTCGGTGCAGACCACCGATTTGTACATGCCGTCAGCCCAGTCGCGCACAAACAGCAGTTGGGACTGGATCGCTTCGACCAGGGCGTAGTCACCCCCCGCAAGGTCGGTCATGATCCTGGGCAGCACGGGCAGGAGAGGGGTCTTGTACAGGAAATTGCGGGTCAGGCTGACGAGTTCATCCCCCGTCAAGAGCATGTCATGCGACTCGCCTGTCGCTGGGTCTGTGAGTTGGAGCATGGCAGGGTCTTGATCGAGTTGAGCGACGGTGTCGAAGAACACAGTTTCCAGGTCGGGATATGCCTCGTGGCAAGCGGGGTCAGCGGCACACTGCTCGAACAGCAGCCGCAGGGAGCGATCCGCACTATGGGCTTTGTGCAGCAGGTTAGGCTCGTGTCGCAGCGGGGCGATGGCGTCGAGGATGACGCTGCGCACGCCTTCGGGGTAGTCGCGCATGATGTGCTGGGCCAGCATCGTCCCGTACGACCCACCGTAGAGGTTGAATTCCTCATAGCCCAGAGCGCTGAGAACCATAACGACGTCCGCCGCGTTTTCGACGCTGTTGTAGGCCGAGAGATTAACACCTGCCTCGACGAAGCGATCCCGGCAGACGGTCAGGGCTTTGAGCTTGAGCGCCTTCTCTTCCTCATCGCTGAGGTCTTGAGCGAGCGTCTCCATCTTGAACTCGAAAACCTCCTCGCACTGCAGGAAAGGTGTCGAATACAGGGTGCCGCGCTGCTCCACCAGGACGACCTCTCGCCGCGCCCGGAAGCCCTCAAAGCCGGGGGCGGCCAGCAGGGGAACAAAGGCTGCCAGCGCGGATTGACCTGGACCGCCAGCCAGCATCACTAGCGGGTCAGGCTCTGGGGTGTCGCTGGCGCTGTTGACCACGGCAACGGCCAGGCGGATCATTTTCCCGTCGGGCTTGGCGTGCTCTTCGGGCACGGTGACATAACCGCACACGATGTCTTCGCCCTTTACAGCGCCCTCTGGCAAATCCATGGGGCAGGGTGCTTTCTCAAACGTCGCTGCCGGTTCCCGGGTCGGTTCGATTGTCGCCGTTGGTTCCGGCGTCGGTTCAATTGTCGCCGTTGGTTCCAGTGCCACCTCAGTGGGCGTTGGTGATGCGGCTGGCTGAGCACAACTGGTCAGTAGCAAAGCGAGCGCTATAGCGGTAAGAATTAGCTTCTTTTTCATCGTTCTTTTCCTCCTTGTTTTCGTTGATGATAGTCGGTTTGTATCTGTTTGTGCTGATCATTTGCTCTCTCCTTTCGTGTTTTGGTTAGATCATCCACCTCAGTTCAACTGCCCTAGCTCCTCTTCCAGGTCGGGCTCGATGCGATTGACGGAGACTAGCGGCAGGCCCAGGTCGCGTATCTTGATGAGCAGACCGTACAAGGCAGGCTGGTCGGCGAGGGGACCAGTCAGCACTGTGGTACCGTCTGCCTCATGAGCTATAGTCAACCCCTCGAACCATTCAGACCAACTGTTGTTAAGGTGTCCTTCGACCCTGATTTGGTAGACTTTGTGCTCCACAGGCAAAGTTTGGCGTTTGCGATCCCTTTCGCTGACGGTGTTGCCTTCGATTGGTGTTTGTCTGCGGTCTTTATTCACGTTGTGGCACTTCTCATAATTAGGTTTTGCTGTCTTCATTGCTTAAAGTATACCAGTAAACCAGGGGAGATGTCATCCCCAAAAGATGTATTGGAGGGTTTATCATGAGCCTCGCAGATTTTGCAACAAAAAACGCCCCACCGTGAGCTTTGGCTTGCTCACGACGGGGCGCTGACCAGGCAATGCCAGGTTTACAACAGACCCAGTTCCCTCGCGCGGGCCACGGCCTGGGTGCGCTTGTGGACGTTCAACTTGCCGTAGATGTTACTGGTGTATTTCTTGACCGTGCCAACCGCCAGAAAAAGCTCGGCGGCAATCTCGCGGTTCGACAGGCCGGCAGCGAGGAGCCGTAACACCTCGAGTTCGCGCTCGCTGAGAGGCTCAACAAGGGGGGCAGAGGGGAAAGCAACTTCGCCGAATGCTGCCAGAAGTTTGCTCACATAGTCCAATGCTATGCCACGGGATGCAGCAGTGCGCAGCAATGCTGCCATCGGCGCACCCTTATCTATGAAGGTTCGCACATAGCCTTCGGGCTCTGCAAAGGAGAGAGCGCGTTCTAGCACGGTCAGGGCCTGGTCATCTTTGCCTTGGGCCTGAAGGGCCAGCGCCTGCAGGACCAACGTCTCAATCACATAGCTCATCGCTCCTGCTGCTTCTGTCATCTCTAGCAGGCGCGCAAGCAACCTTGAGGCTTCATCTAACCTGACTTGGGCGATGAGAACCCGGGCGAGGACGCTATACTCACCCATGTACTGATAATTGAGTTCATCGTCGGCACTCAACCCGCTCTCCTGCGCCCAATGGGACGCTGGCGTCAGGTTCCCCTGGGCCAACCACAGGCGTGCCTGGTGAGCTGCCATATGGGCACCGAACCACGGTGATAAACCGCTCGCGGCCTGCCTGGCCTTCCGGATCGCCTCATGCGCGCCATCTGCGTCTCCGACTGCCTGGAGTGCTCTCGCCAGACGCAGGTAGCCAAATGCCAAACCCTCTGGCCACCCCCATTGCTCACATAGCTCGATGGCTTCTCTCGCGTGGCGCAACGCGCCCTCCAGGTCATTCCACTCGCGCAGCACTTGACTCATAAGGTAGTATCCGGGCGCTACGATCGGCAACCGCCGTCCACCCCGTTCAATATACTCATCGGCAAGCAGCAGCGCATCCCGGCAGGTAGCGACCGTTTTGTGAAGCTGCCCTTGCGCGAACTGCACTGCGGCCAGGTTGTAAAGGGCTTCCACTGCCGCGTGGCTATCACTGGCTGCCTGCGTGATGGCAATGGCCCTGGCCAAGGCCTGGGCCGCTGCCACAAGGTCGCCGCTCCATCGGAGCACAGTGCCCAGCAGCCCCGCAGAAAGACCGCGCACCGCCAAGTCTTCCTCGGGCAGTTGTTCGAGGGCCTCGCGGGTGAACTCTGCGGCGCGGGACATGTCTCCCCTAAGTGCTGCGATGTAGGCTCGAATGGCAGCGATATGACCTGCTATGTGTCGCCCTTCGGCACGCCTCGCGTCGCCAAACGTATCCAGTGTAGTTTCGGCACCCTTCAGCCGCAATTCGACAGCATCCAGTAGGCCGGCGAACACCAGCGCCCAGGCATGAGCGATACATAGCCAAGGGCGAGAGCGCACCACCTCGTCGGGCAATGCGTCTAACAATCCCACCAGGGTCGTCAACTCGCCGAGGAAGATCATGGCGAGAGCTCTCCCCTCGACCAGACGCGCCGCTCGCTCGACGTCTTCTGCCGCCAAGGCGTGACTCACCGCTTCCCCGACCAGCCCAGTCTTCTCGTACCAGTCGCTTGCCTGGAGATGCAGCGCAGGCAAGAGGTCGGGTTGTGTCCTGCTCAGCCGCCTACGCAGCAGATTGGCGAAGAGATGGTGATACCGATACCAGCGTCGCTCATCGTCCAGGGGGACAATGAACAGATTGGCTGCTTCTAACCGCTCCAACATCGTCTGGCCGTCGCTCCGCTCTGTGACCGCATCGCACAGAGGGGCAGTCAGGCGGTCGAGGATGGCTGTTTGCAGCAAGAAGGTCTGAACGCTTTCGGGCTGCTGCAAGAGAACTTCGTCGGTGAGGTAGTCCAGGATGTAGCGGTGGCTGCCAGCAAAGGCCGCGACAAAGCTGGCGATGCGCTCTGTACCCTGTCCCTGCATGGCGAGAGCGGCCATCTGGAGCCCCACTATCCAGCCTTCGGTGCGCGCCTCCAGGGCGGCAACGTCCTCCGCCGGGAGTCTCAGGCCCATCACCTGGTTGAGGAAAGCGGCTGCTTCGTCAGGTGTGAAGCGCAGGTCAGCGGTGCGCAGTTCGAGCAACTGATCCCGGCCACGCAGGCGACTCAGGGGCAGGGGCGGGTCGGCGCGCGTGGCGATAACCAGGTATATCTGCGGCGGTAGATGGTCGAGCAGAAAGGCGAGGGCGTCGTGGATGGGTTGGGCTTCTATCACGTGGTAGTCGTCGAGGACGAGGGCAAAACCGTCTGGAATGCCTGTGATCTCATTGATCAGGGTCGTCAGGATGGCCTCGATGGGTGGTGGCTGGGGGGAATGGAGCAACGCCAGGGCGGCTTTGCCTATTCTGGCGCGAACTGTCTGCAGGGCAGCGACAAAGTAACCCCAGAACCGCGTCGGGTCGTTGTCGTCCTTGTCCAGCGAGACCCAGGCGATGGGCCGCTCGCAGCCACGCGTCCATTCACTCAGCAGCGTCGTCTTGCCAAAGCCGGCCGGAGCGGAGATGAGGGTGAGCTTGCGCTTGTGAAGGAGCCCTGCGTTCAACCGCTCGATCAGGCGCGGGCGCGAGACCAGTTCTGGCCGGACGGGGGGGATATAGAGTTTGGTGGTCAGCAATGGCGTGGCCATTTTTGTAGATTTCCTTATCGAGTTGCTTCTACTTGATTGCGGACAGCCAGCGCTCGCCAA
>CAYNKW010000190.1:0-8185 GCA_964397845.1 uncultured Anaerolineae bacterium
CGGCGAGAAGCACCACCAGCCAGTAAGCAACGGGCAGCAACAGGCCTCCCAACACTGTCAGGGCCAGGACGGGCCGGGGAGGCAAGCTCATCAAAACGGCCTTTAGTTGATAGCTAAGGCGGCTGGCCTGGGCAATGACCTGATGACGGCGGGCGTTATACAGTCTCTCTTGTTGCGCCAACACCTCTTGCTGGCTGGTCACCTCGGCCTCCAGGCGGTTCAGAAACTCGTGGGCGATGGCTACCGCGCCGGTGGACGGCTGGCGCATCAGGGCCAGCAATTTCTGCACCAGCGAACCGCTGACCTGGCGGCCCAAGGCCGCCATCCGATTTCGCACCTGTCGTTGCCACAGGGGCAGGTCTACTTCCCGAACCTGTCGCAAGGCGCCGCGCAGGCGGGTATCCAGTTCCTGCAGACGGCCAGCGTGCAAGTGCTGGACAACTTTTTCGGACACGACAATGGCTATGGACGTCCGCAGCAGCGTCGTGAGATCGGGGACGCGAAGGCCATTTCTGGACACAAAGTCCTCCACTGCCCCGGCCGGCAACTGCCCGTCACCCTCGTCCAATAGGCCCTGGCGGATGATGGCTTGACCGAGACGAGCAGCGCACCAATCTCTAAAATCGCCGGTAGGCAGGGTATGGCTGGCCAGGCCAAAGCTGCCGTAGGCTCGAATCTTGCGCCGGATGGAGCGCCGGGCAAACCGTTTGTCAAAGGTATCGTCTACGACCTGGTGCAAAGCCAGGACGCTCATGCTATACAACCACTGGGCTGCCTGCTCAACCAGGACCTGGAGCGGCACAGTGTAAGCCTGTTCGTTGATTGTATCCAACAGGTAGCATCCCCTGTCAAAGACAGGGTGCGTTTCGTGGTCGAAGGGAAAGGTGGAGGAGAGAGAGTCAGGCAGCCCGTTCCGCCGGAGAGATGGATCGGCCAGATGGGCATCCAGTTCTTTCAGGGCCGTGTAGGCATTGGCCTCGGCGACCGGATCGGCCTGGGTTGCGTCGGGCAGAAAGAAAACACCCGCGCAACGAGGCTCACGTCCCTGCTGACGGCAGATTTGGCTAACCAGATGGGCCACTTTTCCGGCCAGGCTTCCCCCCACCGGATCGCCCAGGTCGGCAACGACGTAGAGGGCTACCTGGATAGAGTCGGCGACTTGGAAACCGGCAGCTTCGACCGCAGCAATCGCCTCGTAAGAAGTCAGTGCAGGCAAGGCCTGCCGGACGAGATCGGCGAACTCGTCGAGGCGGGCGCGAAAAGCGTGCTGGCTCTCGGCCCGTGAGATGCAAGGTGTACCCGGATTCTGCCAGGGGATCCAGAACACCTCCTGTGCGGACAGGGTGTCCAGATCATTGCTGGCAGAAGGGGGCGTCAAAGCTGTAGTACCACCATACTGTATGTCCAGAGCCAACCAACGCAAGACCGGCAACGCGCCGTGAGACGACAGAATCTGGCGCTTCAGGTTCTGTAACACTTGTCGTCCTCGATGTCCGATGCCAATGAAAAGGGCTGGTTGAAGGGTACTCACAAGCCTATCCTCCGGTGTCCCCTATGCCAGGCAAGACGTGGAAACGGAATTTGGCCCGTCCAAAGCGCACCTCGTCACCGTCGCGGAGAGGTCGTCGGCGCAGCAGTTTGTCGTTGATAAAAGTGCCGTTAGTGTCTTGCATGGCGAACAGTATATAACTACTGTTCTGAATGTCGTACTCGATACGAGCGTGCTGGCGCGAGACAGTGGGGTTGCTCAGGTTGACGTCGTTGCGCGAGAGTTCACGTCCCACGAGCGTTGGCCGCTGTGACGACAAGGGATAGACCGTGCCGTCGTCCAGGCTGACAAGTTGGGCGACCAGGGCCGGCTTTGGGCACTCCCCGCCGGCAATGCGTGGGCTTGCTTTGATGGCCGGCTCGCACTCTGGACACCGGCGTGTTTGCAGATCCAGGGGAGCGCCGCAAAACTCACAACGCCGCGAAACAACCGGCGCCGTCCGCAAGGGGATGTATGAGAAAACCTCGCTGGCCAGGCGGCCCCGAAGCAGGTAAGCCAGACCCAGGTCGCCCGCCAGGAGCAGAACGCCAAAGGCAAGGAGCTCTCTTGCCTCCGGGGCGACAGTGAAACCCACCATCAGCGCAGCAACAAGGTAGACGGCCAGGAGCAAATGCATCGTTTGGGCCAACGACTGTGCCCAGCTCACCAGGCGGACGAGGTTCCAGCCGAGCACGATGCCCATTACCCCCCACGCCAGCAACACGACAGCGATCAGAGGGTGATGGAAGGCGTGCCACAGCGCACCGGCGTTGCCGGACAATGCCTGCGCTACCTGTCCACCCCAATCGAGTCCGCCGGCCTGAAAGCTGCCCAGGGGCAGGCAGACCAACCCCACGGTGAGCCAACCTAATCCCAGGAGTTTGAAAAGAAGTGCTTGCTGTCTCATGATAGACCTCCAGCCACACCAATCCTGTCTCACTACCAATCTCCCACCCGGCCCAGGAAGACGTAGGCGGCCAGCAGGAGCAACAACGATGCACCCGTCGCGGCGGTTGCCACCCAGAGCCAATCGGACGGGGGGACGCGATGGGTCAGCAGTCCCGGTGGCCTGGAACTGGCAGAATCCAGCGGCGATAGAGCCATCGCCGCGCGCACCGAGGTGACGTAAGGCAAGCTGGCCTGCACCAGCGCCGAACGCAGAGCCGCCACTGACTCGTGGCGTTGCGCTGGTCGTTTGGCCAGGGCCTTCATCAGCACCACGTTCACCTCTGGTGGCACGTCGTCTAACGGCCGGGGGCGTCGGTGGCGGATAAAGTTCACGTTATCCGCCTGTGCACCCGGCGTGTCTCGCTGGTCGAACCGGAGGTAGGGCCGGCCGGAGAGCATTTGGTGCAACATCGCGCCCAGGGCATACACGTCCACCCTGGGGTCGTTGCGGACGCCGTCCAGTTGCTCGGGCGCCATGTAGAGCAGCGTGCCCGAAGAGAAATCTCTGGCCGTGCGCCAGGAGCGAGCCAGCAATGCATCTGAGATGTGGGCAATGCCAAAGTCGGCCAACTTGGCCACACCGTTCTCGTCAAAGAGGACGTTACCTGGCTTGAGGTCACAGTGATATACACCCTGACTGTGCGCTTGGCTCAACCCGGCGCAAATGTCAGCGATGATCAGCACGGTCTCGTCCAAGGGGAGCTGCTCCCGCTCGCGCAGCAACTCTTCCAGCGAGCCGCCGGGCAGGTATTCCATGACGATGTAGTAATTGTCCCGATCGGTGAAGACGTTGAGGGTGCGGACGATGTTGGTGTGTGCCAGGCGAAAGGTGACCTGGGCCTCGCGAATGAAGCGTTTCAGCGTAGCAGAATCTTCAGCCAGGGCAGGAATCAGCTCCTTGAGGGCCACGTCTTTCCCCAGGAGATTGTCCCGCGCCAGATAGATGAAACCAAACCCCCCCTGGTGCAACAGCCGCGTCACTCGGTAGCGGCCTCTGAGTAAAGTGTCACCGGGTTCCGTCATCTTTCCCTACAATTCTAATACATGCTGCGGCGCTGCCTGACTGTGAAACCGTGAAGCGATAAGGGCAACGTCAGAGGTAGTTTAATTGTAGCACACATGTTGGGGTCTG
Source organism: uncultured Anaerolineae bacterium (assembly GCA_964397845.1). Classification (GTDB taxonomy): domain Bacteria; phylum Chloroflexota; class Anaerolineae; order CAYNKW01; family CAYNKW01; genus CAYNKW01. The sequence goes on from CAYNKW010000190.1 coordinate 3,609, forward strand.
TAAATGCGCCTTTGGTACCAGAAGGGTGACAATTGCGTAACGGTCGGGGCTGATTTTGGAGCATCCAGGGAAGAATGTCAGGCATCCGGCTGTGCTCACGACGAAGCCGCTTGCTGGCTTCCGGCTTTTGGAGTACAATACAGAAGGTTCAAGTAAGGCAGTTTTGCCAGTTTTGTGAAATTGGCCAGAGTCCAGGTCTGGAGAGGCGATCTGTAACAGGAAAGGGATAAGGGAGCATGGCCCAGACAGAAAACGCACTCACCGAGCGAGATCACATTGCTACCTTGTTGGCACTCCAGACAATAGCTCGGGACCTGGCAGCGGAGTTGGATCTGGAAACGTTGTTGGAGCGGATCATAGACGCTGCAGTGGCAGTGGTACAGGCGTCGGCCGGTTCGCTGTTGATATGGGATGCCTTGAACAACGATCTGATCTTTGCTTTGGCAAAGGGTGGCGGTGGGGAGGCCCTGATCGGTCGCCGCATGCCAGCCTACAAGGGCATTGCCGGTTGGGTACTGGCCAACCATTGTCCAGCTATCGTTCACCAGGTTCGCCAGGATTCTCGCTTTTTCAGCGCCATAGACGAGAGCCTGGGCTTTTTTGAAACCAGTTCACTATTGGCGGTTCCCCTGCTTGCTAGAGGCGAGCCCATCGGCGTGCTGGAAGTGCTGAACAAAGTGTCGGAGCAGCCTTTCGACCAGCAAGATTCCGATCTGCTCATGGCTTTGGCCGGCCAGGCAGCCGTAGCCATCAAGAACGCGCGGCTTTACCGGCAGGTGCAGGAGGAGCGGGATCGCATCGTTGATCTGGAAGAGGAGGTCCGTAAAGACCTGGCCCGTGAAATCCACGATGGTCCGGCCCAGATGCTCTCTGCCATCATCATGCATCTCAGCTTCATCCAAGAGCTGGCCGCTGGCGACCCCGCGCAGGTCGCTAAGGAGATTGCCCTGGTGCGGGACACGGCCTCTCACGCGCTCCAACAGATACGCAGCATGATCTTTGAGTTGCGCCCCCTCATTCTCCGGACGCAGGGGCTTGTTGCTGCGCTCCGCACCTATGTGAAACGACTGCGCAAAGTCGAGGGCATGACGATCCACGCTGAACTGGAAGATTGGCCAAAGCGCCTGCCAGCCAGGATCGAAGAGATTTGTTTTGCCATTATCAAGGAAGCGCTGACCAACATCAAGAAGCACGCCGAGGCATCCAACACGTGGCTGCAAGTGAGCCGCCAGGAGGACAACTGTCTGCTGGTCAATATTCGCGACGATGGCAAGGGGTTCAAGGTTACCCGCCCGGAAGCTCTGGAGACTCAGGAAGGTCACCTGGGCTTGGTCAACATGCGCGAAGGGGCCGAAATGGTCGGCGGCGAGCTTGCCATCCGTTCCCAGCCGGGCTGGGGCGCTCGCGTCACGCTGACTATCCCATTGTCACCTGAGCCGACTGCCGACCAGCCACGCAGGACAGGTCTTCTTCAAGATCCAGAAAGCGGACCGTCTTCTCCAGAACAGGAAACTGAGATCAAGGAGTGATGATTGTTTGCCAGACTCGACGCCTGATAGTATAATCTCCCAGGTTCTGTTTGCGGCCCGGTTCCCGTTATCCAGCGGAACCTCAATCCTCACTCCGACAGGCGGCAAGAAACTAGAACATCGATTCAGAGAGGAGTCGGTATCAAAATGGCCGAGCTCAGCAGACGCGTGTTCCTCAAGCTGGCTGGTACGGGAGCCGCAGCCACCACCCTATATGCGCTCGAGCACAAGTACGGTATCCTCCACGCTTTGGTTCACACCACCCAGGGACCAGTCCTCCCAGAAGAAACGTTGGTACCCGGTGTCTGCCGGATGTGCCCCGGCGGATGTGGTCTGGTGGCACGCGTAGTGAATGGCCGGGTGGTCAAGCTGGACGGCAATCCCTTGCATCCCAGCAATCAGGGCAAGCTCTGCCCCAAAGGCCAGGCCGGGCTCCAGGCACTCTACGATCCGGACCGGCTGCATGATCCCATGCGACGCACGGGCGAACGTGGCTCCGGGCAATGGGAGACCATCACCTGGGATGAAGCGCTCTCGGAGGTGGCCGCCAGGCTGGGGGAGATGCGGGCTGCGGGCCATCCGGAGGGCCTCGTCTTTCTTCACGATGGCAAACACGGCCCCACCGCCGATCTCATCAACCGCTTTTGCCACGCCTTTGGCACACCCAATAGTATTGCCGCGCCGCATTACTACCGCGCCGATGGCTCTCCGCTGGCCCACCTCCTCACCCAGGGCTGGGCCGAACATGCAGCCTATGACTGGGAAAACACCAACTATGTCATCTTTTTGGGCGGCGCGTTCCTGGAAGCCTGGCAACCGCTTCCCCGTTCCCTGCGCGCCTACAGCCGCCTGCGCCGGGGTCGTCCCGGTATCCGGGCCAAAGTCGTGCAGGTCGGGAGCCGGGCTTCCATCACCGCCACCAAAGCCGACGAATGGCTGTGTGTCAATCCCGGCATGGAAGGTACGCTGGCGCTGAGCATGGCCCACGTCATGGTGCGCGATGGGCTGTACGACACCAGGTTCGTGAGTGAACACACCTTTGGCTTCGAGGATTGGACGGACGCCGACGGGCAGACCCACACTGGCTTTGGTACGCTCGTATTGCGCGAGTACGCGCCTGACAACGTGGCGCATGAGATCGGCATCCCCGGCGAGACCATCAAGCGCATCGCTCGCGAGTTCGCCGCCGCGCGGCCGGCTGTTGCCGCCGGAGACGTGAGCGGGGGCACGGATAGTCTCTACGCCCAGTGGGCCATCCACTGCCTGAACGCGCTCGCCGGCTCAATAGACACCCCCGGTGGCGTGCTGCGGCAGCGCCAGCCCCCCCTGGCCGACTGGCCCCCCGTCGCGCTCGACGAGGCTGCGCATACTGGCCTCGCCCAGCCCCGCCTGGATGGCGCCGCTACCGCCCGCTTTCCGCTGGCTCCGGACGCAGCTCCCGCATTGGCCCAGGGCATCGTGGCGGCGGAGCAGGCTCCCGGCGCGCTTTTACTCTACCACGCCAATCCACTTTACGATTACCCGACCGCCGGGTGGGACGAGGCACTGGCACGCATCCCGCTCATTGTCAGCTTTTCCCCCTATCTGGATGAGACAAGTGCCCACGCCGACTTGCTCCTGCCCGATTGCACCTTCCTCGAAAAGTGGTTCTACGAGCCGCTGGTGCCCAGCATCGGCGTACCGGCTGTCGCGCTGGGCCGGCCAGCCATCCCGTTGCTCCATGACACACGCAATACCGGCGATGTGCTCATCGCGCTGGCACAGGCCATGGGCGGGGACATAGGAGACGCCTTCCCGTGGGCGAGCTTCCTGGTTGCGATCCAGACTCGCCTTAAGGGGCTCTTTAATTCCGGTCAGGGCGTGCCCAGGCGCGAGACCTTTGACGAGTTCTGGGCCGAGTTCAAGGCACGAGGGGTGTGGTACGTACCTGATTACGAAGCCGGCCAGTGGGATCAAGTGCTGATCACCCCCTCTGGCAAGTTCGAGTTCTACTCGCTGACTCTCCGGCAGGTCCTGGGCAAAGATGACGACGAGAAGCTGCTGCCGCGCTATCGGGCCCCGCACTTTATCGGTGACGAGGGTGAGTACCCGTTGCACCTGGTCATATTTCCCCTGGTGACCACCGGCCAGCGCTGGAGTGCCAATCTCCCCTGGCTGCAGGAGACCTATGGCCTGCACATGCAGGCTAGATGGGAGAACTGGGTGGAACTCCATCCCCAAACAGCCCACGAACTCGGTATCCAGGATGGCGATCAGGTATGGGTGGAATCGCCCGTTGGCCGCATACGATTACGGGCTCGCCTGTGGGTGGGGATCCACCCCTACGTGGTCGGTATCCCCGAAGGACAGGGCCACACCGCCGGGGGACGCTACGCCGAGGGCCACGGCGCGAACCCCAGTGCCCTGCTTGTCCCCGAATTCGACGAGTTGAGCGGCCAGCTCGCCCACCGCGTCACCCGAGTCCGAGTTTACAGAGCCTGAGCCATCGGGATTGGAGGACAGTATGCCACGTTGGGGAATGGTGATTGACCTGGATAAATGCACGGGCTGCCAGGCGTGCACCATTGCTTGCCAGGCCGAGAACAATGTCCCTTTCGCCGGGCCGGAACAGGCTGCTCTGGGCCGCGCCGTCCACTGGCACGAGGTCATCGCCGACGTGAAGGACGAGCACGGCGAGTTGCAGGCGCGTTTCATCCCCCGCCCGTGTATGCATTGCGATGACCCGCCCTGCGTCAAGGTCTGCCCGGTAGGGGCGACCTACGTGGATGAAGAGGGCCTTGTGCGGATGGACTATCAGCGTTGCATCGGCTGCCGGTATTGTGCCACGAACTGTCCTTACGGCGTGCGCTACTTCAACTGGTACGCCCCTCGCTTTCCCGCCCCCTACGACCAGCACCTCACCCCGGATGTGCCCCAGCGTCCGGTGGGGGTGGTGGAAAAGTGCACCTTTTGCATCCACCGGCTGGAACGCGCCAAACGTGAGGCGGCGGCCAAAGGGCGCGAACTCACCGACTCGGAGTTGGTGCTGCTCCCGGCCTGCAACCAGGC